>NZ_JBSVVZ010000001.1:0-324387 GCF_054071875.1 Pseudomonas sp. SDO524_S393 | reverse complement strand
CAGGCTGGATGGCCTGCGGGCAAGTGCGACAGCCACTGGGGCTGAGTCAGGGTGACTTGCGCATCGGCATCGTTGATCAGGAACGCCAGGCGCGCTGCCGGCAGTTCCGGATCCAGCGGCAACCAGGCGGCACCGGCGTGCACCACGCCGAGCAGGGCCACCACCATGTCCACCGAGCGCTGCATGCACACCGGCACGATGGATTCGCGGCCAATACCGGCAGCGCGCAGGGCGCGGGCCAGGGTTTGCGCGCGATGGTCCAGTTCGGCGTAGCTCAAGCGCTGGTCTTCGAACACCAGTGCCGGCGCATTCGGGGTCAAGGCCGCCTGCTGGGCCAGGGCCGTATGCAAATCGGTCGGCCCGCTGTAGTCGCGGGCGGTACGGTTCCATTCGAGCTGCTGTTGACGTTCGGCAGCGCTCAGCGGCGACCACTCGCCCAGGCGCAACTGGGGTGTCTCCAGCATGTTTTCCAGCAGGGCTTGCCATTGGCTCAGCCAGCGCTGCACGGTGGCCTGGTTGAACAGCGCGCTGCGGTATTCGAGCAGGACCGACAGCACTTCGCCGTCGTGCACTTCCCAGTTGAGGTCGAACTTAGTGGCATGGGCCGTGACCGCACGTTCCTGCGCCTGCAATGCCTGCCAGGGGCTGGCATCGGCGCTGGCGTTCTGCATCACGAACAGCACCTGGAACAGTGGCGTCTGGCCGAGGCTGCGTTCCGGCGCGAGGTGTTCGACCACTTGATCGAACGGCACATCCTGATGCTGCTGGGCATCCAGCACGGTGTTGCGTACCTGCGCCAGCAGACCGTTGAAGTCCAACTGCGGGTCGAGGTCGGCGCGCATCACCAGGGTGTTGACGAAACACCCGATCAGCGGCTGCAACTCGGCCAGTGGCCGTTGCGCCACCGGACTGCCGATACGTACATCACGCTGGTTGGCGTAGCGCCCCAGCAGCAGTTGCGCGGCACTGAGCAACAGCATGTACAGGGTCGCGCCGCGCTGATGGGCGAACTCGCGCAAACGCCCGGCCAGTTCGGCAGGCAATTGCAGCTGCACCGCGCCGGCCAGCGGATCGAGGGTGTGCGGACGTGGTTGGTCGGTGGGCAGTTCCAGTTGATAGCCGCTGTCTTCCAACTGGTTGCGCCAGTAGGCCAACTGGCCGTCGAACAGCGCCTGTTGCGCCGGTTCGCGCTGCCACAGCGCGTAGTCCGGGTATTGCAAGGCCAGCGCCGGTACTTGGGCTGTATAGCCTTGACGTTGGGCGCTGTAGAAACGTGCCAGTTCGTCCAGCAGGTTCTGGCTGGAGGCGTCGTCGGTGGCGCAGTGGTGCAGGGTCAGCAGCAACAGGGCCTGGGCGTGTCCACTGCGCTGGAGCAGCGCGGCGCGTATCGGCACTTCATTGGCCAGGTCGAAGCGTTGTGCGGTGGCGGCGTGGATCGCGCGGTCGGTCTGGCGACGCCAGTCCTCATCGGTGATCGCATCCAGCGTCGACGGGTCGAGATTCAACTGCACGTGCGCTTCGATCACCACGGCCAGCTCGCCATCGGCTTCGCGCACGATACGGCTGCGCAGGCTTTCGTGGCGCTGCACCACACTGTTGAGCGCTGCTTGCAGCGCTTGTGGGTCGAGTTCGCCGGTCAGTTCCACGGCGCTGACCACGTTGTACTCACTGGCGCCGCTCAGTTGCTCGAGGAACCACAGGCGTTGCTGTTCGAACGACAACGGCAGGCGCGCCGGGCGTGGTGCGGCGACGAATGCGGCGGCGGGCGTGTGCAACGGCTCGGCCAACAGCGCGGCGAGGCCTTGCAGGGTCGGGTGTTCGAACACCGCGCGCAGCGGCGGCACCGTCGCGAATTGTTGGCGCAGGCGGGCAAACAGCACCGCCGCGAGCAACGAATGACCGCCCAGGTAGAAGAAATGGCTGTCGCGACCAATGCCACTCAGCGGCACATTGAGCAGTTCGGCCCATAGCGCGGCCAGCTGGCGTTCGGCGGCGGTACGCGGCGGGTCCTCGGCATCCGGTTCGGCGTGGCTGTCCGGAGCCGGCAAGGCCTTGCGGTTGAGCTTGCCGTTGTCGGTCAGCGGCAGTTCGTCGAGTACCACAAAGGCCGATGGCACCATGTAGTCGGGCAGGGCGGCGCCGAGGGCCTGGCGCCAGGCATTCACCTCGGCGTGCCGGTCGCTGGTGACGTAGGCCACCAGGCGTTTGTCGCCGGGCACGTCTTCACGGGCCAGCACCACGGCCTGGCGTACTCCAGGCTGGGCGCCGAGCAGGGTTTCGATCTCGCCCAGTTCCACACGGAAACCGCGAATTTTCACCTGATGGTCCATCCGGCCGAGGTATTCCAGCTGGCCGTCGGGCAGCCAGCGCACCAGATCGCCGGATTTGTACATCCGCGCCCCGGCCACCGCAGAGAACGGATCGTCGATAAAGACCTTGGCGGTCTGTTCGGCACGGTTGAGGTAACCCTGGGTCACTCCGGCGCCGCCGATATGCAGTTCGCCCGGCACACCCACCGGCAGCGGGTTGAGGAAGGCATCCAGCACGTAGGTGCGCACGTTGGCGATGGGGCGCCCGATGATCGGCCGTTGCGGGTAGTCGTCCACCGCGCAGCCGGTGGCATCCACCGTGCATTCGGTGGGGCCGTAGGTGTTGAAGAAGCGGCTGCCGGCAATCGATGGCAGGCGTTGCCAGAGTTGCGCGTCCACCGCATCGCCGCCGAACAGCACGAAGCGCGGCAGGTAGGTGTCGCCCCGGCGTACGCCGTCGCTTTCCAGCAGGCTTTTGAGTTGCGCCGGGGTGCATTCGAAGGCGTCCAGGCGGGTGTCGTGGAAAAACCGCGCCAGCGCCTCGGGGTCGTAACGCACCTCTTCGGGGGTGAGGTACAGGCTGTGGCCATCGAGCAGCAGGATCAGCTCGGCCACCGAACTGTCGAAGGCGAACGAATAGTTGAAGCTGGTACGCATCGGCTGGTCGCTATAGCGGCGGTACAGACCGTGGATGCGTGCCCAGGCCAGGTTGACCACCGAACCCTGGGTGACGAGGGTGCCCTTGGGCTTACCGGTCGAACCCGAGGTGTACATGATGTAGGCCAGGTCGTCGGGGCCGGACAGGGGCGCAGGGTTGTCCTGGGGTTGGTCGGCGAACAGCGCCGCGTCGGTATCCAGGCGCAGGCGCGGCAGGTCGTTGCCCAGTTGTTCCAGCAGGCCCTGTTGGCCGAGGAACAGCGCCGGTTGCGCATCTTCCAGCATGTAGGCCAGGCGCTCCACCGGGTAGGTCGGGTCCAGCGGCACATAAGCGCCGCCGGACTTGAGAATGCCCAGCAGACCGACCAGCAGGTCCAGTGAGCGCTCGACGCACAGCGCCACCGGGCGATTGGCAACCACCCCCTGCGCGCGCAGGTAATGGGCGAGCTGGTTGGCGCGACGGTTCAGTTCGGCATAGCTCAGGCTTTGGCCTTCAAAGCACAGCGCATCGCGCTGCGGCGTGCGTGCGGCCTGCTGTTCGAACAACTGGGCGAAGGTCAGGTGGCGCGGCACGTCCATCTCGGTGCGGTTCCACTCGACCACGGTGCGTTGCCATTCCTCGGGCATCAGCAACGGCAGGGCCGCGACCGCGCGCTGTGGCTCGGCGAGCATCTGCGTCAGCAGGTGTTCCAGGCGCGCCAGGGTCTGGCGTGCACTGTCGGCAGTGAACAGGTCGAGGGCGAACATCAATTCCAGCTGGATCGGCGCGCCTGCCGGGCACAGCACGTGCAGGTCCAGGTCGCATTCGGAATGCTTGAGCGGCGTGTCGAGGGCGTCGAACGTCAGGCCCGGGAACTGCAACCGCGACTCCATGGCCAGCTGCTGGGCGACCATCACCTGATACAGCGGCGCGTGGCTGAGGCTGCGCGGCAGTTGCAGGCTGTCCACCAGTTGCTCGAACGGCAGGTCCTGATGTTGCAAGCCTTCACGCAGGCGGGTGGCGACCTGGGTGACCAGCGCGGTGAAGTCCGCCTGCGCGCTGAAGTCGGCGCGGATCGCCAGGTTGTTCAGCAAAATCCCCAGCAAACCTTCGGTGCCCGGTTGTTCACGATGGGTGACCGGGGTACCGATCAGCACGGTGGCATCGCCGCTCAAACGGTGCATCAGCACGGCAAAACCGGCGAACAGCACGCTGAACGGGGTAGTGCCCAGGCGGCTGGCCAGGGCTTGTACCTGGCTGCTCAGCGCGGTGCTCAGCTCACGCTGGACCAGGCCTGCGCGGTAGCTTTGCACCGAAGGCCGTGGATGATCGGTGGGCAGGGCGAGCAACGGGCTGCCATCGCTGTCGCCCCGGGCCAGGGTGCGGGTCCAGTAGTCGAGTTGGCGTTGCAGTTCGGCGCCTTGCAGGTGGTCGCGCTGCCACAGGGCGAAGTCGGCATATTGCAATGGCAACGCCGGCAATTGCGCGGCGTTGCCATTGCAGCGGGCCTCGTAACCCAGGGCCAGTTCGCGCAGGGCAATGGTGGCCGACCAGGCATCCGAGACCAGGTGGTGCAGGGCAATGCCGAGGACGTGTTCGTCCGGCGCGACCTTCAGCAGCCGTGCACGCAGCAGCGGCGGCTCCGTCAGGTCGAAGGGGGCTTCGAAGGTATCTTGCAGGGCATTGAACTGCGCGCCTTCACGGGCGGTGGCGGTCAGCTCGGACAAATCCTCGAACGGCAGGGCGATGCTCAGGGCCGGGCTGATGTGCTGGCTCGGCACGCCGTCGACACTGCGGATGCCGGTGCGCAGGATTTCGTGGCGCGCCAGCAGGTCGTCGAGGCTGGCCTGCAACGCGGCGACGTTCAGTTCACCCTTGAGGTGCAGGGCGAACGGGATGTTGAACAGCGTGGTGCCCGGTGTCAGTTGTTCGATGAACCACAGCCGTTGTTGCGAGAACGACAACGGCAGCAGGGCCGGACGCGGCTGGGCTCTGGGCGTACTGATGGCCGTGGTTTGCGGCGCGGCGGCCTGGGCCTCGCGAGCGGCAATGGCCACGGCCAGCAGGGCCACGGTGGGCTGTTCGAACAGCACCCGCAGCGGCAGGTCGAGTTTGAAGTGGCTGCGCAGGCGCGCGACGATCTGGGTGGCCAGCAGCGAGTGGCCGCCCAGGGTAAAGAAGTTGTCTTCCACGCCCACATTGTCACGGCCCAGTACTTCGGCCCAGACCTTGGCCACGGCAGCTTCGTGTGCGTTGCGGGGCGCGATGCTTTCGCGGGTGTCGGCGGCCCAGTCCAGTTGCCGGGCTGCCAGGGCCTTGCGGTCGACTTTGCCGTTGTTGTTCAGCGGCAAGCGTTCCAGGCAGACGAACGCGGCGGGCACCATGTACGGCGGCAATTGCGTGCGCAGGTGTTCGGTGAGGCCGTCGTTGCCCAGGCTGTCGTCATGGGCCGACCAGTAGGCCACCAGCCAGGCTTCGCCCGCGCTGTTTTCCCGCAACAGTACGGCGGCTTCGCGCACGTTCGGGTGCTGGGCCAGGCGGTGTTCGATTTCGGTCAGTTCGATGCGATGCCCGCGCAGCTTCACTTGCTGGTCACGGCGCCCGAGGTATTCGATCACCCCGTCGGCCCGCCAGCGGCCCAGGTCGCCGGTACGGTACAGACGTCCGTCGAGCTGCGGGTGGTCGATAAAGGCTTCGGCGGTGCGCTGCGGGTCGTGCAGGTAGCCACGGCCCACACCGACGCCACCGACGCAGATTTCGCCGGGTACCCCTATCGGTACGGGGCGCAGCGCCTCGTCCAGCACGTACAAACGGTTGTTTGCGGTGGGCTGGCCGATGGGCATGTGGCTGATATGGGCGGCGGGCGCCTCGACAATCGGCTGGAACGCCACGTCGTCGGCGCATTCCGCCGGGCCGTAGGCATTCATCAGCGCGATGTCGGGGAACCGCGCGAACCAGTCGCGGGCCACGGTCGGCGGCAGGGCCTCACCGGTGGGCAGCACCCAGCGCAGGTCGGGCAGTTGCAGGTCGCATGGGCACACGGCAAGCAGGGTGCGCATCAGGCTCGGCACGATTTCCAGCACGCCCAGGCGTTCCTGGGCGAGCACCTGCAACAGGCGTTGTGGGTCGTGGGCCACTTCATCCGGCAGAATGTGCACGGTCGCACCGAGTACCGGCGCGGCGAGGAACTGCCACACGGAAATGTCGAAGGCCACCGAGGCGGTCTGCGGGATGCGGTCGGTGGCGCTCAGGCCCAGGGACGGGACCTTGCCGAAGATGTTATTGAGCATGCCGCGTTGTTCGATCATCACGCCTTTGGGCGTGCCGGTGGACCCGGAAGTGAACAGCACGTAGGCCAGGCTGTGGGGCGTGCCGGCCAGCGGCAGCGGTGCGTCGTTCGGCGTATTCCAGCAGGCTTCGGCGAACAGCGCCGTGGGTACCTGATCGAGGCCGCTGAGCAGTGGGTCGAGCAGGCCGCTGCACGCCTCGCTCGCCACCAGCAGCGGGGCACGGGACAGCGTGAGGATTTCGCGCAGGCGCTCCGGCGGGTGGTTGACCTCCAGCGGCAGCATCGCCGCGCCGGCCTTGAACACCGCGATCATGGCAGTGAGCAGGGTCAGCCCGCGGGGCGCCACCAGCGCCACCAGTTGGTCTTCGCCAGCCCCGGCTTCGCGCAGGGCGTGGGCCAGGCGGGTGGCGCGCTGGTCCAGCTCGGCGTAGGTCAAGGATTGGCCGTCACACACCGCCGCCACCTGGTCAGGGCGTTGCGCGACCTGGGCGGCGAACAGTTCGGCGTAACTGTTATCCAGAGGGAAATCGTGGGGGTTGAGCGCCCAGTCGCGGAGCAACTGCTGACGCTCGTCGGCCGCCAGCAGTTCGAAACTGCCCAATGGCGCTTGCGGCGCGGCGAGCATGCCGTGTACCAGGCTGACCAAATGGCCAAGCAGGCGCGCCACGGTGGCGGCGTCGAAACGTTCGCGGTCGTAGGACACGCGGATGCCCAGCTCTTCGCCGGGCAGAATCACCACGGTCAGCCCGTAGTGGGTGTGCACGCTGTGGTCCATGCCGTCGAGGCTGAACTGGAAACCGCCGTCGAGGATCTGCTCGTCGATGGGGGCGTTTTCGAACACCAGGATGCTGTCGAACAGGGTTTCGCCACGGGGGAAGTCGCTCCAGCCCTGAATATCGGTCAGCGGCGTGTGTTCGAAGTCGCGCATGGCGACGTTCAGGCCCTGCAAGTCGCTGAGCCAGTCACCCAGCGGCGCCTGTGGGTCGACGCTGACGCGCAGGGGCAGGGTGTTGATGAACAGGCCGATCATTTCGGCCACGCCGGCAAGTTCCGCCGGACGCCCGGCCACGGTGACGCCGAACACCACATCGCGCTGGCCGCTGTAGCGCGAGAGCAACAACGACCAGGCGCCCTGGAAGAAGGTGTTCGGGGTGATCCGTCGGCTGCGGCAGAACGCTGCCAGTGCCTGGGTTTGCGTCGCGCTGAGGTGCACCAGTTGATCGTCGACCAACACCGCGTCGGTGTAGCGGTCACGGTTGGTGCCGTTGTCCACGGTCAGTGGCGTCGGCGCGTTCAGGCCCTGCAACTGGCCGCGCCAGAATTGTTCGGCCTTGGCCGCGTCCTGGCGTTGCAGCCATTGGATATAGTCGCGGAACGGGCGTGGGCTCTTGAGCTGTGGCGTGCGCTGGTTGCACAGCGCTTCGTAGACCTTGAGAAAGTCCACGGTCACCAGGGAAATGCACCACGCGTCCATCAGGATGTGGTGGAAGCTGCGGATGAACTCGTAGGACTCGTCACCCAGGCGCACCAGGCGGAAGCGGATCAGTGGCGGTTTCGACAGGTTGAAGCCGATTTTCTGTTCGTCTTCGAGCAACGCGCGAATCCGCGCTTCCTGCTCATGGGGCGCCAATGCACGCAGGTCGAGGGTGTCCAGCGGCACCTTGACCTCGCGGTGAATCACCTGCACCGGTTGCTTCTGGGTTTTCCACTGGAAACTGGCGCGCAGCGAAGGGTGCAGCGCCACCACCTGACGCCACGACTCCAGGAATGCCCCTTCGTCGATGGCCCCGCCGATGCGGTAGCGGTCCTGCATCAGGTACACACCGGAGTCTTCATGCAGCAGGGAGTGGAACAGCATCCCCTGTTGCAGCGGCGACAGCGGGTAGATGTCTTCAATCGGGTTGCGGGCGGTGTTTTCGGTGGTCATGCAAAGCGTCCTGCAGAAAAAGGGCAACGGCGATAGCGCAGTGAGGCGGCGCGGCGGTTACAGGTCGGCGTCGTTGAGTTCGGCCATCAGCGCCTGCAGTTCGTCATCCGACAGGCCGGAGGCACTGAATTCGGTGCTCGCGACCTGGGGCTCGACGTGGCTGGCATCCAGGGGCTGGGCGACTTCGGCCATCGCGGCGAGGGTCTGGTGCTCAAAGACCTGCTTGGCCGACAGCGCGATGCCTTGTTCGCGGGCCTGGGCCACCACTTGCAGGCTGAGGATCGAGTCGCCGCCAATGGCGAAGAAGTTGTCGGTGACGCTGACGCTGGACAGCTTCAGCACGCCGGCGACGATGCCGTGCAGGGTGGTTTCCATGGCCGTGCGCGGCGCCACATGGGTGCTTTGGTCGAACTGATCCGGGTCGGGCAACTGGCGGCTGTCGAGTTTGCCGTTGGGCGTGCGCGGGAACGCCGGCAAGGTCAGCACCCGCGCCGGCACCATATAGGACGGCAGGCGTTCGCCAAGGTAGCGTTTGAGCGCTTCGGAATCCGGTGCGTAGCCATGGGCGGCCAGCACGTAGGCCAGCAGACGCTTGCCGGCGGGCTGTTCCTGCACGATCACCGCCGCTTCGCGCACGTCGCTGTGGCTGCACAGCTGGCGTTCGATTTCGCCGAGCTCGATGCGATAGCCGCGCACTTTCACCTGATGGTCCTTGCGCCCCAGAAACGCCAGGCGCCCATCCGCGAGCCAGCAGGCCAGGTCGCCCGTGCGATAGGCCCGGGTGCCGTCGGCCAGGGTGACAAAGGCCTTGGCGGTTTCTTCGGGCTTGTGGCGGTAACCCCGGGCCAGGGTCGGGCCGGCCAGCACGATTTCCCCCGGCTCGCCGATGCCGCAGATCAAGTCCTGCGCATTCAACACGCGCAGGTCCATGCCGGCGATCGGGCGGCCGATGGTCAGCGCTCGATCGGGGTTGAGCACCTCGTACGTCGCCCACACCGTGGCTTCGGTGGGGCCGTATTCGTTGACCAGTTGGGCCTGGGGCAGGGCTTTGCGGTGCTGGGCGATGAGCGATGGCGGGCAGGCCTCGCCGGCCACGATCCAGGCGTGCAGGCTGTGGCCGGCGGCACTGAGTGGCAACTGATCGAGCAAGGCCTGATACAGCGACGGCAACGACAGGCCGTGGCTGACGCGATGTTGCGCGATCAACCTGGCCAGGCGCGGCATGTCCAGTTCTTCACCGGGCGCCGGCAGTACCAGGCGCCCGCCCTGGGCGAGGGTCCAGAAAATCCCGGCCACCGAGCTGTCGAAGGCGAAGGAGGACAGCAGCAGGTAAGCCTGCACCGGCGCTTCATAAGCCGCCATGCGCACCTGGGTGGAAAAGCTCAGGGCACCGTGGCTGATTTCCACGGCCTTGGGCGCGCCGGTGGAGCCGGAGGTGTAAATCAGGTAGGCGAGGTCATCGGCGGCGGGCAGCGGCAGGGGCGCCAGTGCCTGTGCGTCATCGGGCTGATGGTCGTCCAGCACAAAACGTTGCAGGCTGGCGGGTACGCTGTCGGCCAGGTCCGGACTGACCACGATATGGGCGATGGCGCTGTCGGCCAGCATGTAGGCGCGACGGTCCTCGGGGTAGGTCGGGTCCACCGGCACGTAGGCGCCGCCGGCTTTCAACACGGCGAGCATGGCCACGATGGCGTTGTTGCTGCGTGGGAACAGGATGCCCACCGGCACATTCGCACCGATGCCGGCGGCCACCAGTTGGTGCGCCAGTCGGGTCGCGCGGGCATCCAGCTCGGCGTAACTCAAGTCGCCCTGTTGATCGCTGAGGGCGACCGCGCCGGGATTGCGCTGAACCTGGCGAGCGATCAGCTCCACCAGAGTGACCGATTCAACGGCGGGCACCTGGGGCTGCCCGGCGATGATCCGCGCTTGCAGCGGCCCGCCCATGGGCAGTTGCGCCCAAGGCTGCTGCGGTGCGGCCAACGCCGCGTGCAGCAGTTGCGCCCATTGTTCGGCCAGGCATGCGGCGGCGTCGTGACTGAGCAGGTGACGGTCGTAGATGACTTGAGCGTTCAGGCGGTCGGGATATTGATGCACCTGCAGACCCGCCTTGACCGGGCCCATGACGGCGCTGGCGTGATGCTCGCGGGCGTCTGCGGTGCGCCAGGCGAAGGCATAGCCCTGGGTGAGGTCCTGGGTGTAATAGTCTTGCCAACCGCTGGCCTGTTCGACGGCGCGGGCGATCTGGCGGCTTTGTTCGATTAACGTGGCCTCGGCATGCAGGTCGAGGCGCAGCGGCAAGCGCTGTTCGAACAGCCCCAGGGCGTTGTCCAGTTCCGGCCCCCGGCTCTCGTGGGTCAGGCTGACTGGCACCTGTTGCTGCCCGGACAAGCGCCCCAGCAGCACGGCCCAGGCGGCCAGCGCCAATTCCGCGGTAAGCGCCGGGTGGCCGGGCAGGGTCAGTTCGATACGCCCGGGTGCAAAGCCACTGTCCGTGGGGGTTTCCAGGGCCAGTTGCAGGCTGTGGGGTTCGTTGTCGGTGGAGGGTTTCCAGAAGTGCGCGCCGGGGTGTTCGGGCTCGTCTTCGGTGAGGCTCCAGCGCCATTCGGCGTAGTCGGCGTATTGCAGGGCTTCGGACAGGTCCGGCGGTGTTTCTTGCAACAGCGCCACGGCCAGCAGCTTCAGGCTGGCGAGGTCGAAATGGCTGCTGGCGGCAACCAGGCTCAACACCGATTGGCTGTCGGACAGCTGCGCCAGGGTCACGGCCAGCGGCAGGCTGCCGTCATGCTGCGGCCGGGCGAGCGCGGTCTGTTGCTCGGCGTGGCTGAGGTGACGCAGGTCGCGCGTGCCCACGGTCAGCGAGGACTGTTCGTGGATCACCTGCACCGGGTGGCGCAGGCCGGGCACGGGTGTGAGCCGCGTGCGCAGGATTTCGCTGTCGGTGGCCAACGCTTGCAGGCGACGGTTGAGGGCGTCGACGTCCACCGGCTGGCTGAGTGTCCATTGCAGCTGGCAACTGAAAGGGTGGGCGGTGTTGCCATGGATATGCGGGTAAAGCGCGGCCTGTTGCGGTGAGATACGAAAGCCTTGAAGTCCGTTCATGTTCAACTCAACTGCAAAAATGGGGTTGTACGGAGTGCCGCTCAGACGGCTACGTCGGTCGACAGCAGGGCCTCGGCCATGCCGGTCATGATTGCGCGCTGGCCGGTGAAGGGTTCGCGGCCGTGGACCGCCAGCATGTTGTCGATAAACAGCACGTCGCCCTGTTGCCAGCTGAAGCGCACCAGCGAGTCGAGGTAGGCCGCACGCAATGCTTCGAGTACCTGCGGCTCGATCGGTTCGCCGTCGCCGTAGAAGGTGTTGGTGGGCAGGTCCAGGTCGTGGAAGTTGCCTTGCAGCGAATCGCGGATAGACGGGGGCAGGGTGCTGATATGGAAGAATGTGGCGTGGTTGAACCAGACTTCCTCACCGGTACGCGGGTGGCGCACCACCGCCGGGCCGCGTTGACGGGTGCGCAGGCGGTTGTGTTCCTTCCATTCCACTTCGATGCCGACACTGGCGCAGTAGGCTTCGACTTCGCTGCGGTCCGAGGACTGGAATACGCTCTGCCAGGGCAGGCCGAACCCGTCGCCGTAATTGCGCACGTAGAGCACGCCTTTTTCGCGAAAGCGTGCTTCGATCTGCGGGCTGATCCGCGCCTTGACCGCGCGGGTGGAGCCGATCGGGGTTTCGCCGCCGGTTTGCGAGGGCAACTGGCAATAGAAGAACAGCCGCAGGGGAAAGCGCGGTGAATAGGAGTGTTCGTTGTGCGGGAAGATCATCTGGTCGGCCGGGTAGTCGGTCGAGGTATAGATGTTGCCGCCGACCCGGGTGCGCGGCGAGGCGCGGAACATGTACTCCAGCGCACCGGGGGACAGCGCGGCGATGACCTGGTCGAACTGTTCCACCGAGGCCACGCCGAAGCCGCGAAACAACAAGGCGCCGTGCTGCAGCAGTTTTTGCTCGAGCGCGTCGCGCTCGGCGGTCGCCCAGGCCACCAGGTCGACGCCGGGCACCGCCGGTTCGATCACCAGCGGCAAGGCGTGGTCGGGGCTGAGCAGGCGTTCGCTGACCAGTTGCCGTTCGACGTTCATGGCTTTGCGGCGCACGCTGCCGAGGGCGCGCGGCGAGGGGGGCACATTGGACATACAGGCATCCACCTTGATCAAAGGGTCAGTGAGCGACGTTTGGTTTGCAGCAACTGGCTGCGACCGGCCTGGGCCTGGGCTTGCTGCTGTTCGCGGCGCACTGCCTGGTCCCAGTCATCGAGCCGCTGGGCGACAGCGGGCAGCGGTTCGTCGAGCAGGTCGCGGGCCTCATCCAGCAGGCGTGTCCACAGCTGTTGCAGGCGCTGGGCGCGCGCCTGGTCGAAATGTTCGCCACGGTATTTGAGGGTCGCGTCAAGGCCGCTGCCGCCGTGCACCAGGTCCAGCACCAGGTGGAAATCTCCCGGCGCCTGAGCCACGTCCATGGCGCTGAGCTGCGCACCGGCGATATGGGTGGCGGCGACGCGCGACGGTTGATAGTTGAGCTTGACCTGGAACAACGGCGAATGGCCCGGGCGGCGTTGCGGGGACAGCGCAGCCACCACCAGATCGAACGGCAGGTCCTGATGGGCGTAGGCCTGGCGTGCCTCGTCGCGGACCTGCGCGAAGAACGTCGCGAGGGTCGCGCTGCCACTCAGGTCGCAGCGCAAGGTGAGCTGGTTGACGAAGAAGCCGATCACCTCGTTGTGCGCCGCCAAAGGCCGACCGCTGACATCGGTGCCCAGCAAGAAGCGCTGCTGGCCGCCCAACTGCTTGAGCACCAGTTGATAGCTCGCCAGCAACAGCATGAACAGGGTCATGCCGTGTTCCCGCGCCAGGCTGGCGAGGGCATCGCAGGTGGTTTGCGGCACGTTGAACGTCAGGCTGTGTTCGGCCTGGGTGTGGCCGCTGCCGCCCAGCGCCAGGGTTTGCGGCATGCCGGCCAGGTGTTCGCGCCAGAAATCCTGGTGCGTCGCGATGCGTTGTGGCGTCCAGTGCGTGGACTCCCACTGGGCGAAATCGAGGTATTGCACGGGCATGGATACGTCGCCCTGGCCCGCGAGTTCGGCCAGCAGCAGCTGCGCAGAACGCCCGTCGAAGGCGATGTGGTGCAGGGTCAGCAACAGGTCATGGTGGTCATCCTGGCTGATCAGATGCGCGCGCAGCGCCGGGCCGTGTTCGAGGTCCAGAGGTGTGGCGTGTTCCTGGGCCAGGCACTCCGGCAGGCTGGTATGACGGTTGAGCGACACGGTTGTGGCGGGCAAGACCTGTTGCTGCGGCCCGTCGGCGCCATCGCGATACACCGTGCGCAGCACGCCGTGGCGCTGAACCAGGACGTTCAGGCGCTGCGACAGCGCGTCGATATCCAGCGCGCCTTGCAGGCTAAGGTGCAGCACCAGGTTGTGGCGGGTGTCCTGCGGGTTCAACTGGTGCAGGAACCAGAGGCGGCTCTGGGCGAAGGACTGGCGACCGTGGTCCGGCGTATGGGGGCTGGCGATGGGGCGTGTCCCCGGCGTGGCTTCAGCGAGGAACGCTTGCAACGCCAGGGTCCAGTCGCCCAGGGTTTGTGCGCCGAACAGGCGTTGGGTGTCGAGGTTCCAGCCCAGGTCGCGGTGCAGGCGCGCGGCGAAGTCGATCACGCCGATGGAGTCCAAGCCGACGCCGATCAGGCTCAGCGCCGGGTCGAATGCCAGGTAAGGGTTGACCTCGTGCAAGGTGCGTTGCAGCCATTGGCGGCAGTGGGCCGGCGTGGGTTGCTGGCGCAGTTCAACAGCGTTCAGGGCGTTGGCTTGCGTGGCCGGCTGACCGCCGCTCTGGGCGATGATGCTCAGGGTGCCGGCGGCCAATTGGGCGCGGGCACCCTGGCGGGCGATCTTGCCGCTGGTGGTCATGGGGATGGTGCCGGCTTCCACCAGCACGATCTGGTCGATGCCGCAGTCGGCGGCTTCCCGCACGGCGTCCTGCAGGGATGCGAACAGCGCCGGGTGATGGGCCGGGTCGACGTACTTGCGCTGCGGCTCGGCGACGATCACCAGTTTCTCGCGGCCCAGCAGCGGGTCCATTTCCGAGAAAGCGGCGATGCGTCCGGTGCGGATGCCCGGTTCGCTGTCGGTGATCGCGAACTCGATGTCGTGGGGATACAGGTTGCGCCCGTTGAGGATCAACAAATCCTTGAGGCGCCCGCAGATCACCACCTGGCCTTCGTGCATGAAACCCAGGTCGCCGGAGCGCAGGTAATGGCCGGGCTCATCGAGAATCTGCGCCTGGAAGGCCGTGCGCGTGGCGTCGGGGTTTTGCCAGTAGGCTTCGGCGTTGCTCGGGCCTTGCAGCCAGACTTCGCCGATACGGTCGGTGGCGCAGCGCGCGTGGCTGTTGGGATCGACGATGGCAATGCGGTGCAGGGCCTGGGGGTAGCCACAGGCGACAAACTCCACGGCGGCGGCATCGCCCTGGGCCAGCGCCACATGGCCGGTTTCCAGCACGGCCTTGTCCAGGCGCAACACCACCGGCAGGGCATCGGCGGGAGTGGCGCTGACGCACAGGGTGGCTTCGGCCTGGCCGTAACCAGGGCTGATGGCCAGCGGGTTGAGCCCGCACGCGGCAAAACGCTGGGCAAAGGCCTCGAGGGTGCCGGGGTGGATCGGCTCGGCGCCGTTGATGGCGTGTTGCCAGGCGCTGAGGTCGAGCTGGGCGATCAGGCTGTCACTGACCACCCGGTTGCACAGCGCGTAGGCGAAGTTGGGGGCGAAACTGGCGGTGGCGCGGTAGCGACTGATCGCCTGGAGCCAGGTGGACGGCGCGTTGACGAAGGTCTGCGAGGCCATCAGGTAGCAGGGCATGCCGCTGTAGAGTGGGGCCAGCAGGCCGCCGATCAGACCCATGTCGTGGTACAGCGGCAGCCAGTTGACCATGGCGCCGTGTTCGTCGAAGCCGTAGGCCTGGCGCATGAGTTCGACGTTGGCGATCAGGTTGCGTTGGCGCACTTCCACGCCTTTGGGCGTACCGGTGGAACCCGAGGTGTATTGCAGGAACGCCACGGTGGCGCCGTCCACTTCGGGGCGCTGCCACTGGCTGGCAGGGGGGGTGCCCAGATCGCCGACGGTGAGCACGTCGACGCGCTGTTCCACCAGTTCGCGCAGGTTTTCGCAATGGTCGGCAGGCGCCAGGATCAGCGCGGGCTGCGCGTCCAGCACCACGTTGCGCACGCGGTCGAGGTGGCGCGGTTTGCGCGATGGCGGCGGGAACAGTGGCACGGCGATCAGCCCGGCATACAGGCAGGCGCAAAAGGCACGGGCGTAGTCGAGGCTGCTGGGCAGCATCAACAATACCCGGTCACCCGGGGCGTAGCGCGCTTGCAGCGCGGCGGCAAGGGATTGGGACTGTTCGTGCAACTGGCGGAAGGTGAGGCTTTCGCCGATCTCGACGCCATCCGCCAGAAAATGCACGGCGGCACGCTGCGGAAAGTGCAGGGCGTTGGCCTCCAGCACTTGGATCCAGTGATTGAATGCAAACATGGTGGGGTTCACGCCATGGCAACGATGACTTTGCGGTCACCGGTATAAGGATTGCGCCCGTGGGCGACCAGTCGGTTGTCGAGCATCAGGATGTCGCCGGGCTCCCAGGGAAAGCTCACGGCAGTCTGGCGATACACCTCGCGTACGCTGTCGAGCATGGCGTCGGGGATCGCCGAGCCGTCGCCGAAGTAGACGTGGCGGGGCAGGTTTTCTTCGCCCACGGCGGCCAGCAGGCTGGCGCGCACGGCGGGTTCGATGGCCGAGACGTGAAACAGGTGCGCCTGGTTGAACCACACCCACTCGCCGGTCTCCGGATGCTGCAAGACGGCGGCGCAACGCTGGCGGGTGCGCAGGTCGCCGTCGGCTTTCCACTCCCACTCGATGCCGTTGTCCTGGCAATAACGCTCGACCTGGGCGCGGTCTTCGGTGTTGAACACCTTTTGCCACGGCAGGTCGAGGGCCCCGCTGTAGTTGCGCACGTAGAGCAATTCACGGCTGGCGAACAGGTCGCGGATCTCGGCGGGCATGCGCTGGTAGATCAGGCGGCTGTCGGCAATCGGCGTTTCGCCACCGGTCTCGCTGGCCTTGATGCAGTGAAACCAGATGCGCGACGGCCAGGGCCGGGTGTAGGCCTGTTCGTTGTGCAAGGGGATGAACTGGTGCGCGGGATATTCGGTGGAGCTGTAGACCCCGGCGAACACTTTGCTGCGGGGCGTGGAGCCGAACTCGTAGCTGGCCAGCGGCGCGCCGAAACTGGCGGCGAAGCGTTTGAAGTCGATGGGGGTGGCGACGTTGAAGCCGCGAAACAGCACGCCACCGACGGTGCGCAGGGTTTCGTCCAGGCTGTCGCGAATCGCGGGGTCGAGCGCATGGATCGATTGTCCTGGGCTCGCTTCTACCTTCCTTGGCAGTAACGCCGGGCGGTGTGCCTCGGCGGAGAAAGACTCGGAACGTCCAGACGGGTGTTCGATTGCAGTCATTCTTTGTACATCCTGTTCGTTTTTTTTGGCGCTGAGACAGCGTTACAGCAGGCCGTGGAAGCAGGGCAGTGGCCTTCACCAATATGTAAGCAAAAATGTGTTGAATGCGTTACACGCAGCATACTAGGTGTGAATGAGAGGGATTATCAATAGTGTTCCTTTAATATTTTTTTTGGATTAGACTCCGGCCGGCTGGCTTCAAACAGCATTTTGCCAACTGATAAAAATACAAATATCTGTGGTAGGGGAGCGGGGCGTGAATTTCAAGAAAACTACACTTGCGTTGGCAGTCGGGTCCGCGATGTGCCTTGCAAACACGGCGTGGGCCGAGGATCAGCCGACCGCGATGGAGATTGCACCCATCACGGTGACCGGTGAAAAAATCAACCGCACCCTGGAGCAAACCCAGTCCAGTGTAGCGGTGGTCACCGAACAGCAACTGCGCGAGAAGGCTGATCACAACCTGATCGACGTGTTTGCCCGCACCCCTGGCGTGTACAACCAGGCCGGCAACGAAAACTGGGGGATTCGCGGCGTGCCGGTGTCGGGTTTCGACGACCAGGGCCCGGCGACCCTCAACGGCGCGGTGTCGGTATTCGTCGACGGCGCCCAGCAACCCAACCGCGCGCTGACCCTCAGCCCTGTCGGCCTGTGGGACGTCGAGCAAGTGGAAGTGCTGCTCGGTCCACAGTCCACCACCCAGGGCCGCAATTCGCTGGCCGGTGCGGTGGTGATCCAGACCAAGAACCCGACGTTCGAGCCGTCCTTTTCGGCGCAGACCAACGTCGGCAACTACGGTGAGCACGGCGTGGCCGTGGCCGGTGGTGGCGCGATCGTCGACGACAAGATCGCCGGCCGCATCGCCATCGACACCCAGGACGGCGACGGCTACATCCGCAACACCACCAATCACGACGACGCCAACCCGCACCGCACCAGCAACTACCGCGGCAAGCTGTTGATCACCCCGAACGACGACACCGATGTGCTGCTGACCTACGCGCACAACGAACACCGCCAGGGCGACAACTCGATCACCCGCATCGGCGACAAGGTCCAGTATTACAAGATCGCCTCCAACACCAAGGCGTTCGACAACCTCAACCAGGACACCCTGAGCGCGAAGATCGACTGGCGCCTCAACGATGCCTGGACGCTGACCAACCTGACCACCTACACCCATTCGGCCTACACCGCGCGCAAGGACTTCGACCAGACCGCGCAGGTCAACAACGTGATCCTGCGTGAGCAGTCCGGCGACATGTTCAGCCAGGAGCTGCGCCTGGGTTACGAGTCCGACACGGTGCGCAGTTTCGGCGGCCTGTACTTCGGCCATACCACCAACGCCTTCCACGACCGCCTGCTGTTCAACAACGTTCAGCGCGGCGCGGCCAAGGGCGATGTGGATATCAAGAACGCCGCGCTGTTCGGCGAGGTCGACTGGACATTCGCCCCGAACTGGACCCTGATCACCGGTCTGCGTTACGACTACGAGATCAACGACACCGACATCAAGCAGGACGACTTCTCCAGCCCCGGCAAGGTGAAGAAGACCTTCAACGCGTTCCTGCCGAAAATCGGCATCGACTACCAGTTCATCCCCGATCAGTACGTCGGCTTCATGGTGCAGAAAGGCTACCGTGGCGGCGGCGTGAACGTGCGGGCCGGTGGCGGTCACCAGGCGTACGATCCGGAATACACCACCAACTACGAGCTGTCCTACCGTGGCTCGTTCATGGAAAAGACCCTGCGTGCCCGGGCCAACCTGTACTACACCGATTGGAAGGACCAGCAGGTCAGCGTGCTTGACCCGTCGGGTGACTTCTTCCTCGTGTACAACGCCGGTCGCAGTGACATCAAGGGCCTGGAGGTCTCGGTCGAAAAAGACTTCGGCGACCAGTTCACCCTCAACGTCAATGGCGCCGTGACCGACTCCAAGTACAAGGACTTCAATACCGGCGACGGCAACGATCGCAGTGGCGAGCCGTTCCTCTACTCGCCGAAATACAAGATGTCGGTGGGCGGTACCTACCGCTGGAACGAGCGCCTGACCCTCAACACCGACGTCACCTACCAGAGCACCGCGCCATCGGACTTCGAGTTCGACAGCAACGGCAATGTGAGCAAGGTGCGCCGCAGTGACAACTACGTGCTGACCAACTTCAGCACCGAATACAAGGTGACCAAGAACGTCGCCGTGTCCGGTTACCTGAAAAACGCGTTCGGCAAGGAATACGTCACCAGCAACCGCATTGGCGACATCATCGACGTGGGCGCCCCGCGCACGTTCGGTCTGGTGCTGCGTTACGACATGTAAACCCAGAGGCGCGGGGAAAAGGTTTCCCCGCGCCTGGTTGCAAGGCTGTCGCCGCCTGGCGCACGCGTGTCCGGGCGGCTTTGTTTGCTCTCGAACCCAGCCTCCATGGAGGACATCATGACTGCTTTTTCGACTGCCACGACGGGCGGCGCGCCACAGCTGCGCCTGTTGCACACCGGGCTTTCCCAGCCGTACTGCCTTGACCCGACGCCGATGCTGGAGCGTCAACAACGGCAGGAATCCAACGCCCGCAGTTACCCAAGACGCATCCCGCTGGTACTCGAACGCGCTCATGGCATCTACGTGCAGGACAGTCGCGGCCAAGTGTTCGTCGATTGCCTGGCCGGCGCCGGCACCCTGGCGCTGGGGCACAATCACCCGGTCATCGTCGAAGCCATCACCCAACTGATGACCGCCGGCCTACCCATGCACACGCTGGACTTGATGACGCCCGTGAAGGACGCCTTCGTCCAGGAAATCTTCGGCTGTTTGCCGCCCGAATTCGCGCGCACCGCACGCATCCAGTTTTGTGGCCCCAGCGGCGCCGACGCCGTGGAAGCCGCGCTCAAATTGACCCGCACCGCCACGGGCCGTCACTCGGTACTCGCGTTCGAAGGCGCTTACCACGGCATGACCCTGGGCACGCTGGCCATCAGCGGCAACCTGTCGCCCAAGAACGCGCTTGGCGCCCTGATGCCCGGCGTGCAACGCCTGGCGTATCCCCACGATTACCGCTGCCCGTACGGGGTGGGCGGTGACCAGGGCATCACCCTGAATGTGCGTTACCTCGAACACCTGCTCAACGACCCGGAAAGCGGCGTGACCCTGCCGGCGGCGATGATCCTGGAGCCGATCCAGGGCGAGGGCGGCGTGATTGCCGCGCCGGACCGCTGGTTGCAGGAACTGCGGCGCTTGACCAAAACCCATGGCATCCCGCTGATCGTCGACGAAATCCAGTGCGGCATCGCCCGTAGCGGACGCATGTTCGGCTTTGAACAGTCAGGCATCACGCCGGACGTGATCACCTTGTCCAAAGCCATTGGCGGCGGACTGCCGCTGTCGGTGGTGGTGTACAACGAATCCCTGGACGTGTGGCAACCCGGCGCACACGCCGGCACCTTCCGTGGCAATCAGTTGGCCATGGCCGCCGGCACCGCAACGCTGCGTTTCATTCGCGACCATGACCTGGCGGCGCATGCCGAGACCGTGGGCGCGCATTTGCGCGAGCAATTGCACGCATTGCAAAGCGAATTCGCCTGGATCGGCGACGTGCGTGGTCGGGGCTTGATGCTCGGCATGGAAATCGTCGACCCCCACGGCAGCGTCGATGTGCAGGGCCATCCATCGGTGGACACGGCGCGGGCCAAGGCATTCCAGCAGGCGTGCCTCAAGCATGGCTTGATCGTCGAACTGGGCGGACGCCACGGCGCGACCGTGCGCTTCCTGCCGCCGCTGATCATCACCCGGGAAGAAATCGACTTTGTGGCGCAGATTCTTTTCGAGGCGGCGCAGTCGATCAATACGGGGTTGTGAGCCGGGCAGCCCGGCGCCTGTGGCAGGTGTCGGGTTGTTTCAGGGTTCACCCCGGCGAATAGCGGCGATCAACGCACGAAGCGCGACCGACACATGGCGATGGCCCGAGTAATACAGGCACAGCCCTGGCATGCTCGGGCACCACTCTTCCAGTACCCGCTCCAGTCTGCCATCGGCCAGAGCCTCAAGGGCCAGATGTTCGGGAACAAAGGCGATGCCTACGCCCTCGATGGCTGCTTCGACCATGAACGGCTGGTCGGTCAGCGTGAGCGGGCCGCTGACATTGATGGCCTCCTTGCGACCTTCACGCTCAAACTCCCAGCGGTAGAGCGCGCCGCTGTCAAAGCGGAAGCGGATGCAGTCATGCCGGTAAAGATCCTGTGGCGTGTCGGGGCGACCCTGGATGGCGAAGTAGCCGGGTGAACCCACGGCGGCAAAGCGGATGTCGTCGGTCAGGCGAATGGCGATCATGTCCTGGGGCACGGCTTCCGCCAAGCGGATGCCGGCATCGAAGCCGTCGGCAGTGATGTCACTGAGCTTGCCATCGGTGACCACATCCAGATGAATCGAAGGGTGTTCGCGCAGAAAGCGCGCCAGCACCGGGCGAAAGATCATGCGCACCGCGCCTTCGCTGGCATTGATCCGGATGGTGCCGCCGGGAACGGTGCGCAGATCATCGGTCTCCTGCATTGCATCGGCAATCGACGACAGAGCGGGGTTGAGTTTCCCGGCCAGGCGCTCGCCGGCATCCGTCAGGGACACGCTGCGTGTGGTTCGATTGAACAGGCGCACCCCCAGCCGCTGTTCGAGGGCCTTGACCGAATGGCTGACGGCGGAGGGGGTGACTTCCAATTCCAGTGCGGCTGCGCGGAAATTCAGGTGCCTGGCCGCTGCCAGAAAGACGCTGAGCGTGAAGAAGTCCACGCCTTTGAACTGTTGAACAGTGTTCATGTATTTATCAAGTATTGTGGCCATATTCGCGTCAGTGAGTATCCCATAAGCTCGGCAAACTCACGACGCTGGAGGCGCGAATATGTCCAAACACGGTAATTACATCGCAGAAAAAATCACCTTCGATTCCCATGGCGACGCTGTTGTCGGCGTGCTTTATCGGCCCAAAGGTGCAGGGCCGTTTCCCGTTGTGGTGGTACTGGGGCCGTATTCATTCTCCAAGGAGCAGGCGCCCACTCAGTACGCCACTCGGCTGGCCGACGAAGGTTATGCGGCCCTGGCCTTCGACCCGCGTACCGTGGGTGAAAGCGGCGGCATGCCGCGACGGCTGGAAAACCCGAGCATGAAAAACCAGGACGTGGTGGCCGCGCTCGATGCCTTGCTGGCCCGGCCCGATATCGACCGTACGCGTGTGTTCCTGCTGGGGATCTGTCAGGGTGGCCCCGAGATGCTGGATATCGCCTCTTATGAGGAACGGGTGACGGCAGTCGCTTCAGTCACCGGTTATTACCGTGACCGTGAAACCGACCTGTTCATGCTGGCCGCAGGCGTCAGCGAAAACCCTTTCGACGCTGCCACGGCGCCCACCACCGAACAACTGGAGGCCTTGCTCGCCGCGCGCCTGGAACGTGCACGGGCGGCCAAGGCGCGCTACGACGCCACCGGGGAAGTCATCTATCAACCCTTGGTCAACCCGGAGCTGGGCGACCCTGTGCTCGGTTCGAATGCCGGCTTGCCGGGGCCGCTGGTCTGGAGCTGGTACGGTCCCTGGACGCTCAAGGGCTGGGAAAACCGCTACGCCATCATGAGCGACCTGGACCATTTTGCGTACACCACCGTACCCGGCGTTGCGCGGCTGAAAAAACCGGCATTGGTGGTGCATTCGGATACCTGCATGAACCCGGCCGCCGCCCGCCGTCATTTCGACTCGATTCCCGCCGCCGCTAAAAAACTGATCTGGGAGAACGGTACCCATCACTTCCAGTATTACGAACAACCGGACGTGGTCGACCGTACCGTTGGCCACGTTGCGGATTGGTTTGAGGCACATGGCGCGCAAGCCGTCGTGCGGTAGAGAGCGGTGGCGTCATGAGCATGAAGAACAGCAAGCCCATTGGCACGACCGCGAGCCGTCGGGCTGAAATCCTGTTATCGATCATGGCGTCGGTTCTGCTCGGCCTGACGGTGGACAGCGCGTTCTGGCAAGGTTTTGCCGTGGGCGCGGCGTGGCAGGTGGCGGTGATTGTGGCCTTGGAGGTATTTCGCGGAAAAAGCCGCGCCATGCCATGACCCTCGAGGCTCGCCGATGGCATTGTTTGGATGACTATTTCAGACCGATCAGACTTTTCGCCAAACGTCGCGACTCCCCGGTCATAGTGTGCTGGCTCATGGCGTTGTTCAGCGCGCTGGTCGTATCGCTCAAGGCGCCCTGCAAACTTTGCAGTTCGGCGCTCAGGGTTTGTTGTTTGCGTTTGCGCTCGTCTTCGGAAAGGCTGGTATTGCTCATCACACTGGCAAGTTCGTCACTGACCTTGGCGATCTTTTCCTGCAACTTTCGAATGGTTTTCAGCACTTCCTTGATGTCGTCCGGCAGCGGTGCCTTATCAATATCGGCGTACTTTTCGGCTTCAAGTTTTTCGCGCGCCTCTTTCGAAATATTGATGCGCACAGACAAGGGCGGTGGCGCTTCGGCCAGCGCGTTGTCGCTGACCGACTCGGCAGGCAGGGGATTAGCTTGAGTGTTGATGGCAGGGGGAAGTTGTCCCGCAGGTGAAAGTTTCATGCTGAGTCTCAGGGGTATTTGAACCGAATTGGCCAACGCTAATACGCTGCCCAAGCAAATACAAATGGACTACCTGGAAGCCGTGGAATTGGTATTATTGCCAGCCGCGCTATTCATCACTGCCGAATAAAGTTGCTGGGCCAAACGAGTTGCCTGCTCACGGTCTTTCACATTGGTAAAGCCCAATAGCAACGCCTTTCGAGGTGCACTAGACACATACCATGCCGACAACGGCTGAACACTCAGCCCAGCACTTTTGGCGAGTGCGGCCGCTTGTTGATCGTCGAATTCCCCGGCATGACGTAATACCAGGTGCATGCCGCCGACCTGATGATCCACCGACCACTCGGGGCCGAATGCGGCGCCAATGGCTTCGATCATAAAGTCGCGGCGTTGTGCATACAGCTCGCGCATGCGCTTGAGATGACGCCCGAAATGCCCGTCATAGATGAACTGGGCGGTGGTCACTTGCCACAGGTGAGGGCAGTGACTGTGCATCGTGTCCGCCACCTGCGCGAAGCGCGCGATCAAGGGTTTCGGTACCACCAGGTAGGCCAGTCGCAAGGAGGGCAGGAGGACTTTGCTGAAGGTGCCGCAATACAGGACGCGGTTGCCTTCATCGAGGCTTTTCAGGGCCGGCAGGATGCGGCCCTGGTAGCGGTACTCGCTGTCGTAGTCATCCTCGATCACCCAGCTTTTGCGCTGATTGGCCCATTCCAGCAGGGCCTGGCGGCGTGGCATGGACAGGTGCACACACAGCGGACTTTGGTGAGTGGGCGTTACGACGGCAAAACGTGCATTCGGCGCACGCTCGATGGCATCGCTTACCCGCAGACCTTCGACATCCACCGGCACCGGTACCAGCTCGGCACCGGCTTCGCTGAGGAAACGGGTGGCTGCGAAATAGCCGGGATCTTCCACCCAGCATTGGTCGTTCTGGTTCAACAGGCTGCGGCAGATCAAATCAAGACAGGCACGGTAACCGGCCACGATAAACACCTGCTCCGGTGCGCAGGTGATGCCCCGGGACACCCCCAGGTAGCGGGCAACTGCCCGCTGCAACAGAGGATGACCACGGGCATCGGGGTAAATCATGCCCTCCAGCTGTGAATGCCGCAGCACATGGGCGGCCAGACGATTCCACTGCGCCATTGGAAAGGCATCCAACGCCGGCAGCCCCATCTGGAGGGGAAGTGGAAGCGAACCGTCATGGATCATCCGGGGTTGCGGGGAGGGTGCCGAGGGCGTCTGTGGGGCGGGCCCGGTGGGTTTTATCAACGGCGAGACGATGGTCCCCGCCGGCCCGCGCGAGAGGAAATAACCCTCGTTGATCAACATCTGATAAGCCGCTTCGACCGTGCCCGGCGCCACATTCAGGTTGGAGGCCAGCGCGCGGATGGAGGGAACGCGATCACCGGCCTTGAGCTTGCCTTCTTTGATGGACTCGCGAAAGCGCTGGTAGATCTGCCGGAACATCGGTAGGTCGCCGGTTTTCCGGATCATATTTTTGCGCATGCTATGTCCCAATCAAATTCACGATTTTTGTACCTGTAGGATATGTCATAAAAACGGTAGCGTGCCTGCACTTTTCAAGATGAGGCGCGTTGAGCGCTGACGGGAGACGCACGATGAGCAGCCTTGTTGGGCAGGACGGTGTCACCGCCGAGAGCAGGCCGGTGCAATCGCTGGAGACGCAAAGGGTCATTTGGGTCGCCGCTGTGAGCGCAGCGGTTTATCCGTGGATACTCGACGGGTTCCATTGGGCCGTGACACCGGCCACCGCATCGATCGGCCGACTTGGCCTGGCCGCACTGTTGCTGGTGATCGCCTTTGCAGTGCCGCTGGTTTGCCTGCTGTTGGCCAGCCGTCAAAGCCGCGCCGCCGGCATCACACGCGCGCGGCGGTTTGCGCTGATGGCCATGACGGCGCCCACCACCTATGTATTCTTTGGCGTACTCACCTACATGGCCGGCAGCAAGCTTCCGGATACCTGGCTGTGGACGCCGGCCTGGTTGGTGCTGGGCTTCTGGGCAGCGCAAGCAGGGCGCGAATCCATTGCGCCTCGCGCGACCCCATCGGCTTCCCTGCGGGTCGCTCACGGCATCGCGGGTTCAATCGCTGCGCTGTATGTGTTGTTCCATGTGTTCAACCATCTGTTTGGCCTGATCGGCCCGGACGCCCATGCTGCCGTCATGGATATAGGTCGCACGGTGTACCGGGCGAAGATCGTCGAACCGATCCTGGTGATGGTCATGCTGTTTCAGATTGTCAGCGGTTTGAAGCTGGTCTGGACCTGGAGTGAAACGTCCCAGGACCGCTACCGGATTTTCCAGCTGGCCTCCGGTGTGTTCCTGTCGGTGTTTATCCTGGGACATATGAACTCGGTCTTCGTGTTCGCCCGCACCTTCCTGGATATTCCCACCGACTGGGCGTTCGCGACCGGCGCACCGACAGGCCTTGTGAAAGACCCATGGAACATTCGCCTTGTCCCGCACTATGCGCTGGGTGTGTTTTTTGTGTTGACCCATTTGTTTTCGGGCTTGCGCGTCGTACTGCTGGCCCATGCCGTGAACACCCGCACGGCAAACCGCCTTTGGTGGGCCGGTGCCGTATTCAGTGCATTGATCGCACTGGCCATTCTGTCCGGCATGACGGGCTTGCGCCTGAAATGACCCAGGAGATGCTTGCGCGGCTCTGGGCCCACGCGTGGCGGTTGTCCGGGGACGTTGACATTGCGCAGCGGCTGGTTGAACTGGCCTGTCGACGGGTGCAAAAGGGGCTGCATCCTGCCGCTGGAGATCGATCGCCTTGTGCCTGGATGTTCTGCGCGCTGCATCACATCTGGCGCAACGAGTTGCACCGGCTGCAACGCTGTCAGCACACGCCGCGCGTGCTGCGCATGACCGGTGTTGCCTGCACGCATACTCGGCTGCTACAGGCGGTGGCGCGCTTGCCGGCGGAACAGCGCGAAGCGTTCCTGCTCTCCCATGTCGAAGGCTTCAGCGCTTCGGATGTGGCGTACATCATGGGGACCAAACCGCTTGAGGTGATCAGGCAGTGTGCGCAGGCACATCGCAGTGTTGCGCGGCCGTTGGCCAGGTTGGAGCCGGTGTTCAACACGGCCCCTCATCCTTGACCCTGGCGCCATCCCTGGCCGATTCAGTCAGGTGTTACTTTTCCCACGCCGCTTTGGGAATCAACAGACCGTGGTTGCCGTTGTAACTGGCACGCTCAGGTTGTTTCCAGCCCTCCAGCAACGCCTCGTTGAGCCGGTAGATTTCCACGCCCAGCGGGCGGCAGACTTTCAGCGGGTCTTCGGCATCGGGGCCCCACATCGGCAGCGACAGGTCGCCACCCGGGCAGGTGGAGAGGGCGCACAGCAGATCGATTTCAGCGAAGAATTCCAGGTAGTCGCCTTGTTTTGCCGGACACGCCTTCATGAAGTACATGTCGTCGTGATTGAGGCCGGTGCACTGGAAGATGTTCAGCACGTCATGCACATCGAACTCGGTCAGGCCGTGGGGCAATACGGCGCGGGTCAGGTTGGAGTGGCAGTGATGGTGAAAGTCTTCACCGGTAAGCATCTTGTTCACGTAAGGATCGCAGCGGGTACCGAGCAAGTCGTGCAGGCGGCCGCCGTGTTCGTCGATGCCGTAGTCGGCCAGGCTGTCGTCGGTGATGGTGACCATCGGCCGCAGAAACGGCAGGTTCGACCACAGGCGGTCGTAGGTGCTGACGTGAGCGCCCTGCAATTGACGGGTGCGTGAGGCCCACATGCGCTCCCGTGGATCGTTGGCGTTCCACACGTTGAAGTCGCCGACCTGCGGCCCCACCGGTGTGGTCACGCGAAACACATGGCCGGCGGGCACTTTCCAGGCGCGGCCGGTACGGATCGGCACTTCGAACTGCTCGATCAGGGTGCGCTGTTCCCGGGCTTCGCGCACGCGATCATAAAAGGGCTTGTCGACCTGCAGTGCAGCGCCTTTGCTGACCTGGTACGCCGCTGGATAGTCTTTGTACATGGGGAGTCCTCTTGTTCAGTGTTTTGGCATGCTGCCGAGAATGTCCAGCAGCACGAGTTCGGAGTCGTTGAGGTAGCTGGTCATGGCTTCCTCGGCAGCTTTCTTGTGGCCTTCGCCCAACAGGTCGTGAATCTGCCGGTCCCGTTCGAGCCAGGGTTTCTGGAAGGTTTCTTCGCTGGGGGCGTTGGAGAACACCAGGCGCAGCTGGGCCGCGACATGGGTGAAGAATTCGTCAAATAGCGGGCTGCGCATCAGGCCGACGATGTGCTGATGAAAGCGCAGGCTGTGGGTGCCGAAGGCTTGCCAGTTCTCGCGGTCCTGGGCCAATTGGGCCGCCTCGATGGCCTCCAGCATCAGGTCGGACTGGTATTCGCGCAGCGGCTTGCTCATGGCGATGGCTTGCAACTCCAGGGTGCGGCGCACGTTGAAGATATCGCGCACGTCGTCGATGCCCAGACGGCGCACCATCACGCCTTTGTTGCGCACGTAGCTGGTCAGGCCTTCACGGCCCAGTTGGTGCAAGGCTTCGCGCACGGTATTGCGCGAGGCGTTGTAGGCATTGACCAGCTCGCTCTCCACCAGCGGCATGCCCGGCAAAAGGCGCCCGCCGATGATGTCTTCGCGCAACTCGATGGCGACCTGATCCGACAGCGACAGGCTTTTTTCCTTGGGTGGGCTCACCGTGTGTCCTCTTGTTCAGGCCAGTTGTACGTCTTTGAGAAACCGGGTCATGCGCTCGCTGCGCTGCTCCAGCATCTCCCGTGGTGCGGCGTTCTGGATAATTTCGCCGCCTTCCATGAACACCACCCGATCAGAGAGCTTGAAGGCGAAGTTCATTTCGTGGGTGACGATCACCATGGTCATGCCTTCACGCGCCAGTTCCTCGATCACCGCCAGTACATCGCCGACCAGTTCCGGGTCGAGGGCCGAGGTCGGCTCGTCGAACAGCATCACCGAAGGTCGCATTGCCAGTGCCCGGGCGATTGCCACGCGCTGTTGTTGCCCGCCCGACAACTGGTGCGGGTATTTACCGGCATGTTCGAGCATGCCGACCTTGCGCAGCAACGCCAGGCTCAGCAAGCGCAGCTCTTCACCGCCGCCATGGCCGTGATAGACCGGCGCGAGCATGACGTTTTCCAGCGCTGTCTTGTGCGGGAACAGATTGAACCCCTGGAACACCATGCCGACGTGCACGATGCCCTGCATATGCACGGTGTTACCCAATGCACCTTCCGGGGTTTTGGTGCCGCGCAGGAACGGTTGGCCTTGCAGGGTGATTTGCCCATGATCCAGGCTCTCCAGGCCGTTCATGGTGCGAATCAGCGTGGTCTTGCCCGAACCCGACGGACCGATGATCGACACCACTTCGCCCCAGCGCACGTTCAACTCGACCCCCTTGAGGACTTCCAGCTCGCCATAGGCCTTGCGCACCCCTTGCGCCTGCAAGGCAAACTCGCCGGGTTCGGACTGGCCGGCGGCACGGGTGGTCGCCACCTGCGCCAGTTCCGCCGTGGCGATGCGCTTGGGCTTGCGGCGTGTCACGTCCAGGTGGTTCTCCAGCAGGCGCAACAGTCGACTGAACACGGTGACGATGAACACATAGTAGAAGGCCACCGCGAACATCGTCTCCATGACCAGGAAGTTCTGGGTATAGAGCTGTTGGCCCACCAGCAGAATTTCCGACAGGGAAATCACCGAGACCAGCGAGGTGAGCTTGACGATGGTGATGTATTCGTTGGCCAGGGTGGGGAGGGCGACGCGCAGCGCCTGCGGTACCACGATCAAGCGTTGCACGCCGCGATACCCGATGCCCAGGGCCTTGCCCGCTTCCAGTTGTCCCTTGGCCACTGCCAGCAGGCCGCCGCGATGAATCTCGGCGATGTACGCCGCTTCGCTGAGTACCAACGCGATCAGTCCCGCCGAGTACGGATTGGACAGCAGGGCGCTGGTGGACGGAAACACCTGGGGCAGGTTGTAGACGAAGATCAACAGAACCAGCAGCGGCAGGCTGCGGAAAAACCAGATGTAGAGGCCCGCCGTGTCCCGCAGCCAGCGTCGCTGCGACTGTCGCGCCAGGGCCAGGAGAAAGCCGAAGACGATCCCCAGCAGCCAGGTTTCCAGGCTCAGTTCGACCACGGTGGCGACGGCTCGCCAGAAATCGCCGTTCCACAACAGGCCCAAGGTGTAATGCCAATCGAATTGCATGTACTGACTCCGCATTGCTGGGATTTTTCCGCCGGGCGGAAAGCATCGATGAATCCGCTATGGGATCCGGGGCTCAGGGGGCGGTAGTGCCCAATGCTGCATTCACATCGTCGGC
Source organism: Pseudomonas sp. SDO524_S393 (assembly GCF_054071875.1). Lineage (NCBI taxonomy): Bacteria > Pseudomonadati > Pseudomonadota > Gammaproteobacteria > Pseudomonadales > Pseudomonadaceae > Pseudomonas > Pseudomonas sp. SDO524_S393. The sequence goes on along the minus strand of NZ_JBSVVZ010000001.1, from coordinate 294,743 downwards.
ACTCGGTTCGTCGAGGTTGTAGCGGGCGAGCAGCGCCTTGTAGCTGCCGTCCTGCTTGATCTGGCCGAGGGCGGTGTTCAGTTCATCCAGCAGCGCCTGGTTGCCTTTGCGTACCGCCAGCCCGATAACCACCGGATAGATCAGCTCGCGGGAACTGATGACGGTTTTGCCTTGCAGTTTTTCGACGGTGATCTTGGCGACGGCGGGATCTTCCATCTGCACATCCACGGCTTTGGCCAACAAGGCCTGCGCCGCTTCCGGCGAGGTCGGGAATTCGCGCGACTCGATCGCCGGTTTGCCCGCGGGCAGGCAGTACTCGGCGGACACCTTGTTGAGCTTGGGCACCCAGGATGCGCCCTTGATCGAGCCGACGCGCTTGCCGCACAGGTCTTCGGGCTGCTGCGGCCTGAAATCGCTGGCGCTGAGTACCATCAACGAAGAACCGGTCTTCAGGTAGCTGACGAAATCCACCTGCTTGGCGCGTTCCGGGGTGACATACAGCGCCGACGCGACCACATCGAAGCGTTGGGCATTCACGCCCAGGATCAGGTTGGCAAAGCGGGTGTCGAGAAAGCGTGGCGCCAGGTGCAATTGTTTGCCGATCAACTGCATGAACTCCGGATCGAAGCCGGCGGGCTGCTTGTCCTCGAGGTAGGTGTAGGGCGGGTAGGTCAGGTCGGAACCGACCGACAACTCACCCGCCTTGAGCGTGCCTTTGGTCTCTGCAGCAGACACCAGCGGTGCCACGCAGGCCAGCGTGACCGTGAGTGCCAGGTTACGCAGGGTTTTCGTGTTCGACAGACCTGTTTGCATGTTCGTACCCTCGGTTAAGTGCGTTATGAATGCCAGATTGTTCAACAATCTTGTATTTGTGTATTAGCGGGTATCGTGCCAACTACGAAAATAGAGCTCGATTTGAGTGGTTTTTGTTCTTGGGAGCGCGGTTTTAGGCCGTGCGATAGCACTGATGCGGCGCGATTCGTTACCGAATGCAACATCGTGGGGCGTGTGGGGGAGGGCTGTTACCGAGGGGATGCAAGGCGGGCAGGAGCCGCTATCAGACGTGTACTTCCATGCAGCACGGTCTGATGGTTGTCTGTGAAGTCAAATGTGCGACGGGGCTTGATGGCTCATTCCGTCGCCACAGCCGCTTCGAGCTTGGTGCCTTTCAACATTTTTTCCGGACCATGCACTCTGCTGTGGACTCCGCTCGAAGGCTTGCCCAATGCTGTCGCCACAAAGTCCTGATCGGCGACGGAGTGCCCGGGCGCTAGAAAGTAACCGCCGTGCTCACGCTTCATCCGAACAATTGTGCCGCTGGGTAACTTCAAGAAAACGATAGGTTTTTCGGGTTGCGCGGGTCGGCACTTGGCATAGTTGCTGTGTTCTTGCAGGGCCTGCATCGCCGCGGCAGTGCAGGCCTCCAGGGTCAAGCCGGCCTGTACCGGGAGTTCCTTGTTAACGTTGAGGACGGTCGCGAGCAGAAGTGTGTAAGGCGACATGGCGCTATCTCCGGATAGTGTCTGCACTGGGTGGGTGTAATGGATGGCGAAAAAAGGTTCACTGACTCATCGACTGCCACAAGCGTTGCACCCTTGGCGTCATGTTTTCGGGAGACGGCGTGAGATCACGCTCCTGGTGCGGCAGGTATTTGATGTACAGCACTTCGGGCACACGCACGATCTCGTTGCTGCCCGGAATGAACTCGCGGTCACGCCCGAGCACGATGCCGACCGGGCAAAAGCCCACACGCTCCAACAGGTGCTGAACGGCACTGTCATTCAGGGTGGCATAGGTATGGATGCTGGCCATGCCTTGCAAAAGGGCTGCTTGCTCCATGAGTTCCATGACCACGACGCCCAGGCCCGAACGTCGATGTCGCGCGTCAACGATACCGATGCGTCCGTAAAGGTTTTGGGTATCCGGGTCGCGCTCCAGGCAGACCATGCACACCAACTCACCTTCTTCACGCCCTACATAAACGACACTGTCGCGCTCCACTTCGTGCTTCAGGGAAACCGAGTCGAGGTAGTACGCCGCGCGCGTGAAGCGGGCGCCGTCGCCGTGGCGAATGTTGGGGTGCCAGTCGAGCACCCTGCGAGCCAACTCTTCAACGTCCGGACGTGAAAGCTGCACGATGGTGTATCCCTCGGGGAGGGAGGGCAGGTTAAGTTGCGCTGGATCGGGCCATTTCATAAACACCTCATTATCGATACGGCAACGGGGTGCCAAAGGGAATTTATTAAAACAAGGAACATAATCGGGCGAGCGAGTATGGGGTGACTTTTCATGCACGGTAAAGTCGATAATTAAAATACGGAAAATTTTATTTTTGGCGTTTTTTGTCAATATCCAATTTTGTTTTTTATGGGGTGTCCATCATTGTTAAAGTATTTAAGGGTGTTGTTTATTTTGCTTACTTCAAAGTTTCCTGACTGCTTTTGATTATTTGAAGTGTCTCAGTGCTGTTCTTGGCGAGTTGCTCTGGTCGTATAGATAAAATTGGCCTGCGAACAACTTCAATGGGCTGATACAGCCTGAACCATGAATACATCATTCGCCTTTGGACGCTCGCGCATCAATGCCGTGCACCCACGGCTTCCAAGGCTTCAACGGCGGCATCGTTGCCCTGCAACTGAACGATCATCCTGGCGCTGTTGCCCTTTCTGTCACGATGCTCGGGGTCTGCACCTCTTTCTACCAGTTGCTTGAGGATATCGAGCCGACCGAACAGGGCGGCGAACGACAGTGCGGTTTGACCATTGCCATTGGTGGCGTCGACCGGGCAGAGATCCAGCAGGCGTTGGGCAACCTGCATTTCGCCCTTGAACAAGGCTCCCATCAGCGCGCTATTGCCGCCGTTGTCGGGTATACAAGGGTCGGCGCCAGCCTGGAGCAGCAGGTTTACCTCTTCGAGATCACCGTGATAGGTGGCCAGCACCAAGGCTGTGTAGCCGGCGCCGGTGCGGGAGTTGACCGGAAAACCGGCGTTGAGCAATGCATCGGTGATATCGGTACGACCCGCGCGCGCAGCGTCGAACCATTGGGTGTCGTAGATATGCGGGTTGACTCGCTGCTGGTCAGGGAGCTTCAGGGCCGTTGCCGAGTCCGGCAACCACAGATTGGGAAAGAGCAGGTGTATCGCTCGATAACCCGCCACCAATAGCAGGATCACGAGCAGAGTCGCCACATAGCGCTTGTTGTGTGAACGTGTCATTTGAAAGTCTCCATTTATGCAACCCGCCAGGCTTTGCCTGGCGGGTTGTCCATGCGCTGCGATCAGTCCTGAAACGCCTTGGCGGCGGTCTCGATACGACTCAAATCGGTATGGGTCGCTTTGGCCAGGCGAGTCCCGTAATCCGCGTCCGCTTTGTAAAAATACGAAAGCATGGCGTACTTGTTGGTCTCGTTGGTCACGCGATTCAGATCGCCGCTCAAGGCTTCGATCAGGAACTCCCGTTCCTTGACCGGCAGGGCGCGGTAGTACTCACCGGCCTGCAGAAAGTTGGCCGGTTGTTTAATGGCCAGTTGCTGCGTCACGCCACTGACCGGAGCGCTGGCGTACTTGTATTGCGGGTCCTGCGCGATCTCATGAATGCTCGATGGCTCGAAGTTGATTTCGCCGCTGCGGCCGCTGGTGTTCATCGCGCCATCCTGCGAGTTGTTGTTCACCCGGGCCGCCGGACGGTTGACCGGAATCTGCTGGTAGTTGGCGCCCAGGCGATACATCTGCGTATCGGCATAGGAGAACAAGCGTCCCTGTAGCATGCGGTCTTCGGAACCTTCGATGCCCGGCACCAGACGAGACGGCGCGAAGGCCGACTCTTCAGTGGACTCGAAGTAATTGTCCGGCACCTTGTTCAGGGTCAGTGTGCCGATTTTCTGCTCGGGTACACCGGTCCAGACCTTGGTGTCATCCAATGCATTGAACGCGAACTTGTTGAGTTCGCCCGGGGTCAGGGTCTGGATGTACAGGTCCCACTTCGGATAGTCGCCTTGCTTGATCGCCCCGTAGAGATCGTTGGTCATCATGTTCCAGTCCTTGGCGATGGATTCGGCAACTTGCTTGGGCTCCAGACCGTGGACGCCTTGTTGGCTCTTCCAGGCGAACTTGACGTAATGCACTTCGCCCCGGGCATTGATGAACTTGAAGGCATGTACCGCCGAGCCGTTCATATGCCGGTATGAGTCGGGCATGCCTTCAAGCGAATACATGCGAGTGAGCATGTGGGTCGCCTCCGGAGTTTGGGCGAAAAAGTCGAACGCCAGGTTGGGGTCCTGCACGCCGGTGACTGCACTGGGTTTGTTCGAGTGGATAAAGTCGGGAAACTTGATGGCGTCGCGGATGAAGAATACCGGGACACTCAGCCCGACCATGTCCCAGTTGCCTTGGGTGGTATAGAACTTGATCGAAAAACCACGCGGATCACGGGCCTGTTCCGGCGAGCCGCGATACCCCATCACCGTACTGAAACGCACGAAAACCGGTGTCTTGGTTCCGGGGTTGAATACGTCGGCGCGGGTCAGGTTCTTGATGTCCGCCGATGCCTGAAAGTCACCGAACGCGCCGGTGCCCCGGGCGTGTACCACGCGCTCGGGGATGCGCTCACGGTCGAAACGTTGCAGTTTCTCCAGCAGATGACTGTCTTGAAGCAACACAGGTCCTTCGGGGCCTGCGGTTTGCGAATTCTGGTTGTCCCCCACCGGCGCCCCTGAGTCACGCGTGAGGTTGTCAGCGGCGAACACCGTGGAACTGAGGCCGGCGATCAACGCACAGAGTGGCAGCATGGAAAATGTTCTAGACATTGCGGTTCTCCTTTTGGGTTTATTCAAAAAGAGTGACCGCTAACTATACGGCGAGCTATCTCGCTCGATTTATCCTGGCAATAGGAAACAGTAATTAGGACGATAGTGGTGTTATAAGGCACGCGGGCGCGCATCATAAGAAAGAAGAGAAGGTGCAAGTTTTTCCGAAGAAAATTTCATCTAGGTGATATTGTCTTGCTACCTATTTTTCATAAAGTAATAACCTTGTAAATGCATTATTCCTTTTTTATTCATAATTGTACTGAAGTGCCCGCTGCCTGATTCAATCGATGTTTTATTTTTAAATATATGCTTTAGTAGGCCACGCAAAACGCCGTTGAATAATGTTAAAGGGGAGAGCCTATGGGCCAGCGTGCCATTGTGATTATCGGTACCGGCAAGATCAGCGGCGTCCACCTGCACGCTGCACGCCTGGCCGGTGCCCGCTTGCAAGGCGTGTTGGCCTCGTCGCCAGAGCGGTCACGGGACATGGCGCAAAAATGGGGCGCCACCTGCGCTTACGCGTCCATCGAAGAAGTCATGGCGGATCCGGCTGTCGACGTCGTGCATATCTGCTCCCCGAACGCCGCGCACTTTGCCGCCGCCGAAGCAGCCTTGCTCGCCGGCAAGCATGTGGTGTGCGAGAAGCCACTGGCGACCACCCTCGGCGATGCCGAACGCCTTGCAGCGCTGGCGACCGAACGCGGGCTGGTCGCGACGGTACCGTTCGTGTACCGCTATCACCCGGAGGTTCGCGAAGCCCGGGCCCTGATCCAACGAGGTGAACTGGGGCCGTTGCAATTGATCCACGGCAGTTACCTGCAAGGCTGGTTGCTGGATCAGTTCGACAACAACTGGCGCGTCGACGCGGCCAAGGGCGGGGCTTCGCGGGCCTTTGCCGATATCGGTTCACACTGGTGCGACCTGGTCGAATGGATCACCGGCGAGCGGTTTGCCACTGTGATCGCCGACCTGCGCACCACGATCAAGGACCGCCCGACTGCCGCAAGCCCACTGGGCACGGTGAATACCGAAGATGTTGCCTGTGCGCTGCTGCGCACAGGCTCGGGCACCCTGGCAAATGTGGTTATCAGCCAGGTTTCAGCAGGGCGGAAGAACCGATTGTGGTTCGAAATCGATGGCGCCAAACGCAGCCTGGTGTTCGACCAGGAGTCTCCGGACCCATTGTGGCTCGGCACCCGCGATGGGTTCGAATCACGGTCCAATGACACGCGCCAGGATTCAGCCGAACACCATCGCGCGAATAACGTGCCAGTCGGCCATAGCCAACGCTATGCGGCTTGCTTCGAGGCCTTTGTGAGCGACACCTACGCCACCATCGATGGCCATTTCAGGGAAGGGCTGCCGACATTTGCCGATGGCCTGCGCTCGGCGCAGATTGTCGCAGCGGTGCTGCAATCGTCGAAGAGTGAGCGTTGGACGGCTATCGGTGGGACTGAATGATCGATGGTGTCAGCGTAATCCTTTCGCCTCGAACAATTCGACGAGCCATTCGACGAACACCCGCACCCGCGCGCTGAGATGACAATTGGGTGAGTACACGATGTAGATCGGGTTCGGTTCCAATGACCAGTCTTCCAGCACGCAAATCAGGGCGCCCGACTTCAGATGCGTCTCGACCATGAACCCGGAAACCTCTGACCACGCGTCATTCCTGGCAAGCGGGGTCCCGATCTACCACTCTCATTCCCAAGCCTTGGCCACCCAGTTGACAAACGCTGCGGCTACTGGTGAAGGGTGCATCGCTCGGGATTGCGCCAACACCAAGCGCTGGGGGCCACGTGTTCGATGACTGGCAGGTAAGTCAATGGCGTGCCGTCATAATTGATCTTGGCGAAACGATGGGTATTCGCCTTGCTCTACGCTTCCTCGCTAAGAAATCGTGCTGTTAAGACTGCAGCCTGGAGATCAAGATGGCTCGAGGCAAACGACTTCATCAGGAGTGAGCGGGGAAGGGCCCAATCCCATTTTTCTCGGATCATGTTTTCGACGTTTTCCAAGATGGGTTCTACATCTGAAATGTCCATTTCGCCGACCACGCGTAGCGCCCGCAACGTGTCCTCCTCACTGAACGCAACTTCTAGGAAGAGCCCAGTGTTTTCACACTGAATGCCCACGTGCCTTAGTAACAAAGCCAGTGCATCGTTGGTGTAATCCCCCCGCCAGGTTGCCACGTGGCTGACACTGGCGGAGCCAACAATCGCCGTGTCACTCAGGCCGAGGGCACGGAAGTTACTCCGAGCCTCCTCCAGTAGGGATTGAGCGTGTTTGTCCAGAAAGGGACAGGGGGTTGTTTCCATCAGCACGTTTCGCATTTCAAGCCTGACGCGATCATCCAACTGTGCACCTAGCCCCTCAAATTGAGGAGGCTCGCCGCCCCGCGCTGGCGTGACCACGATCACCTTCGCCTCAAGATCAACATGCTGAACCTGCCAGCGTCTTCCGCCGAAGATGATACGTTGCCCCTTGGTCAGTGGTTTGCTGACAGGCAGCGAGCCAAGAGGCTTGCCATCCCTGAGCAAACGAAACTCTTCATCGCTCGTGAAAGCAGTGTAGAACTCATAATGGTTGATTAACTGCTCCCCTAGTTCGCCTGGTAGCAGAAGTCCTGAACTGTCCTGGACGATCAACTCCTTCTCACCCATATCTTTGAGCAAAGATAGGAAGTCAGGCTTGGTGACGCTCGCAAAACTGCCACTTGCTATGAGATTTCCCCATAATTGCGCCGCAGAGGCACCGCCGAGCTGAGCAATCGACGACAAGCACTGCTGCACCAGTGTCGAGGCGTGCAAGCCTCCCGACCGAGGCGGTTCAAACCATCCACTGATCAGCAAGCGGATCATGGCGACCGTTTGGACAAGGCCTTCACGTAACTGATCGGAGAGGTCAGACTGATCCGTTAAGGGGCGCTCTCGGCAGTACGCCCTAAGCATGGCAGGCTCACCGGGTCGACGGCCTGAGCGGCCAAGCCGTTGCCTGAGACTCGCCACAGAGGGTGGGGAGCCGATCTGCGCGACCGTCCTGATGTTACCGATGTCGATACCCAGCTCCAAGGTGGTAGTGCACACGGCAGACGCTGGAGGATTTCCCGCCTTCAACGCGCGCTCGGCATCCTGGCGCAGCTCCTTGGACAAGCTACCGTGGTGCGGCCAGAACTCGTTTGGCACTCCATCGTTCTCGCATAGCGAGCGCAAACGGTCGGCAAACCATTCAACCTCTTGGCGCCTGTTGGGGAAGATCAGGTTGTTGTGCCCTCTCAATACCTTGTAAAGGTGGCCTGCAATTGCCACCTTGGTGCCAGAGGTCTCCTCCTGCTCGTCACCTTCATCTGTTGAAGATTTTCCAGGGTATTCAGCCACCATCTGTTGCATCGGCTGTTCAAGGTAGCCGCGTACCTGCACTTGGAGTTCCTGGCCAGAGGATTTCGACTCGACGATGACGATGTCATCAGGGCGAACCGGCCTCAGGAACTTTCGGGCCAGCGACATCTCCCCAAGCGTCGCGGAAAGTCCTACGCGAGGCAGAGCCCTGCCTACGACGATCTCAACCCGCTGCATGAGCGATTGCAGTTGCTTCCCGCGCTCACTGCCAATGAAGGCATGAAGTTCATCGATGACGATGTAGCGCAGATTCTGAAAAGCCCCAGGCAAACTCGAGCCCCTGTTTACGAAAAGGGCTTCGAGGGACTCCGGCGTGATCAGCAAGATGCCCTCAGGCGACTTCAGGAACCGTTGTTTTTTGCTTGCTGCAACATCACCATGCCAGGCAACGACGGGCAGCTCTAGCCGCTCGCACAGCCTGCTGAGCCTGTCCCATTGGTCATTGATCAGTGCCTTGAGTGGGCTGATATACAGCACTGCGCCGACGGGCTCGCGGTCGTTGAGGAGGTTGGTCAGGATGGGGAGGAAGGCGGCCTCCGTTTTGCCTGCCGCTGTGGACGCTGCAATGATCACATCGCGATCAGCGCCCACCAACGCCGGTACAGCCCACTCCTGGGCATCACGTAAAGACGTCCACCCCTGTGACCAGATCCATTGCTGAACCTCCGGGTGTAGACGCTCGAATGAAGAAGAGTCAGAGCTTGAAGCTGGCGAGCTCATCGTCGGCCTCAACTTCAAGATCTTGCTGCCCGGCCTCATCCTTGGCCAGCTCAACAGCGCCCAGCAACGTTCGCCAATCCGCGGTAGGGTTTTGCTCGATCACCGCGAGCAGGTTGATGAATGCTGTAATGGTCGTGCGCGGCGTGCGGAAATATGCCTCGCCCAACCGCTGATTACAGTGCGCCATAAAAGCGGGGATGGCTTCATCCGGCAGCAAAAACTTCTCAGGCTCACCGTAGGCGTATACGTTGCGCAGCTTCTGCAGCAACACGTAGAAGTCTTCAGGTGTCAGGCTGCTGAGACGAATGACAGGCCCAGAAAGATCGACCATGCCAGACTTCGCAAAGCTGTTTTCCGCGAGACGCGATTGCAGGGCAGGGTAGCTGTAGAGTCCCCGACGAGTATCCATCAGAAACTCTGGTGTGCCGCCCAATACAAAACCCAGACCTTCAGCGGAACCCTGCAACGAATCGTTGAGGATGCGCAGAATCTGTTCGTAATTGGCATTCCGGGCCTGGGTGTTTGCCAGTTTGTACAGGTTGACCAGTTCATCCAGGCAGACCATCAAGCCGCCGAAGCCAGCCAGGCGTACGAACCGTGACAGCAATTTCAACTGGTCGTAGACAGAAGCATCATCGACGATTGTCCGCACGCCCAGTGCAGCGCGCGCGTCAGTCTTGGTGGAAAATTCCCCACGTAGCCAACGGATAGCGTCAGCCTTGAGCTGTTCGTTACCTTCCTCGAAGCCGCGGCAGTAGGCAGAAATGACATCGGCAAAATCATACCCGTTGACCATCTCAGTGAGCTCCGCCAGGTACTCACGAATGACCGCCTCGCTCTCGACCCCCTTGGTCTTGGCTTCCGTTTTAGCCTGGGAGATGAATTTCTCGACGATACCCTGGAGTGCGCCGCCTTCAGGCTTGGTACGAGTGGCCATGTTTTTGGCCAGCTCCGAGTAAAGTGAGCGCGCTTGCCCACCTGATGCGTGAAGCCGGCGGTCTGGATTCAAATCGGCGTGCATGGTAACGAGCTTGCGCTCCATGGCGATGCCGCGCACCAGATTTAGGAAGAAGGTTTTGCCCGCGCCGTACTCGCCAACGACGACGCGAAAAGCCGAGCCGCCATCCGCGAGACGATCCACATCTTTGAGCAGCGAATCGAGTTCACCCGCTCGACCTACCTGGATGAGATGCTGCCCAACACGGGGCACTACGCCCGCACGCAGCGATTGAATGACCGCGTCGCGATCCTTGGCTCGTATCTTACTCATAGGGCTAATTCATCCAGAATTTCGGGGTTGATTTCGATGGGATCATCACCTTCAGTCACGGGCATGTCGAACAGCTCAAAGGCTGTGTCGTTGATCCGCTCCAAGGCGCCATCCAGCATCAGTTCCATGTCACTGGCTGCGTCTTCCAGCTCGGCACGACTCCACTCAGGCCGTGAAACCAACAGACGGAGGAACGCAGAGTGCTCTACGTCCAAACCATGAACGGTAGCAAGCTGTTCGGCGGTACTTTTTTCCTGCCGTTGGGGGGCTTCGGGCTCCAGAGCGCTAGGCGTCTCAGTCAGCGACTCTTCATTGAAGACGCTGGCCAGGAGCGCCGACACTTCTGCCGTTTCTTGCTGCAAGCGAGCGACCTTCTCCATGTCCAGTGCAAAGCCAGAACCAGTGCTTTCTGATGTCTGTGTCGCAGTGGTCAGCGCGGAATTCGCAGTCAATGCTTCCACTCCACGGGAGGGATGAACAGCTACACTGTGGAGGTCGCTGTAGACGAGCTGCGGATCGAGGGCGAGCGACTTGTATACGCGCTCAAGGAGCTTAACTTCCTGTGGCGTCACCTCGCCATCCGCTTGTGCCAGGTGGGCCAGGAAGCTTGCAATTTTTCGCTTGGCCTCGATCGTCAGCGGCTCAAGCTTCTTCTTGAGGCTTGCCAGTGTCGGCGGTTGCTTCAGTTGAATCTGGAGGTGCGCTTTCAAGCGTTTTCGATGCGCGACGCAGAGGTGATCCCATGAGTCAATGTGGCCTGACAGCAGACTCACCTCTTCTAGCGAGGTGTCACCGTCTGCCGCAGCCACTGCACTGGCAAGATCTAAAGTCACTGCTGCAGCGCTGTAAGCATCGGTCGACCGAAGAGTGCCTTCATCAGAGTCCGCGGCGAACAACGCGATTGTGTCTTCTGCCTTGGGCGTACGGCTGCCAGAAAGTACATCGGGCTCCAATCCGATTCGTTTGCTTTCCAAGGCCAGGGCGAGTGCCACAACTTTGTCGCGGGAAAGCGCGCCGGCGGATTTGAAACGGCTTGCCAGCTCCGCGAAACTCATGCAGATGGCTTCACCGCCGACGCGTTGTTCCAACTGTTCGAGTTCTGCTTTTGCTTCAGCAGGCCAGAGTTCTGTTGGCAACTGCAAGATGGCTTCCAGGCTATCTCCAGCGCCTGGGTTGCGTCCCAGGTACCGACTGTAAGCGTCGAGAACGGTGGTGCATTCTTCGACAATAACCTGCAGCTTGTTACGTGTTCCTGAGGTTGCCGCGACATCGGGGAGGTCACCTACGGCCACTGCCGGAGTGTTCAATCCGGCAGAAGCGGGTCGATAGGCGACCTTCAGCTTGGTCTTGTTCTGGGGAAGCACAATGCCGTTGGGATAGCGCTTCGCGAATTCGTGTTTGAAGAGCGCTGCGAATTGCTCGGGACACCGCGTCACAGGTGTACGCCTGGAGATGTTGGGCTCTGCAAGAGCCCAGGCCAATGCCCAGCTCGGATTAAGCGGATACTTGTCCACGGCCATCTGTCCCAGCGCAACGCGCAGGGACATGGGCAGCTCATACCCATCTGCGGGGCTATCGCCGGGATCGCTTAGGTAGCTCTGAGGCTGAACAGCGCCCACGTCGATATGGGCGAGGAAACGGGTAGCGTAACCGCGGAAAGAATTGTTATCGCCGTAAAGACCAAGTAAACGCTCGACCTCGGCCTTGATGGTCGGGATTTCTGCCTTGGCCTGAGGGTCGCTCGGTGCATCGATCAGCGCGCGGCGTTCAAGCCCATAGAAAAACAGGAACACGTAACCCGCATCAGCAGGCTGGCGACGACCTCCTGCCAACCATTGCAGGTACGCTCGCCGCGCCTCGGGCGTGATGTTTCGGTAGCTTGGCCAATAAGGCATCTGCCGCTCGGTAAGACTCATAGATGAGCGCGCGACCCGAAGCGTAGCATCAATCAAGGACGGTTCAGATTGACCGAACTGTGTTGCTCGTTCGGTGATGTAGAGCATTCCGCCAGGAATGGCCAGCCCAGCCACGTTGATGGACTCACCTTTAGAAAGCCAACGCATCTCTGTGGGCTTAGCGCTTGGCTTCGGGATGGCGTAGCTCTGAATATCTCTGGACGAACCGACTTGGACGGTATGGAAGTCTCGCTCGCGGGCATTGGCGCTGAACTGGACGGTTAGGCTAGGGGAGGTTGCCTGTCGAGATGCCGCGGCGACCTTGACAACAGTTTTATCTTCAGGGACGTAGGGTTTTGCCCGGGTGGCGCGTCTGACGCCCCATACCAAAACACTTACGCCCACGATGACTCCAAGGGCGATCCACACTTGCTTTGGAACCTGTGCCAAAAGGGCAACAACGAATAACAAGGCGTACAGAGCGATCGGTCCGCCGTCGCTCCCTTTGCGCTTCCGTGGCATATGAGTATTCCAAACAGTTGGTAATGGCCAGATGACATTCTCACGGATTTTACGAGGCGGGCCAAGCGGAATAGACGAAGGGAGCGTTGGGGTAAAAATACTGATTGGCTTAACCGCGAAGATGGTTGAACTGTGAGAAGGGATGGAGCGTAACGGGTTGATTCGAGCGTGTATGGTCAGTTAAGGCAAAGTAGAGTTTTTGGTGGTCGAGGCATGACGAGCATCTCTGACATAATATAATATTTAACAAGTGGGCGATGTCAGATGTTCATAAGCCGCTCTCAAGCCAATTGCACTTGGTTCAACACACTTTAAATGAATGTGCTTGTTCATCGATTCATGTTCATGGACTAGGCTTCCCGCTCGTCTGGTCGATCCTACCTCTTGCCGCTACTCCAGCGGTGAGGATGCTGCGGTAGATGGGCATGCATTCGCGTTGGGGGGATTGATACTGGCCGATGGTGGCAACCGAGCGAGCCGTTTGGTACAGCCATTTAGACCGGGCATTCCCAATGACTCAGCTATCGGATCGCCACCACCGCGCCGCCGAACCGCGCCCAGAGCTTTCATCATTTCGGAAATGCGCTACAAGCTGTCGTGAACCGAGCCCGCATCGCGGGTCTCGGCCCTGTGGGCTTTCATCCTGCACGCCTTCGACCGGGTCGGCCTGCGCGCTCCGCTTGCTTTCGCATACTCAAAAGTTAGTAAAGGTCTTCCTTTTTTTGCCTATCAAGTGACATGTCTATCTGATTCCAAAGACGATTCAAGGTTTCTGCGGTTTTTGAGAATGATGCGGGGAGTCGGCCATTGCTTAATGCAATCATTCTATGAATAAGTAAAATGGCCTCTTCATTAGCGGCATGCTGTTCTAAAGATTTTGGACTGTCTATTGATAACCATGCGACCCCCGAACTGTCTATAAAACTTTGAAGTGAGTTCATTGTGGTTTTGGCTAGAGAGGCGAGGACGTTGTTGCCATCAGCGGCGATCTTTTCGAGCTTTAATTTTGAAGCTTTGGTTAGTCTGTCGGTGGTGCGATCTAGTTCTATTTTTGCTCCTTTGGGCGTGTCATAGTTGAAGTCTGCATCTATGACTTTCCAAAGGATTTCTTCGCTTTCTACATTTACTGCGCATAATATTACTGGTGTTGTTATTTTTTTCCAATATTCAATGTGCTCTCGATCTGGGTATATGGTGTTTGTCCCATCTTTGAAAGGAGTGTCAGTGGATTTTATTTGAACTTTGACGATTTTTCCTGAGGAGGAGTTGTCCTCGAGCATTACCTCGAATTCAGCGTCTATCCCTAAATCAATTTCCTGGCCACGGCACGGCCATTTGAAAAGCTTTATGAATCCCTTCTTTACAATTAACTCGCCCATGTCACCGATTTGCTGATTATCGGAGTAATGCATTTTGTTCCCTTGAGGTGGTCAGTTAAGCTCAACGAGCATAGCGAGATGATGAAAGGAAGCAAGCACCTTATTTTTCTCAGTCGATTGTGTCTGTAGTGGTCTAATGAAACCGGACACCCATTTAGGCGAGAGTGCTCGCCAGATCGAGGTGTCAGATAGCCAAACAACGGCGCTCCTTTACTCCTGAATTCAAGCGCGAGGCCGCCGACCTCGTGCTCAAACAAAACTGCAGCTACATCGAAGCCAGCCGTTCACTCGGCATTGGAGGGCTATCGAACTGCGCGAGATCAGCCATTTTTTGATGCATCGCTACAACTGGATTCGGCCTCACCAATTCAACGAGGGGTTGGCACCAGCGCGGGCCGAGGAAAAACTTAACGTCGTGTCCGGGATTAGTGACCACTACACCTCACCTACATCAGTTGTACAGAGTTTGCCAGGCGCCTCTCATTTCCGAAAAGCGTTGTATAAAAGCGTTGCTCGATGCCGTAGATCAGCAGCTTTAACTGATGATCGCTGCCAATATCGAAGACGCCTTTGGCTTTGTCGAAATCAAGGTGGCCGGCGCAGTAGTCGTCGATGTAGCTGACCATCGCAGCTCGCTGGCTAGACGGAAGCGCTGCAAGGGTCGCCATCGCCAATCCAATGCGCTTCCTGTTCGGTGTAGACACACGTGCCGCCTCAAAATTGTTTGCAAGCTCAATAAAGGGCTCATCAAGGAATTTTTCCACTTCCTCATGAGTTGCTTCTTTGAACAGCTGGCCGATCCCTTTAAAAATGCTAGAGATCGTGGCCAGACTCTTGAAAACCAGCGAATCTGTTTTGGGCAGGTAAATAGCGTCCGGCGTTGCGTTAATCACAATTCGCAACTGCCCGTCGTCTAGCTCCGCGACCTCTCCGAAAGTGATGCTTTTTCGGGACACTAGCAGGGACGGTGTCACTTTTTGAAAGTAGAAGGAGTCATTCTGGACACTACACAGCCATGTGATTTTATCAAACTGGCTTTTCTTGAGTTCGACATGATTTTTGCTGTCGAACGGCTCTTTCAGAAAATCGATGCAGAACGGCTGCCCTGAAAAACCAGGAATCACAAACCAGGAGTCTTCATCCAGATTATGGTCAGGCTCATAAGGTACGCAGGCTGCCGCGTCGATAACGATTTCTGCATAAAGTTTACTGTCCGAAAGAACCTTTACGATGGCATTCTTTTGGAGACGTTTGATTTTAGCGAGGACAAAGTCCATTTTCAGCCTCTATCGATTAGAGTGTAGTCATTAATGCGGTACACCTTGTCAATCACGACCTCCTTAGGAGTCCGAAAGTTTTCCTTGCTAATCAAGAAAAGCGTGACATGAGACGAGGTGCTCACGTTGTAAAACTCATATCCGTATAGCAAGAATAGAGGATTGAAATACAGCGCTTGCGATCGGTATGTGAAGATAAATAGTATCAAATACACAAACACTAGAGTCTGAAAGCTATTGATGCTGAGCGCCACGAAGAAATAACCCAAATAGCTTGGCAAAAAGCTATTATTCGCATGCTCAATGCTCACAACCTGCCCAGATTGAAAGGTGTCACCTCCCAGTCGTCTGCATAGTCTTAAGCTGAGGCCTGTCAGTACGATAGGAACGGCAAGATACAGGGCATAGGAGAGTCCACTAATGGCAGTTTTCAACCCGGGCAAGCTCGGATCTGCGATAAACCCACCAAACGTGATTTCACGCTGAACCAGATACACAATCACCAGCAGGGACGTCGCGTTGAAGGTCAGCAGTAATCTGAATAGCGTATTGACGTCCACTCAAAAATCATCCGTAATCATTTTCATCCTCTGATGGCAGGATGCTACCAAGAAGCGTCGGGGCTCGCCAGTTCTGGCCTATGACTGTCAATTAGCTTTTTTACACCCTTTATCTAAGCCCGAGATGCCCTGCATGAGCGGACACGTGCGTTGAGATGATAGGTTCCGGGCGCGCAGGCCTACCAGATTGAAGACGCACGGGAAGGTGAGCACGTCCGCGTGCTTGTCGCGGATTCAGCTGAGTAAATCAATCAGGTACCCGCAAGATGCCGGATGTGAAGGAGATCGTCGCGGTGCTTGCAGCACAGTTCATCCATGACCCCGGATTCCAGATTCGGGTCAATGGTACGCCTCTGACCCTGGCCAAGCTTGAGCAGCATGCTCGAACGCACACCCTGAATCTGAGTGAGGGTAGGCTCACAAAAGTCATCGTCATCAATTCAACGCAGCAGAACCATTCATCTATCTGACTGTACGCTCATGGGCGTTGCTCATATGTCCTTGAGCGTGTAATCAATTGGATGGGCTCGACCATGCTGGGCCATTTACGATCGGATTGACATCAGGTGCTGGGTTACTGAATAAATGCGTCGAGCAACCAGCGATGAATCGGGGAGGGCAGCGATCCATTGAGTGCATTTGGCAAATTCTCGAGGCCTCCTGGTATCCGCCGGCCATTGCAATGCAATGGCTGGGCGCCGATCTGTGGTAGTGCCAAGTAGAATTTTAGTTCACCCTCAAGCCTAGCGGTGCGAAACCTCGACACATCGCATCTTCCAGCACCCGCTGCAGTTACTCACTCACTAGCCAGTAAGCTTTTGCCGACCCCTGACGTGCGTAGCCTATGCAGAACGCCATCAAATCGCTCATGCGCTCATCAACCATGGTGCGCCGAATACCAGGTTGAACGCCTACCACCGTGAAGGTAAGAGCTGTTGCAGGTGTTGACCGCAGCAACTCGTAGGTTTCATCCCTGTCCCCGCTGACAAAGTACGAAGGAGATGTGTGTCTGCGATGCATGCGATCTTCCATATGATGCAGCAAGGTCGCGACGTTGCAGAAGTAAGCTGACTTTACCAGCTGTCCCGCAACCTCATACACATCACCAACTCGCCCGCCATTAGCTGGCCCTCCTGCACCTTTACAGTGATAGAGGGTTACGTTCACTTCATGGGCTGCATTGACAGTAACGCAGATGTAGTCGGCGGCCTCGCCTGAGCGATGGTCGTAATACAAACACCGGAGATCTGGAAGCGTCAGAAGGTATTGCTCCAAGTGCTCCTGCACAGTTGCTTGGCCATCGAGCTCTGCACGTCGCGCCAGTGTGCGAGGCTCCTGATTGTTCGGCAGGAACTCCACCTCGATCGCGCAACCTGTCCAATCGATTGACTCCGCATCACCTGGAGCAAGTGCGAGGGATCTGAGAAGAGGGGCAGCGATTTTGTTTAGCCCTTCAAACGAAGACTTATCTGTTGCATAGAAAATAGGAGGGTACTCACTAAGCCAATCGGCCAATGGCATCCAGCCATCCTGGCTAGACTCGATCGTCATTGTGGCATCTGGTTCCAGGCAGCGAATCAGTTGGCCACCCTCAAGACTCAGGCGCATACGGATCTGCCCCTCAGCATGAACGATCGAAAAATCCAAGTGCCCGGCTTGTGGATCGCACTCAAAGTCCTGGATATCCCACTCCACAAGCCTGGAGGTTTGTAATTCTTGTTCCTGCGTAGCCCTGAAGTGAATACGAGGATTGCGAGTGAGGCCTTGCCGCGACCAGTTGGCTGCCATCACCGCTTCTGGTAGCTCCCGAAGAGTCGTAGTGGTTCTGACCAAGTCGAGGTGTGTTTGGCTAAACGCAGCATCTCCTACGATGCGCCCATGAAGCGTCTGCACCCAGGCAAAGAAGTCAGGAACGGATAGGCGCTGATTGCTCCAGATTCTAGAGCTGCTACTGGCTCCGATGGTTTCACGCACCTGGCCGTTCATGCCACTCCCGAAGTAGTGACCCTGAGCGTAAGCGCGGCTGTCACCGGCAGTGACCGCGCGCTCGGCTTGAGGGCCAGTTAGGGTTCGATAAGTTTCGACTTGCGAATTGAAGGTCGTGTTCTGCAAGCCAACAGCAAAAAATCTCATCCCCTCCAGTCCGGCCCTCGCTCGGCTCGTTTCTTCATAGCTCAACCCTCGGCTGCCGGCACGGCAAACGATATCCATGATGGTCAGGTACAGCTTCTCTGTCCTGAGGGTTGAGCCGATGAAGCAGTAGCTCGATTCAGGAAAATACATCAGCAAGAAGGCCTCGTGCCGAATATCAGTGAGCGTGTTTGAGGTCGACCAGTTCGGAGGTGCTTCATCTGCTGTCAATACGAGAGACAGATTGCCATCTGGCGTTCCCCACTGCTTCACAATCCGAAGCACTCGACCGACCTTTTCTCCCAGCAAGTCGAAATCCGGCCTGCGACTGCAGTGAAACCCTCGGACGTGCGCGTACAAATTGAAGGACAACGCAGACACGGATTCATAGTCAGATTCAGTCATCCGACGCACCGGCAAGCTTTCGATGAATTCTTGGGCTTCAACTGCGCCCTGGATCTCAGCAAGCGCGGCATCATCAATCATCTGAGCCAGATCGACTCCCTCTCTGAGCAGAGTCGCGGTCGCCTCACGCACTCTGAATGCCGGTGCAATGAGGGTTGGGCGTCCCGTGGCGTTGTCGATCCTAGCGAACCTGCCGATGAACTGGATTGTGGGTACCAGTGATTTGTGGGGTGCGTGCAACGCGGCGACCTTGAGTTTTGGGAAGTCATAGCCTTCGCCAAACATGTCTACGCAGATGATGGCCTTCAATTCACCAGAAATGAGCTTGGCTTCAATTAAGTCCTGTTGTCGTTTGGTCAGTCGGCTGCTTATGGCGGCGACGGAAACGCCCAATTGCTCGTAGATCGGGACGAGCGCTTGCGCGGAAGATATGGTCGAGGCGCGTACGAAAAGCCTATGATCAAAACCGTTAGCAATATCTTCTTCGAGCTGTGCCACTGCAGTTTGGGCAATCACCCGATCAACATGCTCATCATCAAGCTCGTTATCTATTGGGGCCTCCCGGAAGACGATAGGGTTGAACGCCCCTTCAGATACGGCTCTCATCACAGGATATCGGTAGACTAGCTTGCCCGGAATAACGCGGTCATCGCGCCGGAAGGGTGTTGCTGTCAAGAATATAAATCGAGCGGTCGAGTAGTGATCAAGATACGCTGCCCAGGAGTCCGCCGGCGCATGGTGAGCTTCATCGAAAATTATCACGTCAAAGAGGTCGGGCGCAGCGCCCGGGGCAATCATTGGCGAAGAACTACCGGGGGTTGAGATCACGACGTCGAACTCCCGCAACTGTTCCCAAGCCTCGGGTGTTATCGGCCGCCCCGAATGCAAGTGAGCGGAAGGTAGCGGCCCGTCTTCAGGTAGCGCACCGATGCGCCTGAGTGTTGAAAGGGTGGAAAAATGCGAGTGCACCTGTTTGCGCAGAGCACTTGATGGCTCGACGACGAGGATCCGGGTTGCTCCAAGTAGAAGCGGTAGCGACATCATCAATGATGTCTTTCCATAGCCAGTGGGCAGGCAGATGATCGCGGGGTCGTCTTGCACAGAGAAATGGGCCAATGTGGCATGAATTGCGCCAAGCTGGCCCGGCCGAAAGCCGCTATTAGGTGCGTCAGCTTGCTGAAAAAGCTTTAGTGATCCCGCCTGCTCTACGAAAAATTCAGCCATTTCGACCGTCCTTGGATATTTCTAACCAATCCTAATATGCGACGGGCTTTATACAAGTGGTGAAGGTGCAAGTTTCTTTCAGCATCCCCTGGCTTCTGCTTGCTTCAGCAGGAGAATGAGGTGCTGGGACCCGAGTAACTCTCAATGGCTCCCCTGAGCGCGGCCCGTTCGTTGCAATTAGTATAGGTGTTGCTACTGCAGTCGCCGGCGCTCTTTGTTCCGCAAACGGACTCCCTCATGGCGGTGCCACTCTGGGTTTGATGCGGTGATCAGGCAAGCAAGCTCATGCCTCCTCTGTCGAGGGAGTGTTTGTATCCTACGCAGCGAGCCTCGTGCTGCCCTCCAATTTACTGAGCCAGTCTTCGGCTCCATCCATAAGTGGCGTAATCAAGGGGCACAATGGCTGCGGCTTCATGTCCTTGGTCGTGTCCCCGTAATCGCTGATGTCGCGAACGACCAAGACAAGCACGTTCTGCCTGTCACAAGCGTCGAATACTCCGTAAGCCTCCACCTCTGCGACAATAGCTTTGCCGTGAAGACCCTGGAATCCTTCGAAGAGTTTCCGATCTCGAATCAGTAGTTCGCCGGAAGCAATGGTCGCTGGTGACACCATCAACCTGGCAGCAACTTCGCCTGCATTGGACTCTGTCGGCATTGCAAAACCGAGTCTGTTCGCATGCTCTAGCAGGCGATCGGGTAGGGAGCCGGTCGCGAAGTAAGCATTGAGGTCTTGCTGGATGGAAAGCCCAGGTCGCGGCAACTCCGGTCGCGCTGCAACCTTGCCACCGGCGAGTGCTGCAGCCCCTTCGTAGTACACAACGCGTTCGGACAAAATGACTTCACTGAGGC
The DNA here is from genome assembly GCF_054071875.1 of Pseudomonas sp. SDO524_S393. NCBI lineage: Bacteria > Pseudomonadati > Pseudomonadota > Gammaproteobacteria > Pseudomonadales > Pseudomonadaceae > Pseudomonas > Pseudomonas sp. SDO524_S393. Next base: position 274,305 of record NZ_JBSVVZ010000001.1, on the reverse strand, counting down.
TCAGTTTTTTTACGGCGGCCCGCTGCAATCCCCATCATCCGAACTTTTTCAGGTTTAAGCTCAGACAGGAGAAGCGTTGTGATGGCGGTTGCATTGACGTTGTCAGTCCTCAGGCTTTTTGAAGCCTGGGGCCAGCACGGCGTTCCTTACGCCATACAACACCCGCCAATTCTTCATCCACAGACGGTGCTCGTGGCCTCTCAGGCTGTGGTCTGGCGAACAGTCGACGCTCCACTTTCGGAGGGTATAGCCGACGGTTGCGGCCCTGAGATTCACTTTCAGATAGCCGTTGACCATGCCGTAGTCCAAGACAGTGACCTCCGGCCTGGGCTGATCGGGGTGAGGTACCAGGATGATCTCTACGATATGCACCCACTCGATGTCTTGGTCGCCGCGTTCGTGATCCAAGACAGGTGCATCCGGTAAAAGCTCGGCCTTGCTGATGCGTGTCAGCACAAAGTCCCTGAACTGACCGGTCTTTCTATCGTTCCCCCGTACGTGCCAGCGCAGACCGTTGTCAATCAGGGCAAAGGGTGAGATGACCCGCGTGCTCGAGCCATTGAGCGATTCATAGTTGATCAAAACCGGGCAGGGCTTGTTAATCGCTTGCGTGACCACGCTGAGAATGTCGATCTTTGGCCACGACAGCTGGTCGGGGAAATCAATCGGTATGCCGGGGGCCTGCTGGCGCGGCTCCCCATCCCCCAATCCCGTCATCAGCCAGCTAATGGCCAACGCCGTGGGTGTGTCGAAAAGGGCCTTGAAGGTTTCGCTCGCGACGTAGGTTTTGCTGCTCGTGTCGTAGTCGATGTTGTCCCCGGCCAGCTCTTTGTACAGGGCGATATCTCGCGTCGCCGCGGCAGCCTGGATCTCAAACCGATCAATCAGGTGCTGGCGCCGAAGCTCGCCTAGCAGCCGCAAGCGAAGGTCGATGAAGGCTAGGCGGTCTCTTTGCGGCTGGCTTAGGTCGTGAATCATGCGCGCTGAAAATTCGGTAGTGATGACAGTTGCCATACTACACGATCATCAATAGACTGCGAGCATTGTCATCAAAATGATGACCAAATTTAAAACTTGGCACGGACACTAGCCAGCCCTATGAGCGATTTAGCGCAAAAAATGCTCGAGGCTCCCTCCAAAGGAGTCATCAGCGAGCTGACCGACCTGAGCTCTCAGCAGCGCAAGATGCTGCTGACCCAGCCCATGAGTCAGCTGTATTTCTCCCGGAATCGGTTCGTCTCCGAGGGTGAAACGCCGCTATTCGATGGGTTGGACACCCAGTACCTGTTTCTGTGGGCTCTGAACTTTATCATGGAAGGTTCGGCCATGGCCGCCGGCTGCACTATGGATGATGTGCGGGATTCCCTGACAGCGACCATTAGCCGGATCCGTCCAGAAAACAGCGATGCGACCTGCCGACAAGCAGCCGATGTAGTGCTTGAGGCCATTCACAACAACCATGAGGAGTTCGCTTCAGGCTATTTCCATGCTCCGAGCATGACCATGCTGACCTTCCGCTTTCGGCTCGTGATCCTTGAGCCAGACATGGAGAGCGTCTACCGGTACCGGCCTAGTAAAGAAGGCTACCTGCTGCTCATCGGCATGCTCGACATCGACGTCGAAGACCAGCAAATTCTGATGGAGCGGATGCTCCAGATCCTGATTGAGCGCGGGCGTATTCAGCAGGCCAAGGAAGTCGCCCGGAACGCGCGGGTCTTGTCCATCGAGTACGCCCAGCAGATCAATGAATTCCTCCTGCAGATGCGCCGCTCGCCGGGCAGCGTTAAATGGGAGCGTGACCTGGCACCGCGCCTCAATTCGGCCCGCTCTCACGTGAGCGAGCGACAGGGTGAAGACCTAAAGCTGAAGATGGCCGTTGAATCACAGCTGGATGTCGTTGAGACCCAGGCATCTAAAGATGAGCTGATTGAGCTTAAAGAAATCATCAGCGCGTCAAGCGCCGTGCGAGCACGCCTGCAGAGAGACATCACAAGCACCGAAAAGAATTTTTTGGATGCGCAGATTTCAGCTTTCCGGCCCAAGAAGCACTCAGGGCTTCCGGATCTGGAAACCGCCATCCTCCCGACTGTGCTTAAGGCTCCGATCAAGCACTTCGCCCAGGTTGCAGAGGAAATCTACCTCAGTGTGTTCCCTGCGGTCTTTCCCAAGGTTCCTGATCTATCTGATCTCCTGGCGCTGCTGCTTGAGCGCCGGAGCAACAATGAGCCTGCGCCTCCCGAAAAGGATGGGCATATCGAGGAGTTCGAGGATTGGCCGGATCCGTTCCCAGAGCAGCTGGTGGCGGAGGTACTCGCCTGGATCAAGCTGAAGCTCATGGCCAACCGACCCTGGAGGCTCGATGAGCTCATTGCCGCTGGGGAGGCAGAAGGTTTTGACCACAAACGCCTGCAGTGCATCGGGATCCTGATGTACCTCAGCTACCCGGACAGCGAGTCCGCATTCCCAGCTCGACACGCTGTTGCCGATGGCACCTTCGAAACCTTTGTCGTGTCCGGGGACAACCTTCGGTTCGATCTTAAATCAGCATCCCAGGAACCTTCTGATGGATAACCACGCCAGTGATGCCTCACGCCTGCTGTACAAGGCCCTGCAGATCAATCTTTCTCCGGCCAATGATGCCGAGTATCGCGAGTTGCTGGCGCGTTACCGAAGCAACCCTGTTTTAAAGCAGGTACTCGCCGAGGTGGCGGAGGGCATACAGCTGCAGGTTCTGGATGTTTCAGAGCGCGGGCTGATCGTGGCCCCTACTGGCAAAGAGAGTCGCTTCTCCCTGCGCATGAGCGATCTGCGTAAACAACCGATGTCTGAGGAGCAGAAGGTTGCAACGGCCCTATGCATGTTGGCCATCTCGGCGGTTTTCTATCCCACCCAGGAGTTGCTCGACGACGAGTCGCGATTCCCAATTCCGGCGAGGGTACCCAAGTTTCGCGATTCGCTGCTGGTGCTTGCCGAGCGCATGAAGGAGCAGGATGGTGATGACAATCTGGTCATTGAAGAGATGCGGCCAGGCTGGGGTTACATCTTGCAAATCGCCCCTATGCAGCCTGACCGACCTAATTCGATTAGCTCAGTCGATGGGCTCATCAGGATGGTCTTGCGGCAAATGAAGGAAAGCGGTCTGGTCACCGCCACACGCGGTGATGACGATGATGATTCGCGGGATTTCACCCCAACTCACCGGTTAAGGATCAATCTGCGCGAGCGCACGCTGCCGCGTCTTTTTGATTACATCCGCGGCCAGGTCAACGCATAAGGAAGGCTTTCCATGAACTGCATCAGCCGCTTCTTCGTCAGCAGTTTCGGTACCAACACTGCCTGGTATGACTCACATGACTTTGATCTGACCGATCCGGTGACGCGCGAGGCAGTCAACGCGATCATCAATCTGGAAAACATGGGTGGTAAAACCTCCCTGTTGTCCTATGTGTTCAGCCTTTTCGACCCGCACAAGTCGAGGTTTATTCAGCACATCCAGCAGTCGAACCACAAGATGCAGGACTACTTCGATCAGGGTGGCGAGCTGTCGTTCATCCTAGTGGAGTGGTCGATGCCTTCGCGCCACCCAGGCGCGCCTAACATAAAGGTGATCTTGGGGCAGGCTGTCGCGGTTCAAGAAGGTCTCGACCGCGAAGCCAATCTGCAGCGGGTATTTTTCGCCTTCGAATCACTGGCCGGTCTCGCCTTCGAGGATGTTCCTGCGCCCGGTCTGGGCTTGACCGCTGGTATTAAAACGTTCGCGGAGTTCACCGGTTGGCTTCACCAGGCGGCGCGCAGATCCAAGGGTGATTTTTTTCACACGAGGCAAAATAACGACTGGGTCAAGCACCTAACCGAAGTCCGCAAGATCGACATTGAGCTGCTTAAGATGCAGGTCAAATTCAACTCCCAGGAGGGTGGTGTCGATGAGGGCTTCCTGGCCTTCAAAGATGAGGCCGACCTGGTCAATAAGCTAATGATTCTCACCCTGCCTTCGGATCGTGTTGCTGACGTCAGGCAGATGGTCGCCAACGTGGCGGACAAGATGAAGAACAAGCCGCAAATGGATCAAACCCTGGCGCTGCTTAATCGGCTGTCGGCTCAGATGGTGCCATTCGGTCATGCCTCGAAATCCTATCTGGCCATGAAGGCTGAGCAACAAGGGCTGCTTAGCCGTGCTTCGGGCCTTGCGTTTGCCATCGAGACCGCGACGGGCGAGGTCTCTAAAGCGTTGGGCGAGCTCAAGCTGTTCCTCGAATCGCTAAAGGATACGATCACTGCAAATGAGGGGATGATCAAAAGCTCCCAGGCGCAGTCCCTGACCTATAAAGCCCTTGAGCTGTCCCGCCTCAGCGAACGCGCCAAATCGGCGTATGAGGCTTCTGCCGCTGACCTTGAGCATGGTCGTAAACGCTTGCGCCTGGTACAGGCCGCCACCGCGCACAAGAAGGTGCTCGAGGCTCAGCAAAAGCTGCGTATCGAAGAGGAATCCTTAAAAGAGGAGCAGGAAGGTCTTAAGCCGATCCGGGAAAAGGTTGATGAGCAGGGAGCACTTCTGCGCGCCGGCTACGACCATCACCTGGAGCTTGCCACGACTGAAAAAGATGGCTTTGTAGACAAACGCAAGGCTGCCGAAGCCTCCACCGAGCAAGCCAAGCAAGAGATCACCGCGAATGGTTCCGAGCAAAATGCTCTGACGCGGGAGGAAAGCGATCTTGCCGCCTTTATTAAGGGTGAAGCGGCGCAGCAGAAGCGGCTGCGCAATGAAGGGGTCATCGATCCTTATGATCCAGATGCTGAATCAGCCATCACCAGGCACGAAGCTCAGGTAGAAGTCCTGCACGGTAACCAGGAGCGTCTTGAGGCTGAGAAGGCCCAGCATGAGGCCAAGGCCAGGGGCTTTTCTGAACAAGCAAAAGACCTGGGCCTTAAAGCTCAGGCTACGGAGTTGGAAGAGCAAGCTGTCGCAGGCCGATTGGATTCTGCCGAGTGTCTAAAGGAGGATCTCGAGCAATCCAGCGTCCTGGCCCGTCTTCAGGAGTTGGATCTTGCCGACCCGGATGCTGAAACGCTGCCGAGGCTGCTTAACGATTACGAGCAGTCACTGACGAATGAAATCCGTCGGTGTGACATCCTCCTGGCTAATCTTGAAGTGGCCAAAAAGTCGATATCGGAAACCGGGTTGGGTGGTTATAACCGTGATGTCGAGGCTGTTGTCCGGTTTCTGACGGAGAATCGGGTGCAGTCAGCCCGAGCGGCCAACACCTACCTGGCCGAGCTTGTCCCCGATGCCCAAAAGTCTCGCGATCTGGTGATGTCTGATCCTGCTCGTTATCTCGGCGTCTGTGTCGCACAGGGTGAGTGGGATAAGACCCGCAACCTGCTATCGAAGGCGAATCTTAGCCTTGCTGCTCCGGTCGCTGTTGCCGTCGCGACGCTGGATCAAACAGCGACTACCGACGATTTGCTGGTCATCGGCGCCGCTGATGATGCCGCCTACAACCATGAGGCTGCGAAAAGTGTTCTGGAGAATTTCGAACGCAATATCGACCGGGTAGAAGAAGAGCAAGGGGATTATAAGCGCAACCTTTCGGAAGCCAGTACGGCCCGCCGAAAGCTTGACCACTATCTGGAGCTCTACGGCCAAGCCCGTATGGCTGAGATGCGTCGCGAGAAGAATCTCCTCCACGACCAAGTCGAAGCCCTCAGGGCGAGTGAAAAGGAATGCGTGGAAGACGCTGCCAAGGAAATGGAGCTCGCTAACCAGCTTAACCTGAAGCTGAGGACAATCCCGGCTGACATCACCAAGATCAATCTGTTGATCACCCGGCTGATCGACTACCGTAACGATTGGGAGCGGCCCCTTGCAGGGAAGGTTGCACGACTTGTTGTTGTGCAGGGCGCGCTCGCGGAATTGTTAGCCCGCAAGCAGGTTCTGGATGACCTGGTCGAAGCCAATAGCCGAATCATCTATGACGCCCATGCGAATTTTCATCGCCTCAGTGAGCGGTTAAATACGCTGGAAACGCAGAAGTCTGCTGTTCAGTTTTATGCGCAGGGTGGGCCGGGTAGCGCGCTCGAGCCTGGCTTTAGCCTGGATGTGCTGATCAGCCTCTATGAGAGCGGAAAATCGGTTTACGAGTATGCGGAAAAAGACCGAATCGGCGTCCGCCTGACGAGTGTCGAAAATTATCGCCGCGAGGAAAGTGAGGCGCGTAAGGCGTTCGATCAAGACCATGTCGGCGTGGACAAGTCAGAGGTTGAGCCATTGCTCGGCCTTGAGCTTGTGCAGGAGCGGAAAATCCAGGAGGTCGAGAATGATCGGCTTGAGGAGGTCAATCGCGAGCTGAACGGTAAATTTGCGGTGGCTGAGAGTAACAGTGCTCAGTTCATTCAGTTGCACAAACCAGCGCCGATTTCTGAGGCCATGCTGCAGCTCTCAGATGACGATGTGCATCTGCGAATTGAAGCGCTTGCCGAAGATATTTCGACCCTACAGCGCACTGTCGATGCTGATAGCGTGGACTACGAAAAAGCCAGAGGAGAGAAGGTAGAGCGAGAACTTCTACTCAAGGATCTGAACGACAACCTCAAGATGCTCCGCAATGCCATGGCGGTCGACACCGTGGCCGGCGAGTACATTGAGCTGATCGACAGCGGCAAAGACCAGGTTGGTGAACTCCTGATGCGCAATCGAGAAATCAGTGCCGTCGTAGAAACAAAAAGGTCGGATGCTAATACCAGGTACCGGTTGTATCAAGGTGTCGCATCATTACCGGAATTCAGGGCACTGGCTCCAGAGCTATCGGTGAAGCTCTATGAATTCAACTTCGATCAGGCCTGCAACGACTATGACGATCTGCAGGAGCTCGTGGACGAACGCATTAAGGTCACCGAGTCTCAATTGAGTGAAATGGTGCCTGATTTTGACCGCTGCGTAGGCGAGTTGCAGCAGCTGATCGAGCAGGGCGCCTCGGTGCTTAACCGGGCGGCGAAGGTCGCGGTGCCTATCGATGCTCCGTATATCGGCGGGAAGCCCATCATCCGGTTGAAGGAGCAAATCACGGGCATCGTGAAGGAGTCGGGCAAGGTGATTATCGCCGGTTACCTCAACAAGCTGATCGAGGATAACCACATCCCGGAGAGTGGCTCGAACCTGGTGTCTGATGGGCTTGTCCTCTTCGCGCCGCAACATGCGTTCGGGCTGCAGATCCTGCAGATGGAGCAGAACGTCAGCCACCAGTACCAGTTCGCCAACTCATTGAAAATGTCGGGCGGCCAAAGCGTGGTGATCGCCATTTTCCTGTACCTGCTGATCTCGAAGCTCCGCGCTGACTCAAGGGTCTCTTCCGGGGTGGATGGTGGTTGCCCGCTGATCCTCGATAATCCGTTTGCCAAAGTGCAGACCAGAGCCCTGATCGATGTTCAGCTGATGCTGGCTAAAGCTGTCGGCGTGCAACTGATCTTCTTCACGGCGACTAAAGAGGTGAACACATTGGCCGGCTTCCAGAAGGTCATCCGCCTGCGTAAGGGAGGGGTTAACTCAGTCACCAAGCGGACGCATCTCCAGATGGTCAAGTCGACCGTCAACACGGAAATCCAACAACCTGCCTGGAGTGTTTAACCGTGGAATCCTTTTTTGAGGTGCTTAAGAAGAGTCGCAGTAAGCGTGTAGAACTCCTCTACCTGCGCACCCTTTGGCTGGAGCTGCATCCTGAGCAACAGGAACACCCTAACCGCGACAGCCTGATCCTTAAGGCTCTGCATGTAGCCGCGCACCGTGGGCTCCTAAAGCTTCCTGCACCCCGCAGCTTCGAGAGCTTTGGCTCCCCGGCGATGCCTAGGTTCGTGACGATGAATATCGAAACAATCACGGCCATCAAAATGGACTGGGCAGCGATCCCCTGGCGCCCTGAACTCGGGTTTTGGATGAACCTGACCGGGTCAGAGAAGGCGACCGCCAAGGTGATCAATGATTGGCTGATCCAGCGCGATGGATGCTTTCAGATGGTTCCGATGCGGGAGCGCTCCCTGGATATCTTCGGCAACGAGAAATTCCTCGACCTCCGGGTTAAGGGCTCGTCGCTTTTCAGCGGGCGTCTGTCTCTCGCTGTCATAGGTGCTGAGAGGGTCGATATGCCGCTTGCGTACCGGCCATCCCCAGGCCTTCCTGGTCGCCCTGTACTGGTGATCGAGAATCACCACACCTTTGCCAGCCTTGGCGCCTGGAACGTCGAAACGGGCCGCTATGCAGCGGTCGTGTACGGCAGCGGGAATGCGTTCACGTCAACGGGAACCGCGCTGGATGAGGTTCTGCTTGAAGTCGAGGGTGCTGGTGCCGAATATTTCGGCGATCTCGATCCGACGGGCATCAGCATCCCGCTTCGGTACAACCGCGATCACAGCATCCAGCTAAGGCCTGCTACCTGGCTCTACAGGCTGCTTCAGGATTTGGGCCGGGCGAGGCCCTTAGACGCGGTTGTTGGCGCTGCAGCTGAGCAGGTAGAAGACTGGCTCCCTGAACAAGCTCAGGAGATCCTGGCGCTCTGGAAGGAAGGGCTTTTCCTGCCACAGGAAGGCGTTGGCCGTGAGCAGGTGTTCGAGATGAACGGCAGGGCCAAAAGGTTTTGATTGAGGAGGGGCTGCCGATGTTTCAAGGCTCCCATGTGCAACCTGGGGATCCGCTATGGATGAAAGGCCTATTTGGCGATTAGGTGCATCTCCTGTAGGCATGCGAATTGATGTAGGAACCAATGCGAATGCTCACGCAGTCTGGCTACGAGCTTGATCAATGAGGAGTTACACATGAAGGATAAAGCGCATCCTTTCCCGTTTGATACGCAGGCCGAGCTCGTCATGAAAGCGTTCATGAACGCTACGAAGGAGAGGCTCGATCAAGCGCGTAGACAAGTGGGTGGCAGCGATGAGGTCCAGCGCTTCAGCCACGGGGGATCGTGGCAGTCACATCACAGCTACGCCCCTGACCGCGTCGACCAGATGCAGACGATCGAGCACGAAACAAGGTTGCGCTTCGAGGACATCATGGAAGGCCGGCTCGACGTCATTGAGCGCACAGTCGATGAGATTTCCAACAGCATGGCGGACAGCTTTGCCAAAGCGTTTTACCAGATGATGTCAGATACGTGCGAAGAGAGCGGCAATGTCATTGATGGCTCCACAGGGAGCTTGGGCGAGCAGATGCTCAAGGCCATCGAGCAAATCGAATACTCGGTGGATCGGGATGGTCAAGTATCGCTTCCAGAGTTTCGCATGCACCCCAGCGTTGCCAAACGCCTCCACTCTGACCCTTCGCTCCAGGAACCCGCACTGCTGGCGAGGGTAGAAGAGATCAAGAAGCTCAAAACCGCCCAGGCGTTGGCAAAGGAAGCCGAGCGCAAATCCAAATTTCGTAGCAGGGAGCAGTGATGGCCAAGGTTTTGTTGTGCATTGGTTGTGACGATTATCAGTCCCTCAATAGGCTTTCTGGGGCCGAACGTGACGCGCTTTCTATTCATACCGCGCTTTCCAAGGGGCCATTGAGCAGTATCCAGCCAGCGGACGCCTATCTGCTTAACTCTCCGGCCCGGCATCAGCTGGACGCGGCGCTGCTTGATATCCAAGACCGGTACGATGAAATTGAGAGTTTCACGTTTTTCTTTGCGGGCCATGGCGGAGAAGCCAATGACAGTTATTTCCTGTGCCTGAGCGACACCCGAGTTGATCGACTTTCAACCACTGGCTTTGCCCTCAGTCGTCTGTTCGAATACTTCAACGAGCTCAAAGCTGCGCACTGTAACGTCATCATCGATGCCTGCAACGCCGGCGGCATAGTTTCCAACTTGGGCATCCTGCTGAAGCCTGAAGTGATCGGTAAGGCCAAGACATTCGGCGTCTCATTTTTTGTGTCGTCTGCGGCAGATCAGTACGCCGGCGAGACCGGCCATGGTGGGTACGGAACCCTCGCGTTACTCAAGGTACTGGATGGAGAGATCGACACGGGTTCTCGGGCCAGAATGCTCGATCTGGTGGATATAGGCCGACCCGCTGCACAGTATGTGGCAGAGCAGACCTGCGGAGGGCAAATGCCATCCGTATGGGGCGTCAACCTTTACGGTCACATGCCACTGTTTGGCAATCCGCATGCTACCGACAACCCAACATCCTCGTTGCTGTGGCTCACTGGGATTTTACCTGCATCCCCAGCTGGACAAGCCATCAGCAGTCATTCTGCCGAGCTCTACACGCTCATGTTCGCCCCGGAGCACGAGCTCACTCCGGAAAAGCTATTTCCTGTCCTCACCAAATTCGTTGATCGCTTGGCCGCCATACCCAACTCAGTCGGGGCTTTCATTGGCGGAATCTGGCAATCCTTGGAGAAGAGCACGGGGCGTCACGCCAATAGCTTCTCACGGGTAGAGCTGAGCGCGACGTGTGTGGCTCTGCTCCTTCAGTCGTCCCAAAAGGACAGCACCGCGCGCGACTGTATGGGGGGGCTTGCCCGCGAGATCGTAAGAGAGGTTGAGTACCTGCTTTGCGACATCGTCCATAAACTTCGTGAGAACCCCGGCTCGTTGTGCCGCCATGGCATTCCCGACCTGTTCTACCTTCCGCAGCGCATATCGCGGATTTTGGGTTGGGCCGGCGCAGCGATACACCTGGCTCGGGAGCTCGGCATCAGTGACGCTCCACTTAGAGAAGCACTGGAGCAACTGAGCGTCCTTCTGCTGGAGCACTACGCATGCACGTGTGCTGGCATGAGCGAAGACGAAGCACCGTACTGGGCAGCGTTCCTTACAGCCATCAAAACCGATGACCTTAATGGCCTTGGAGAATTGGTCGTCAGCACGCTGATCAATGCGCTCGTTGAGCATGAGGGTCGGCTTGCCGGGCCCCTGCTGCCGGCAGCGGATGTGTACGCGTATCTCAAGGCACGCGCAGACAAGGATTCAACTGCTTTGAAACCCTTGAGCAACTCACCCTCTGAAACATTGGCGCTTGTCCTGCTCATTAGTGGGCGACACTCGCTGGAGGAGGAATTGGATCACAACCTGGCGAGTCTCGATCACGCGCACCTCAACATTTTCATCCCGCAAAGCTACCTGGAGTTCAGCCAGCCCTTCGTTCCTAATGGCATAAACCATGTGTTCCAGATCGGCCGCAAGGTTTGGACGGTGGCAGATGTTGCTGAGCGTTGGGCGAAGGTGTGCAAACCGCAGATGGATAACGACCTATCGCTTCGGGACCCAGCAACGCGGATCGGTGCCATCTGCGCATCATTGCTTTTCCCGAATCGGGTGCCCTGGTTTTTACTCAGCGATCAGTGACTGCACACGCCGGCAGAGCACTATCAGGAATATGCCTAACCCTAAGTTACCTAAGCTGTTCGGCCGCCCAAAGTAACGGCAGTGTAACATGATCGAGCGCATGCTTGGCTGGCTGAAAGAGCACCGCCGCATCGTCGTACGCAATGACAAGCTCGTGAAAAGTTTCGCTGCAATTGTCTCAATGGCTTGCGCACTGAGGAGTCTGCGACACCTGGGCCGGTCTATGAGGCTTGGAGGTGTCTAGGAAACCTGGGGCGATTTGCAAGGGTACCTCTAGGCCCTCGGGATTCGGGAAGGGAAGGGGCGCATGCCGCTGCGCCCATCATAATTATCGCTTAGACCTTGTCCCAGTAACCTTTGCGAATCATCAGCGAGCCTTCGCGGTTAGCTGGCCCTCCGTGAATATAGGCCCTGGACAGCCCTTGGTTGAAAGTTTCGCAACCAATCTCGATCTGAACGCAGCCGCTGCAGGCATTACCGACGTCGGTGCACACTGGGTCAAACGCGCAGTTGAAGGCGAACATGCTCGCGTCATCGAACCACGGCTGCAGGTAGTGCTGGAACAGCGTCAACAAGCCGCCTGCGGTGTAGTTCTGGACAGAAGACACGTACAGGACGACCGATAGATCCATGGGGATCAGGTATTCCTGAATGCTCTTGGAGTCGTACCCGGTATGGCGGCGTGCGGTCAACATGAGCGAGTGGCTGATCGAATGCAGAAGATTGAAGGGGGCACCGTCTTCAGGCGTGCGCGCTGGTATTTCCCGTGCTGCCTTCCCAGGATGCATTGCCAGTACGTGGTAGTGGCTCAGCAGGTAGGCATGGCTACGTGCTTTGTCTTGTAGCACCGCTTCACTGGGGGATTCAAGGAACGCTGAGTCGATACACCAGCGGAGCACCTTGCGCGGATCCAGACGTACCCACAGCGCTTCGGTCTTCGCGGACATCGCATAGATGGAGGTCTTACCCTTCATCGCTTCGTCGACACGGTCGGCGAAGGCGTTGAGCATTACCGGAGGAGCTTCAGGATTGATCGACGGGGCGCTCCTTTCTCGTGAATAGCCAAGCGTGGCCAATACCACCCGCAGGTCAGGTATGTGCGTGATCGAGTCAATGCCGTAACGCTCCTGAACGCTTTGCCATTGATCTGCGAGCAGATCTTTCTGGGCGATGTCGACCGTTTCCTGGATTTCCTGCTCGATCGTCCTGCCTTGCACATCGTGAGGCAGAAAAACGGCTTCCAGCGTGCGCCGATTGCCGACTATTTCAATCAGCGTGGTGAGCTCTGGAACCAAGTCGCGAACTGCACGGAAGCAGCCAGAAGCCGCTGCCAGCTGACCCTCGATATGGGCGACCTCCTTGCGGGCGGAATCGAGCACGACGGCCAGGTCTTCATTGTCTTCAGCCATCGCTTCGAGCTTGGTAATGCTGAGTTTCTTCCTCTCCAACAGTGTGCGCAGCGCTGCCTGCTCATCCGCGTCACCAATGTTCGCTGCGAGCATCAGGGAAAGCTTTTGCTCCAGCTCACGCCCGGACATTCTTTTGAGCAATGTCAGTGCTACGCCCTCGGCGATATCCTGAGCCATGCCCTCAGCGCCTTCTGCAGCACCTTGCAGACACTGCAGCAGGCTAGCAGTGAGCTTGCCCCTGTCCTCACTCAGGGCGATGTACTGCGTGCTCTGGGCATAGAAGGACTCACCGCTGGTCAGAGGCGTCCCTCGTTTTTGAGTCTCGGCTTCGAACGCGGCGCTGCACGCGGGGCAATCATCCTGGTGAGTGCCGGAAAGCTTGTCGCCCGACTCAACGTCGATGAAGGATGAATGGAAGAACGAGCCGGCATCGCGGTATCCGATACTGGTTGAGCGACGCGCAGCGTGTGGAATGTGAACCGGGTTCACGAACCCGCACCGGTGCACTGAAACGTAAGGCAGCTGGATCATCTCGCCTGAGCAACCTGGGCGTTTGCACGGGATGAAGCTGCGGCCATGGTGCATCCGGATTCGAGCTTGCATCTTGGACAATGTCCGGTCGTCGGGCTCTTTCGAATCATAAAAATCCAGAACACGGCATCGCTTGCACGTGAGGATCAGCGGCGCGGGCGAGACGAATATCTCGGAAGGCGATTGAATCTCCAGTCGCTTTTTTTCCGCAGCCGTCAAAAAGGTCGGGTCGACTTGACCTCCAGCGCTTTCCCAGTCATGCACAAACGTCAGGACGGCTTCACGCAGCTGTTCCTTGTCAACGCCCTCGAGCGCCGATCCGCTGTTATTCAGGATACCCATGACACGCCCGTAGGCCTGGTTCCGGAGCCTTGTAAAGGCTCCGGGGAGAAAGGCTTCCCTGAAAAGACGACTACGGCTCACATATTCCTTGTCCATTCTTCCAACCTCACCTGGCCAATGCCATGAACACTTCATCAGCCGAGCTGTTGACGGGCTTGATCAAGATCTGGTTTTCAATATCGCGGAACGAGCGGAAAGGGGCATATCCGAAGATGTCACCCAAAGCCTCGCTCAATGTCTGGTCGTTCTTGCTGCCCGGCCAGCGTTCCAATTCGAAGAGCGCGTTGTCGACACGCGAGATCAGGGCGGCGTCAAAGCCGGCGATCACGCGGGAGTCGAACGTGTTGCTCAGCGCAGAGGGGATCCGCAGCGCATTGACCACGATTTTTTTGATCTCTGCGGCGGCGGCTTTACCGGGGTCGCTTCGAAGCAGCGTGACCAGGTCGTTGACCCTATGGCTCAGATCGCCGCCCCAGCTCTGCTGCGGCGCCCAATTGAGCAACACCGCGGACATCACGCCAGGCAGCGTTCGGTCAATGATGTTGGGAGCAAATCGGTTGATGGGCACCGAGTCGACCAGGCGATCCAGGAAGATATGGTAGTCACCAAAGTTCATGAAAACGCCCGACTCGAACAGCTGGTGGGAGGAGAGAATACAAAGCACGATGCCAGGGTGCACACGTCCACTACGAGCGGAAGCTTGGATGTATTCGGCGGTCGACTTCGGCCAACCTGCAACGATCATAAAATTCAGCTCCGCGATGTCCACACCGTGTGACACAACACTGGTCGCGATGATGTGCCGGCAGGTGTCATCTGCGTCCTTGGTTTCGACGTGGCGGATGGCATCGAGGATCATGTCGAGCCGGGTTTCGCCGTCCAGCAAACGAGCTTTGCGCTCAGCTCCAGTCTTGCTGTTGACCTCTTCCATGTACCGCATGATTTCCGTGATGCTGCGCTTGCTGTTCGCGTAAACGAGATCGGTGTTCAGGTTCTTCTCGATGTAGCGCAGGGCTTCCTGGGCCTGCCCGCTGGCCAACCCCATTGCCTTGAGCAACCGAGCATCGCCGGCGGCGAGTTTGCTTCGCCAATCATCGACCTGATCGAGGAAGCGGGAGCTGGCTTCAGCCACGGATTTCATGGCCACGCGTCCGCGACCGATGGGCAGAATGCCGGCAAACCAGCGGCGGATCAGTTGCGAGCCGGTTTCATCATCTTTCGCCTTACGGGCATAGAATGACTCGCCTTGGTTGACCCCTGGCGCTGGGAATCGAACAGCATTGCGCAGGTAGAGGTGATGGATATGGTCGTCGAAATCCTTGATGGTGGCCGTGGCAGAAAGCACCTTGGGTGCGCGACCGCCGTGGCTTATCTGCAAGGTGCTGAGCAAGGTTTCGTAATGAGCATCGAAATTGCCCAAGGATTCGCGAAGCAGGTGCAGCTCATCCTGTACCAACAGTGAAAAACCAGGGTCTTTCATCGGGGATGTGGGCACCACCCTGACCACGCTGGTACGAGTATTGTTGCCGCAGTCGATGGCTTCCCATTTTTCGCCACGCTGCTCAATGCGGCGGTGCTGGCACTTGGATTTTTGGGTGAAACCGTGCTCAGGACAAAAGAATCGAGCCCCACCGAAGAAGTTCACGAAACGCTGGTTGTGGCCGATGACGGCCAGCTTGTCCACTGTTCCGACCAGTACCGAGGGCAGGTATCGATAGCACTCTTCATCCGAAACATAAATGCCGATCTCACCCCGGATACCTTGCCCGTGCTCGCCTGGTTCGGCCTCGCAGTTCGACCAGCACTCTGGGTTGTCACAGACATGCTTGATGCGGGCACGTGTCATGTCGGTCGCGATGCGGATAGAGCCGCCGACGCCGCAGTAAGGGCAGTCTGAGATGAACTGGTAGGACTTCAGGCGCTCGTCGCTGAATGAAGGCAGGAAGCCTTTCTGCACGTCCTCGCCGTACGTGCTGCTGACGCGGTTGGGTGTGCCTTCGCCAGTGTAGTAGCCAATCGTAAAGGGCCACCCACCAAGACGTTCACGCTGGCGCAGCATGTTGGTCTGGGCCAGCACGTAGGAGAGTCGCTGGAACTGCTGAACAGACAGCATCCGCAAGGGAAACCGGAGCCAAGCAGTCGTGCCGTAATCACGTCCCTTCATCCGGCCATAGAGCAGCGCCATGCTGATGATACCCAGATAAGCCTCGGTCTTACCTCCGCCGGTGGCAAACCAGAGTACGTCCGCCGTCTCCATGCTGCCTCTTAGCTCTGCCGAGGTCGCGTGCCGCTCGTAGACCGAACGAATCTGGGTAAGAATGAAGCCGAGCTGGAACAGATGCCATCCGGTGAACCTTTTGCCTTGAATCTTGATAGCTTCGCCCATGGCTTCGTTCATCCATTGGAAACAGCGGCGAAGGTCGTGATGTGTTCTTAGGAGCTCCACGCCGTCTCGTATGCGGCTGGTTTCCTCCTGGAAGGCATTACGGTCTGCAATAGCAACATTCCAATCCGCCATGAGCCCTGCGGACTCCAGGGCGCTGATGCGTACTGCCCATTCATCAAGGTAGCGCTCCTGTGTTTTCAGGAAGCTGTCACACACCAGGAGCGGGTCGCGGGCAAGCATTTCGTAGTTAGGCGCGAAGGCCATGTCTACTTCGGCCGGCGAAGGCGCATCAACCCGCGGCTGAGCGAAGGTTGGCATACCGTCTGTCTTGAACAGTTTCTTCTCGACCTGTACTACTGCGCAGCTAATGCCATAGCCGGGAAGGCCGTCATCATCACGGTATCGATACTCTTCCGGCTGGAGACGATGAGGCACCTTGTAGCTTTCACCCGCAACGAGCCGGGTGATCAGACGGGCATCCAACAGGTATGGGGCGTCGACGCCGAAGGTCCGAGCATCTTCGGTAGTTGTCTGGTTTTCCAGGAACACTTCGAGGAGGAAACTCCCAGCGGCGCTGGCGCCGAAGGCGGACGGGGTAGGGCGTAGACGTGCTCTGAGGTTGATGACGTAATTCAGGATCGCATTGCGGTCGCTGGCGATCTGCTCAAGGACGGTACGATTCAGGCTTGCCTGGTCGGCAAGTGCGGTCTCGCTCCAGTCGAAGCCGAACCGTGCGTTCCCATTCACATTGGTATGGCAGCGGCGCATGACGCGCGGATCAGCAATCCAACGCTGTTGCTCAGCATTTAGTACCGCGGTAAGCGCTGCCTTTGCAGATACCCATTCATTGGGCTTGCTGGGATCAAGTTCGAGCTTGATGGATGAGAAGCTCACTGTGTACCGTTTGAACGCGATCGGCAGGTTTTGTGCCCTCTTGGGTGAGCCCCCATCGAGCACCAGATTGGCTTCGACGCTGCAAAGATCAGGAATGTAACGGTGCACCAAGTCGAACTGGCCGCTAAGCTCGCATTCGATCCAACCCTCTTCATTGGGCGAAACCAAGAGGACGATGCCGATCGAATTCGGCGGTTGCGGGCCCGTATAGTTAGGATCAGGAGCTGGGCCGAGACAGCCAACCAAGCTGACACGGCCAGGTTCTATTCCGTCATATAGCTTGCCGTCTGGTGGGAGTACATCGACTTCCTTGTCACTCAGTCGCAGGCGCATCTCTTCTAGAAATGCAGCTGTCAGGCCCATTTCTTCTCGGTAGTTGAGAGCCATGGTTCGTCCTTAGGATTGTGTAGTTTCCAGGTGTTTGCCAGCGTGGTGGATGACGAGCAGCTTTTCCTCGGCATCCCAATCGAAATGAATACGCAATGTGCGTGATGGATCTCGGGCCCTGCCAAGACAGAAATGTCTGTTCATGTCCGCAGGTTTTCCTTTGTACAGGCGTTTATCCGCATACATCCCCATGGTGACGGGGGACATCTTCGGCTCAAACTCAATGGTCTCCTGCTTGAAATGCTTAAGTACGTCATGCAAGCGTTCAGCTTTGTCGTTGTAGTGCTCGTAGAGCCTCGTGGCCATGAGCTTGAGGCAGGAGCGGAATTTCCTATGATCACGATAAACCGAATCGCGCATCGACCTGATGGCAGGTTTGGTCAGGCAGATACGCCCTGGGTGAGCGCCAATAACCTCATTGGCGATGTCAACGAGTCCGTCCTCTTTCTCAACCATCACATGAGTGGCCGTAACCCTGATTGACGTCACCACGCCAATCTCGATCATATCGTCGAAAGTTTTGGCATCGAGAGTCAACTCCCCGATTTCAATGGTGGTTGCGCCCTTGCCGCGCTCCAGGATCGCTTTACGAAGCTGCTTGCCAATCTGCTGATGTGCGATTCGAACTTGTTCGATGGCATTGGCAATGAGTAGAGCGGATCTCTCCGGGTTTTTGGCACCGGAAAGACGTGCGAAAACTGCAACTGCCGCTCGGTCACGTGGCCCATAAACCTTGTGCCGGTACCAGTTACCAACTGTCGCGTCACACACCTCTACTTTTTCCTTGCGAAGCTGTGCTTGCACTTGCTTTACCGTCAGCCGTGTTGCGACGCTGTCGACCATGGTTTTCCAGCGCCCAGCTGCGCGCAGGAACTGCTGCATGCCTTCAGAAAGCGCCACCATATCGAAGAGTTTCTCCTGTGTAGCTATACGCTCATCGTTATGTCGCAGCAGGATGATCTGGTCGCCTTCGGTCAATTCCTCAGCAACTGTTGGGTGAATTTCGTCATCGCGGAGCACAAGTACGGGGCGGTTTTTACTCCAAGGAATCTCGGACTGCGTACCTTCAAGGGTCACCCAAATCAGGTCAGGCATTAGCGGGTCGCCGCTGTGCAACGGTGTGGAAGGCTCCACTGGCTCTTCCATCAGCAGTTCCAGCCAATGATCGAACTCCATCGCAAGTGGAATGGAAACCTGACGCTCCTTGGCCGGATAGGTGCAGCAGTCAGCGACGTTGGCCGCTTCCAAAACCAGCGTTTGCGCCTGTGTTACAGAATCCTCGTACCTGCGATCAGTCCAGGCGAGCTGCCATTGCGCAAGCTTGTCACCGTCAGGACAGCTCTGCACTCCATGCTTTGACCACCATTGATGAAGCATTCGTTCTACAAAGGGCTTCTCGTAATCGTATGCAGGAACGACCACTCGGCGGCAGGGCGTCGCTAACCAGTGCTGGCGGCTCGGCCACAGCATGCCGGTGATGATGACTTCGTCTACCGCACCTCGAAACTGTCGATAAGCCTTCACCCCGTCCATCGCCGTGATGTGAACGGTCGCGTTCCATCCTTCGTCCAGCTCGTTGTCGAACCAACTTTCCAGTGCAGCAACCTCATGCGGGCTGCCACACAGAACTAAGGTGTTCTGCTTCGTGCTAAAGGAAGCCCTCAGATGTTTCAGCAGCCATCCAGCTTTGCCCGTGACCGATTGTGAGAAAAGCTCATGGACATTGGTGAGCTGCTTGATCAAATTGCGCGAAGCAACATCCGACTCACCGTACAAGCAACTGCCGTTGCCGGCGATTTGAAGCCATCGCTCCAAGCACCGAACGGGGTAGAGGCCTGGACGGGTCGCTGACTGAAGCGCGCTTTCCAGAAACGGCAAGGGCACCGGAAGCTCATTCAGACTTCGAAACACCTTTCCGATGATGGCCAGGCGCTCCTTGAGCACGACGTCCTTACGATCAAGATCTCGTCGCAAGGCAAAAAACCGATCTGCCAACTGTGCCAATTCATGATTGGCTCTCCGATCCTCAGTGACCAATAGCTGAAACTGGGTAGCAGCCTTGGCATCTCGGGCGAGTGAGGATTTGTCACCCAGCCGCATCAGCCACAGATGGCTGAGTGTTCCATTGGATCGGATCTTGTCCAAGGATTCACTGTCACCCAGTGAAAGCAGAGTGATCCGAGGAATCTCAGGGAAGCTCTCGGACAGAGCGCTGTCCAAGGCAGCAGCGTTGTCATTACCCCCCCGTGTCCCGTCGACGACAAGAACGAAAGGTTTGCTTGCTCTGCCGATCATCTCAACCAGCTCCATCACATCCAGCGAGCCATCAACCACCAAGGTTTCTGAAGCGGATTTCATGTTGCGCTTCTGGTCGGAAGCCCGGAGCACCCGGGCACGTAGAGCGGGGACGCGCGACAAATCATTGAACCCGGCGCGAGGCCTGGAGATGAACACGATGTCGGGGCAGGTCTCCATGTTGCCAGGATTGAGCCAGGGCGAGCGGATGCCACCCTGCAAGGCATCCCAGCGAATGCGATGCAGGTACACCATCAGTCGCGTGAGTCCTTCACCGCCCATCAAAGGCAGTGCAATCGCCACGGACTTCCCGTATTTCAGGGCGCGGCCCGCCAGCGCAAAACTTGCCGATTCTGCTGCGTCGGGTGGCGATAACTTGAGCGGTGACCAGGCATCGGCGCCGGGCTGGAGCAGCTCGCTGGCTGGTACCGCGCCCCAAGCGCCCTGCATGGCCTGCACCCACCCAAATGTAGTAGTTGTATGCTGGGTCATGATTAGGCCTTGGCTTCTTGGGGGGCCTTGATCAGCAGGGCCGCCTTGATGCTTTCAGGTAGCCGATAGACGTTTTGCTTCATCCCACCTGGGCAAGGAATGACGAGCCGCAAGCGGGTCAGCCACTGCAGGGCTTGCTGCGGGTCAATGTCCGCATGGTGGCACAAGAGGCTAATCGCAAAGTCTTCTTCATCGAAACGCTCTTGCCCACAGAGTGCGCTCAACACCGGGCGTGCCCAGTTGACTGCGGTCAGGCCTGTCTTGCCGAGAAACTCTTCCATGCTCTTGGCTTTGGCTTGAAGCAAGGGGGTGTAGGCTGGGCCGAAGCCATCTACCTTCATCACGTCGTTTTTCTTAGTCTTCGCCGCGAGCAGCCTATCCAAGGAGAAGTACCAGCCTTGACTGTGATTTTCCAAGATGTCGGTGGACGTCGACGTGTTCTCAAGGTTGAGCTTGTTCAGAAGGTGAACCAGCGCCGTCCGTTTCCAGATATCCAGGGCGATAAAGGGCTGCATCGTTTCGCGAGCTTGTGTGAGCTGTGGGTTCGACTCCCACTGCCACAGCGCGCGGGGCGACATGAGGAAGATGACGCGAACGCGATGGCGTTTGACGTTGGTGTTAAGTCGCGCTTCGTGAGCAATGTCGAGCAGATCCAGCATCGTACTGACAGGTTGCGTACCTGTGATCTCCACGAAGAGCATGATGTTTTTGCGCAGCGATTGAACGTCTAGGATCACGTCTACGAGGAGTTTCTTGAACTCACTGGCCGAGCCGAGGTCGGTATCACGTCGATGAAACGGAGAGTAGCGTCCAGGTTTCTGGTTGCTGCTCAGTGGAGGTTCCTCCTCGCCTATGGCCAGGAGTGATTCGACCATCCACTGAGGGTCGAGCCCCAGCGCTTCAGACCCCGTGATGATGCCGACAGAATAATTGGAGGAGCGCGCTTCAATGGCACCCAGCGCAGGCTTCTCTCCAATCTCCTCACTGATGAGCAGCTTCTCATCACGCAGCGTGAGTGGTGAAGGGCGTGTCGCGCTGAGTGGGAATGCGTGTGCTGACAACGGGTCGTTCTCGTTGATCGCGTCCACCGCGGCGAGCAACTTATCCTCGATGTCCTTCTGGCCACCCACGAGATTTAGAATATTGGCATTGCGCAGCGCGTATTCCTTACCACCTTCGGTGCGTCGCATGTACTGGAGTACGCCAAGGCCACACAGCTCATCCAGGAACGCTTCAAACTGTGCGTCCGTCATCGGCCCGAAGATATGCGGTGCCCATTCCTGTACCACCACTTTCGCCCGACTGGCTGAGTAGCTGTTGGTGCTCTGAGAAATCAGGCTGTAAGCGATCAGCTTGTAGCGAAGATCCAGGTTCAGCGTAATGTCGAAGCGGTCGCAGATCAGTTGTCGAATGCCCGGATCCTTGCGGATCTGCTCAACGTCATCGGCGCTGATGGAGACTGAGCCCACCCGGCGGTTATGTCGAGCGTTCAATGTCTTGATCAGCTCATGGCAGTAGATGTGGATCAGGCCAGGGTGGCGGTTCGTTTCCACCAAAATTCGGTTTACCAGTAAAGGCGACTCGAACTCATAACCCAGATGGCTCAACGGTTCGCGAATGAGCTGCAGGGCCTCAGCCGGGCTCATGATCGAGACCTGGATTGCGCTGCCCAGTTGGTGCAGGGGGTAGTTTGGCGCATCAGCGAAACGACGAACGTTTTCAAGCCCCGCAATGACAATCTTGAACCGGCCATTGCTGTTGTTCACCAAGCCACTGAGCTCCCGGAAAATGCGGAAGCCATTCGCCGCATCAAGCCCCAGAATCAGGTCGATCTCATCGAGGCATACCATGAGCGCGTCGGAGTTGTCCCTGGAGAAGTACGCTCTCAGTTCATCCACCATGCGGTCAGCATCGGAAGGGTAGGAGTTCTTCACCAGTCCGCTGCTAACTGCAGATTGGTAGATCAACTGCCAAACACGATAACGATGCTTGTCCAGCTCATTGCCAGACAGGTTTGCCCGATCCAGATCGCCGTCGATTTGATAGAGGTACGCATGATGACGCTGATCAGGGTTGTTGAAGCGGCGTTGCGTCTCATTGAGCAACGTCGTTTTACCCAGCTGACGACCACCAAAGATCATGGCGGCGCCGTTGCGCATCGTGGTCAATGATTTGATGTCATTCTGGCGTCCGTACCGCATTTCGGGCGGTGCTGGCTGCATCTGGTTGCCGGTGTACGGATTGCTGAACGTCCAGGGCAAGCTCAGTTGCAGGAACGTCTTGAGTCGCTGGTGATCCGATACGCCAAGTCCTGCGAGTATGGTCAACAAGACAGGATCAACATGCAGCAGCACATGCTTCGTCTGCTTGGTGAACTTGGCCAGCTCATTACGCTCGTCGTTCGACAGCTCTTTGGCTGAGATAAACACTGTGCGGTCGTGAAGGAACTGGGTCTGCTCGGTGAGCAGTGCTTTGAGTTCCGACATCGTCCACTCGCCATTCCCAAGCAATACGTTGATGGGCTGTTCATCGGATCGTTCGCTGAAGAACACAATGCCGCGGCCCGTGTCGTGGCGCTTCACGTTCAGGGTAAGTTGCGCGATGCGGCTGCGTGCAGAAAAGTCTGCCCGTTGAGCAACAGCATTGCTGAAAACTGGATTGACAGCCTCTAAACCCAGCGCGGTTAGGACGTGCACCAATTCGTCGTAGGCCGCTTTATCCAGTGTCTTGACCCGGCGACGCAAGTCGATCAAACCTTCAAGGGCTAGCTTGAAGTGGTTGGGTAAGCTGTCCAGAGACAAACCCTCTACGGTAGCTCCGGAAAGCTGACGGACAACCTCTCGGGGATTGTGATTCCCACTCAACAGCTTATGGAGCTGGGGCTCAAGCGTGAGGAAGCGCTTGAGGAGTTCTGTTCCAGACTCGGTATCACTCTGCAGCGGCTCTCCTTTGTCCAAGGAGTGCTTGAGATGCTCAAGCATCTCCTCTGCTACGGTCGTATCGTGGGAATTGAGCGCCGCTCGGATCTGCTCCAGCCATGTAGCGGGGACCCAGTCCACGCCGCGGTCAACCAGAGCCTGGTTAACCAAGGCCTCCAATGCAGCTTCAAGCTGCTCTTTTTTGGCCGTGAATTTATTCACTACGCCGGATTCGAGGTCGTCCAGGCTGCTGTGAATTTCGCTGAGGTCGTCTAACGCTCGCAGGCTTTTGAGCTGATCCTGCAGATGCTCCAATTCGCCGCACAATTGGTAGTGGCGTTCGTCATCAATCAAGGATGCAATGTTGGCGTTGTCCAGCAGCCCCCGCATCTGATCGCTTCGTATGTTGCAACGATGAACCTCTTCGAGGAAAAAACGCTTGATTGCCTCAATGCTGTCCGCCTTCGAACTCTTGTTACCATCTTGGTGGTTGAGCGTCAGAAGAAGGGCGTGCCGGAAGTTCTTGCGTTTCAGCGCCTCGTCGGCGAGCGCCAGTTCATTCAAGCCCTGGTCGAGTAACTCCATGAGCGTCGTTAGTTGGGCACGGGCGTCGTCGTCAGTGCTGCTGGCCAGCCACTCTGTAGGCCACTGTAGCCAGCCATTGATTCGCGAGACCTCCCAGATGATCTCCTCATGGCGTTCTCCAACTCTGCTGATGCGTTGGAGCACTGTAATGGCGAGCAGCAAACCGGCCTGGTGCTCTGGGTCTTCGGTGCTCTGGAATCGTTGTTCCAAATGAGCTGAAGCTGCCGTGAGCATAGTGAGCAGGCGAGGTGCGAATTTGGTGACTTCGCTGGTGCGTTGTCCAAGTAAGCTGTGGTTTTCGACCCACAGGTCAGCGACGTTGACGATCTCATCGATTGAACGCAGGAACCAGTTTCGAGCATTGCCTTCGATCTGAGGTGCGGCAGTGCTTTCGTTCATCATCCTATGGATTTCAGCCGTCATTAGGCGCGACTGCTCATCCTTGTCGCGGTATATGTCAGCAAAAGCTCGCACCTCATCCAGCCGCGATGCATCGTCTCTGACGATACTTTGATAGGTCGACTCAAAATCGTCACGCGCCAGGCATTCTTTCATCGCTTTACGAGCAGGTGCCCAGCCTGTCTGTTTGTTTTGGATGCGGTCTTGCCACTCAATCAGGCGCGCAGCGAGCTTCTCACGTACGTCCTTGTCGTTGCTGGCAGGCTGCTCCCGCAGGGTGTCGACGTCCAAACGGATATTGTGACTGGAGAAGCTAACGACCTCATCAATCAGCTTGGCGACAGGCCCATCAAAGCTGCCGGCAACGGAGGCGAGCAAGCGCGAGGCATTAGTCATCATCCCGCAGAACAGCGTGGGCTGCAGGGTAGCGGCGAGCACCAAGTAGGGAACTAGGCGGCCTCCAGGGCGCCGATAGCTCCAGCTCTCAATGATCTCTGAAGACAGCTGGTGCAGCTGCTGCTGAACCCGAGTGACGGTTGCCGAGTCTCCTCGCCAGACGTGCATGCCATGATAAGCCGCTTGCACAAGCGACAGCGACAGCAGGTCACCAGCAAGCTCCATTCGCCGTCCGATTTCCAATGTCTTGCTAGCCAGCGGCAGGTGACCACGCTTGAGCCAGAGTAACGCGATGTTCTCAACGGCGATCGCGGGTAGAACATCCATCGTTTGCTGACAGTGTTCGAGTCGGTCTATGGCTTCCGTTGGTTTATTGAAAAACCGCGAGACATTTACCTCATCCTCCGCCAGATCAGGCGAGATAGGTTCGTCAGGCTCAGCAAGTGATTCAGTATCAACTTCCGGCTCAGAGGTGTGGTCATCCTCAGCTTCAACTTGAGCTGGTTGAATTGGGACGGGCTGCTGAGTGCCTTCATCACCGCCGTCACAGATCGGTTCTGGTTCTGGCTCGATTACCGACTTCGCTTCTACCTCCGGTGCAGCCTCGCCGAGTCGCAAGTCGAGCGTCGCCTCAACATCTGGCGTGCATTCCGCAGAAGTAGGCGAAGTCAAGGCTTCGTAAGGTTGCTGCTCAGGCTCGATCTCAATTGGACGAGCGTGCTCAGCAATAGCCGCTGCGATGGGCCGTTGACTCGACCAGGCCTCAATCGCTGCCTTGGCCGACGGGTGATAAATCCCCGGTGTCAGCAAGACATCACGGGCGTCTACATCCAGTGTTTCAAGACGATAACCTGGTGGCAGCAGCAGGTCGCAGCCTTCCTGTTCAACCTCCTGAAGTTGCCTGTTGATCTTGACCCGAGACTCTTCTGCTTCGGCGATGTTGCTGCGCAGCTCACTTTTTTCGCGAAAGTTAGCCACCTTGAGCTTTTCATAGAAATTTGAAAGGTCGCTCTCGATTTGGGCAGTAACCACTTCTGCCTCTTGCAGACGGGTCTTGATGTCGGTCGACTCTGTTTCTCGCTCCTCGGTCAAGTCGACCAGGAAGCTATCAGCGACCTCTCCCTGAAGCCGCTCGTTGAAGTATTCCAGCCAAGCCATTCTGAAGGCGTTCAGGAACGATTCGTCTTGGAAATACTGGAGTGAGAGATCACTACCGATACTGATCAAAACATCGATGCATTCAGCGAGAATCCTACGAACCGCGTCTTCGCTCAGCGCATACTCCTGCTTGAGGCGGGGAAGATTGGCGGTGATGAGCGCCTCGATTTGCTCTGCGTAGTGGAGATTTCCTGAGTCCGTCTTCGCCTGCTGAGCTAGCTGGAACAATTCGCTGTACAGTCCAAACAGACTTAACGGGGCGTCAACCTCGGGGGGGCCGACAGCCTGATCGTCCTCCGCTTCATCCAGCAAATGTTGTTCGCCGATCTGCCTTGCTCTCGCTTCATCTTTGAGCAGCGTTGAGTAGTGCTCCATCAACTCGGGCTGAAGAGTGATGAAGATGCCCAGCAAGTCGTTTCCGAACGGCGTCGCAACCGCGTAGGCACCGTCGGCAAGTGCGCTTCGCTCCTCTTCGCTGAAGGCATTCCAGTTCGCCAGTTGGTCAAGCAGCAGCCCGACCAGACCACCGAACTGCTTGATATACGAGCGGCCTTGAACAAACTCACGCAGAGCTGCGTCCCACTTTTTGGCGCTATCAACCCACGTGAGCCGCGATTCAAGCATGCGTTCCAGGGCTTCCTGATCTTCTTGGGACAGGTTGTTGAACCGATCAACAACTGGCCCCTTCGGATCGGGCCATGTCTCGTCGATTTTGTTGAAGATCAGCCTTTCCCAGCTTCGGAAACCATCAATGCTCTTCGATTTCTTTAGCAAGCGCTGCTGAGCGTTGTACATGTCCTTGAGCAGCAGCTTCAAGCGCCCGATAGACGTCTTCTGGAAGTCCATCACCCGATAGCCAGGCTTCACATTCGCCTGTTCCCGCCGGCGGACTGCACGGGTCATACCAATCATATGCTCAAGCACAGACGAATCAGCCTCACCGGTCTCGGGATCTAACATCGTTTGGTCAGGGAACCCAAGACCATCGGAGGAGAACTGATCAATCAAAGAGCGGTCAACGTCTACAGCTAAAATCAAATTTTGCATTTGATATCCATATCGGATGAAATTGATGGCTTACCTGCCCAGCTTCGGAACACGCATCCCAAGGGGCTCAGCAGGTTGAGAGCGCAAACGAGGGCGATACACATGGCACAATGTATACCTACCGTGATAGCTTAAAGCTACTACATGGTGGGCTTTCCGACTACCCATGGCGCGGTCAGTTCGTCGGGCCTGTATTCGCGAGTTCTTTGCGGTGTTTGCTGGCCTTTACACCCTGTCCCTGGAGTCGGCCTGCAACGGATTAACTCGCCGTAATGGCGGTGTAACGTTTCATCCTTGTAGAACCTCACTGATTTTTCTAATCGCGCTAGGCTTTTAGGGCATCTATAAGGCCATCTGACAACTAACTGCTATAAAGCGAAAACTTGACGCCATGATCATGCCCGACGACCCCGTCATGATCATGGCGTAGAGGCCATGAAGACTCTGCTGGATGCCCATGCGGTTTCAATCGGTGGTGGCGCAATTGCGCTGCATGACAGTGTAGGCATACCGCTTCGATCTCGTGGCACGGGTTCGTCACGCTTACTGGTTGCGGGTCTTCAGCGCATGGCCGCCGGCGCTGCGACCATAGCTTTGGTGCCCTTGAGCCTCACCGCCTGTTGCGATTCCTAGACTCCATGGGCGCCAAGGATACAAAGCAACCCCTGCAGGTTTTCATCACCACGCATTCCCCAGTCGCCCTGCGCGAACTCTCGGGTGACCAGCTGTATGTCGTGCGTAAAGTAGCCGGCCGACACCTGATATTGGTTGCTGGCACCAGCAACGACGTACAGAGCACCCTGCGAGCTGGCCCTGAGGCCTTTCTGGCGAAGCAAGTCATCGCGTGTGAAGGGGCGAGCGCGGTGGGTCTGGTTCGAGGGCTCGATCAGTTCTGAAGCGCCGCTAACCATGATTCATTTCTGGCCAAGGGGTGTGCCTATGTAAACGCCGGGGGCGGTATCACGGATAGCGTCTACAATCGGCGTCCCGCATTACTGGCTCTCGGTTACCGTGTGCACCCCGGAAGTCGCCCAAGCGTTCTTGGTGCGGGGCGGACAAGCGATGACCTGGGGACAGAGGCGTGCCCTGGAGGACAAGTTGTTTACCAGCCTGCCTGACCTGGCGATTGATGCGTTGATTGCGAAAGCGCTGGAAGTAAGCGAGCTCGAGCGTGTCGTGGGACACATCCAGTCCAAATCCGAAGGTCGATAAAGCCTGCAGACCATCCAGGAGCATTGTGCTGCCGGGAATGCCTATCCTGCACAAATCCGCGACTTGTTGGAAATCGCTTCTCGAATTCGCTCAAAGGACTGATACAAATCGGTTACGACTTACTAGGCCAGTGCCAACGACATCATAGGCCTGCACCTATACCTGCGGTTCTACAACAGCTGTTGAATGCATCCAGCGCTGGGCTCACGAAAGCTCTGAAAGCTCCTCGCGAACGCGACAAAGAATCTGATCAATGCTCTGATCAGGGCGATGGAGAGCATAGGTATGAAGCAGCAAGGATGCTGGATGGATATCCAGTTCCCTCGCGATCTCGTCGAGCTTGTCCAGCGTTGGACTTTTTAGTCCTCTCTCCAAGGTGCTCAGGTAGGTTCTGCTGCTCACCTCGGAGAAATCCTCCTGCGTCAGGCCGCGGCTGGTACGGATTTGTTTCAAAGCCTGGCCAAAGGCCTTCCTCAGCTCCATTTTGCTCATCTCGCAAAATGAGTGATAAAGCCCTCTCGCGCCCTTTAGGACTACAATCTATAGTGTTCATTTTGGGCGACGATGGCCATGTTCAGAACGCACAAGCAGGCTGAGATAAGCGGATTTGACGTCGCTACGCTCTCTGGGGAGGGGGTCCAGGTATGGCGCTACATTGAGCAGGCTCTTCATTGTCCGTGGCTATATGTATCCTGCCTTGAGCCAGATACTGAGCTGCCAATGCGTAGAATGCTACTAATTGCGGATATCCATCTGTTTGAGGAATTCCTGAGACAAGATACCGGTGTCCGTACGGTGATCTATAGCGTCCAGCTAGTAAGCCCTGGTTGGTTAAATCTAAGTGCGAACTGGAAAATGGAAGATCTAATTAGTTTGAGCGAGGCGCAGGATCATCATGATAAGCATCTAGCGTACGTATATGGAACGGCTAATGGTCATAAGTACTGCGAGGGCCAAATCCAAAAGAAAATTCGCATAAAATATAGGGTGATATACAAAAAAGCCTAATCCAAACAATGGAGGAATTATGGGGGTAGGGTGCAAAACAGATGGGGAGTTTCTCTCCCTTTTCAGAAAATTTTATAGGAACCCTCCGAGCAACGCTTCTGTTGAGCTTTTGAAAAAGCTCGCACTGGAGCTTTGGTATGGGGACCTTGACACTGAAAAACTAGTCAACAAAGAATTGTCGAGTGAAGATTTGAGTCCTTTGCAAGCAAGGAGGGCCACATATCTGGTGGATAGAATGATCAGTTTTCCATGTTTGAGTCGCAGTAAGGCAAAAGGACTAAGGAGCATAGTTAAGCTGCAAGAGGCTCGACTAAAAATTCATGCGCCCTCAAAAAGAGCTGAGCGCCTATTTAGAGAGCATAAGTTAGATAAAAAAGCTTTTGAGTGGGGGCTTCAAGGAGATATAACTATACAGATGAAAAGCCTGCTCGAATATCAGACCCGGCACTTTGCAGCAACTACAGGCAAAAAAAATGGTTACTCAGAATAGCGAGACCACATACACAAAATTGTTTGCAGCATCGCTC
The DNA here is from genome assembly GCF_054071875.1 of Pseudomonas sp. SDO524_S393. Classification (NCBI taxonomy): domain Bacteria; kingdom Pseudomonadati; phylum Pseudomonadota; class Gammaproteobacteria; order Pseudomonadales; family Pseudomonadaceae; genus Pseudomonas; species Pseudomonas sp. SDO524_S393. The sequence continues at coordinate 244,998 of NZ_JBSVVZ010000001.1, read as the reverse complement.
AGTAATTCGAGTTTTATAGGGAGTCCTGGTCGAATTTCTTGCGCAGCGGAATGAGAACCTCCTCTAGATCTAATCCTTTCGCCAGACAGATATTTGAAATAAAACATAGGGCTTCAAAGAGTTTGTCGCGCTGCTTTACCAATTCAGCATTTTCAGCCTGCAGGTGCTTTATCCGCTCTTCAAATGTTCTACGACGGCGTTCGTGATCAGGATCCTTTCCGCTCTCCTTAAGCTGTGCAATTCTAGCTCGGTCTATACGCTCACCTCGCTCACCTACCAAGGTCCCACGACTCGTTAAACCTAGGCGCTTTTGTACCTCCGAGCGTGATATAGGCGCAAATTCAAGTCCCAAACTGATCATCTCGGCGAGGAGGGCATCAATAGCCTCATCTAGAAGAGCTCCTCTCAACAATTTCTTCTTTACCATATGCTTCTACTCCTCTGAAACTGAGCTTCGCCGATGGGTAACCCTGGAAGCGGTGATAGGGCGACCTGAAGGAAAAACCGGGCGTACGCCCTTCCCAACATCAGTTGCAAGTGCTTTCTGCAAATTTTTAAGCTTGTGCTCCTGATCCTCTAGCCAGACGTCACTGCCAGCTTCACCACTACCAGCTTCGCGCATAATGATGATGGATTCCGCTAGCCGATCCGCTTGCTGTTGAAGATTATTCTTCTCTGATGGTGTCCCTAGCAGGTGGAGATGTGAACAGTCATTCCAGCATTGCAGGTGCTTAGGGCAGGGAGCCTGTGAGAAGTCGTGGACACAACCACCAAATGGAGTCACATGCAATGCCGTGGCGTGGATAGTCAAAAAAGCTTCAGCGGTAGTAATACCCTTGCTCTGTAAGAGTGCATGATAGCTATCGGTCAGAGCCCCTTGCATCGTCCCCCTTCTAATTTCTGTATGAAGAAAGTCAATGCGGTCACGATAACTATTAAACGTTAAGAATTCCTGATGCTCAGCGACATCCTCTTCAATAGTCGTATGCTGATAATACTTATTTTGCTTTAAATTCTTCCTGCCCAGCGCCAGAGCTTGTTGGACGTCGCTCATCCCTGTTAGCTGATAGATGGTATTGCGCCAGTGGCGTGGTTGGTGGCTGGTCAAACGAATTGGCGATCCATCTGCTTCGAGCAATGAGCGACGCGTAAATATCGACGGATACCTAGGTTCAGCTCCCAAGGCTCGATTGATATCAATAAGCGTAACACGCCGCGGAATCGCTCGAAACACATTCTCATCGCGCCCCCCGAAACGAAACTGACCATCAAAAGCGATAGCGAGTGTTTCGCTGGTCTTGAGTAAAATGGTATATTTGCCTGCATTGTACTCCGTAAGTGCCATGTGCTCCTTGAGTTTTGGAGCTATAAGGCGCTCAATGTCACCTGCCAAATATCTGTGCCGTTTTATCTTTCCCGCCTTCGACGAGGATGCACCATCTTGGGGGGAAATCCCATTTCGGGTCAGATACAGATAGAGATTTCTTCCGTACTCTTGTTCGTTACTGAATCCCAGCCACTCCATGACCTGATCGTCCGTCAAAAGCTCGTCTTGCGAATATTTCCATATACGTCCTGGGTTGTTTTCTTGCCACGCCGCAATCTCCCTCTGTTCAGAAGTCAGTGCTTTTAATCGCTCAATGGCACGCTTCGCTAGGGGAATATCGCTCTCTGCTAGCCAATGCACTCGAGATTGGAATTGCTTTTCTGCAAAATATCTTACTCCGCACTCAAGTATAGGCTTGCCGTGGGCATCAACTACAATATTTCCCTCTGTATCTTTGATCTCTCTTTCGACCCAGCAGTCAAAGGGTATGACAGCAACCTCATTACCCCGCTGCCCTGTTGCGATCAATAAATCGATCACACGCAGCAAGATTTCCTCGCCCTCACTGAAGGGGTTATTCGAGCATAGGGCATACGCTTCCATCGCCTCGCGAGAAGGTAGTCGGTCATTAGATTTTCGTTGTTTTTCTGCACGATCGGGATCATGTAATGAAATATAATCGTGGCGGCGTTTCTCTGGTCTCGCATCATGCTCAAAATGTATTGCGATCTCGGTTAACTGGTGGCTATCAATCGTATCCGCGATTACTTGCAGATGAGAAACTGCGTCATAAAAATTTTTGTAGCCACTCTCACGGAGAAAACCTACGACACGATCGAAATCGCCCTGTGTCAATAGTGCGGGGTCAGATACGCCGCGCTCAAATAATGGATTATAGAGTCGGCGGACGGCAATGTTGTATGCAGCCACCATTGAAAACTTCAGATTTCGCGTGCGTTGCAGATATACAATCAAGGCCTTACTGAATTCTTGAAATGCTAAGGGGAGTGGCCCTTTGTTCGGGGCAGAATAACCTGTCTTCTCGAGGGACTGTCGGTGGGTCTCGAAGGTAAGTGTATGTTTGCCAGGATCCCTTTGCGGTAGCCAATTTTCGACTCTCCAAAATGCTTCCGACCACGGAGTTGAAATCGGTAATGACCGAAAAATAGCCTGTTCTTGTGTAATAAAGCTTTCGAGGTTCTGCTTCGCCTTAGACAGCGCCATCTGCGTCATCCTCTGTGTGCTGCCGACAGCGCTCAATCGTAGCGCTTACCGCCAGGATGGTGATCTGATGCTGAGCGAGGGGCCGGTTGTGGATGAGGTCTCCGGCTTGTTCTGCCATATCAATGAATCGCTGAGCTTCTCGTTGCAGTGCCTCTCTCACTTGCTCATGACGGCCGTCAGCAAAGGGATGAAATTTCTTGCAGGTGTAGCAGGCATAGACGGGATTGTAGGGGCAGTGAGTGTGGACAGGGAGGGCGCAAGCACCTATATCCCCGATGTATTGCGTATCGATGACGCCGCGGATCGCCCTTTCGGGAACCGTATCTCTACGTTGCACGACTTCCCCGGTTAACAAACTCCGCATTATGCGCTGATAGGAAGGGCTCTTACCTAGCGCTTTCTCTTTAACCCGAGCAATATTGGGAGTTGCTGTCACATAAGCACGCGCTGCAACAGTGCTATTATGGCCCAGTAGATCTGCAATCATGTCTGCCGGAGTTCCCTGATCCGCCAACCCTTGTCCAAGATGATGGCGCAGCAACATGCTCACCTGGTTCGGCTTTTCTACCCCTGCTTCAAGAAGCTCATGCTTGAGGCCTAAACCGATTTTTTGAACCGAAAGGCGCTTTCCATGACGGCTGACAAATAATGGTTTGCAGTCGCTACCAAAGCGCCGTTGAACTTCTGCAACGTGCCGTGAGATTTTCTCACCCAGGCGGGTGGTTATTTTACGGGGGCGCCGCTCAGGTCTGCGCTGGCCGACCTTTTTAGCCATAGGTAGCCATAGGGTGTAGTACTTCTCATGATCAGCGCTTTCAACGAACTCAAAATCCGTAATATCTAGTGAATGAAATTGAATCGACCTTGGTGCGAGTTCGAATCCCAAGTGAAGAACAATGTTAAACTGGAGTTCCTCCCAGGAATCAGATAAAAGCTCTCGCTCAATGCGCTTAAGGAGTCGAATCTCTTCATCAAGGGCTAAGCCGGACTGAGATAGGAATATACGTTCATACGGATCAACGCGGCTTGTCTTTATCTCTTTAAGTGCGAGATATGTTTCTTTATTGAAGCCTAATATTCCTCGATCAAGGGCCCAGCGATAGAAAGTCCTAAAAAAAATGATGCTTTCGCGAAATTTTTGCCATGTACTTACTGTCGTGACCACTTCTTGCATCGTCCAAGGAAATTTGGATGAGATATCGCTTTCAGCTAGCTGTCCAAACACTCCGGATGCCTTGAATGCCGTTAACGGTGCGTACTTTTCGAGTGAGTATGCTACGAACGCTTTGGCAATTTGCATGATGTCAGGATTCAGATGGAGCGAAGCCCAATCGATTGTCATTGCGAGCCCACCGTCGTACCACGTCCACACCGGCAAACGGGTATCGACGTACTTTGGCTGATCATTGGTGCGAGTTCGAATCGCAACCAGAGCCGGGCCCTCGAACACGTAGGCCGAAAGAGAGGAGGAGGGTGATGCCTGTTCGTGATCGGCTGATTTAGGCAAGACGAACCTCCTTAACTGTCAAGTCGGCCCCAAGCTGCCGAGGCACGCTGCGCGTTATGGCGGTTGGCTGACTCGGCTAAATAACGACTTGCATAACGACGTGGCATCGCCGAAGTCTCAGCCCAACCGCAGACTCGCCGGAGTTCGTCTGTGGCGCGCTCCAGGTCGTGCCCACGCTGCTCGACCAGGTAAGCCAAGAAACGGTCGGCGAAGGTGTGACGAAAGTCATGCGCAGAAAGAGTAGGCAACAACCCCGGATTCGCCAGTTCAATGCTCAGAAACAGTCGATCGAGGACGTTAGACAATGCGCGAATCGACAGCGGGCGACCTCTGTCAGAGATGAACAGATAGCGGTACAGCAATTTCATCGGTTTGCCGTCACGTAGAGGTCGCCGTTCGCTCTGGATATAGTGCTCGTAGACCTCATACAACTGTACGGAGATACCTACGGTTCGTCCGTGTGTTTTCAGTGCAGGCTCTTCAGCGCGCGGGTCGCCGGGGTCATGTTCGCGATCGTTGATGCTGACATAGGCGTGCTGAGAGCCCTGATTAATATCCGTGGTGTAGAGCTTCAGAAGCTCCCCGCGGCGGATACCGGTTTCCAGCAACAATTCAATCATTAGCCAATTGCGCAACTGCAATCGCTTCGGGAAGGGATTTTCCAAAGCGCCCGGGCGAATCATTGTGCGAATGATCTGGAGTTGCGTATCTGTCAGGCTGCGGTAACGAGCATGGTCGGGACGAACATTGATGATATGGCTCTCAAAGCGTCGTTCAATGACGTCGGCGACATCTGCAAATGCCACCTCAATGTAAGCCATAGTGGTTGAGTTCTGACGAGCGCGCGGAATGTAACGGGTGACGCACCACGACAGGTACTGCTTCAGCAACCGCAGGTACTGGTCACGGGTGCGAGAATCGATCTGTGGAAAATATGCCATTGCAGCTGTGCCGATTCGGGCGACCAGATTATCGGCCTGGCGGCCACTTTGAAGCCAGATGGCGTAACCGTCCAGTAGCGCCAGAATCGCCTCGAAGTGGCAGGCCACGATGGCCTCATCGATATCTAGGTTTCGACTTTCGGCATAGCTGTAGAAAGCCTGAATCGCGCGTAGATGAGCCGCAGCAGTGCTGTAAGCGCGGTGTCTGAGCTTGAGTTGGACGTAGATGAACGGAATGAGTTTGGGCAACGGCGCGGCGTTACCAGCTTGCACGAGCAGCGGTACACGCTGACCTGAAGAGAAACGACACTGAATCAGCTTCATCGGCAGCCACCTCATACAATGATTCGCCATGAACACGAAGTGACATGGCCCGTTGAGAGAGTGGACGCCAGAAGCGGGTTTGTCGAATCAATGGCTTAAGCAGCTCATGAACACATCTGACATGACATCTGGTTTAACATAATATACATTATGCGTAACACCATATAGCCTCATCAGCCCAACTCCCCATCACATTTCAATCCCTGACAACCCACCAAAACACCTTCCCTGGTGATTCGGCTCTCTACCTCATTTCAAACCTGCGCAAACCCACCATCCACAAACATTTCGCTCCCCGTCATAAAGCTGCTCTCATCCGAACCCAGGAACACGGCGGCCGCTGCGACTTCTTCCGGGCGGCCGATGCGGCCCAGTGGCAAGGCTGCAATCATGCCGTCGACGATGGCGTCCGTTTGGCCTGTGCTGGACAGTACTGTGTCCAGGCCGGGTGTCGAGATCGGCCCGGGTGAAAGGACGTTGACGCGAATGCCGCTGCCTTTCAGGTCCAGTGCCCAGCTTCTGGCGAAGTTACGCAATGCAGCTTTCGACGCGCTGTACACGCTGAATGCCGGCGTGCCCATGGACGCCGTCGTCGAGCCGGTCAGGATGATCGAGGCGCCAGGCTTCATCAATGGCAGCGCCTTTTGCACGGTGAACAGCGTGCCTTTGACGTTGACGCCGAAGGTACGATCAAACGATTCCTCCGTCACGGCGCCTATCGGCTGGAAATCACCCAGGCCGGCGTTGGCAAACAGAATATCCACCTGCTGGATTTGCCCATAAACACGATCGAGATCGTCTAGGTTTGCAATGTCGCCCTGGATGGCGATCGCACCGTGGCCGATCAGCGCCACGGCCTTGTCCAATTCTTCCTGCCTGCGCCCCACGATAATGACTTGGGCACCTTCGGCTGCGAAACGAATGGCGGTTGCCAGGCCAATGCCGCTGTTGCCGCCAGTGACCACTGCGATTTTGCCGTTGAGTCTGCTCATGAACCTGTCCTCGAAAAGTTGAGGTTCAGAGCCTAGATCCGCGCTATTAATTTGAATAGTATGCACCTTTTGGTAAGTACCCAACCTGGAGCGCGAATCCATGGCAAAAGGCACCTTCAATTGCGGGCTCGACGCAGCCCTGGCGGTGATTGGCGGCAAATGGAAGCCCTTGATTCTTTTTCACCTGGCCCATGATGTTCACCGTTATGGCGCGCTGCGACGTGCTGTCGGCAGCGTGACCGACAAGGTGCTGATCCAGCAGCTGAAAGAACTGGAACGCGACGGTGTGATCGACCGCACCGACTTTCAGGAAATCCCGCCAAGGGTCGAGTACGCCCTCACCCCCTTTGGCGTGTCGCTGGCCAAGGCCCTGGGCCCGCTGTGTGCCTGGGGCACGGAACATATGCAGGCCGTCGAGCGTATCAGCGAACGGCGCATGGCCGCCCTCACCCAGCCTTTAATGCAAAAATAGCATAACTCAACTAAATATCTATTTAGTTGAGTTATATAAATGCCTGCCCCGCCCTCCATCAAAACGTCCGGATACCCGCCGGAAAACGCCGTAGCATCACAACAACATCATGCTGCGAATTGTTGCGAACCCTTGTGAACTTCGGCGTCTTCACCGTCGTACTGTCATACGCTGGTGTCAGTTCCGACCCGCCCCCCGAGGCGCAGACGATGGCGAAGATACAAAACGACACCCCCTCTTCTTCCGGTAATCCCACCCCTGGCTCGCGTTTCGAGTCGGTGCTGGAGCATGCCCGGGTACTGGCCAAGGGCAAGCCCGACGCCACGCCCCCGAAAGAAGCCAAGGAGGGTGACGCAGCGCCCAACTTCACCGATTACAAAAGTATCGAAGCCCCGGGCAAACACGGCAAAGACACGATCCGCTACACCACCCGCGACGGCCAGGAAGTACAGGTCAACCGAGCCACGGCACCCAAGCTGTATGAGCAGGTACTCAAGGACCAGCTCACCCAACAGGCTCAGGCTGGCGGCTACACCCTTTCCGTGGACAACGGCGACACCCTCAGTTACGCCGACCACATCACCGACATCGACACCAGCCGTGCCGACCAGGGCGTGATCACCTACAAGTTCGGCGCCAACCAGTGGGTAGTCAACAGCACCCTCACCCCGGACACCTTCAAGCGGCTGCAACATGCCAAGGACGCGCTGGCGTTCAAGAAGGACGGTTATCAGCTGGTGGGCGGTACCCAGACCCTGCCGGCCAGCAGCAGCGAATACAAAAGCATCGAACACAAGGACAATGGCGTGACCCTGGTGGAAACCAAGGACGGCAAGCGCTTCGCCATCTCCGAATCGCTAAACCCCGAGCTGTCAGCACAACTGGGCTACCAGACAGACGTGCAGAAACTCCTCGATAAGGGCAAGGCCAACGGTTATGAGCTGGTCTCCTCGCTCCCCAGCGATTACGACATCACCAAACTGAGCGTCGAGTCCATCGATGAGAAGACCGGTGTGATCCAGTTCCAGTACGACGGCAAGAAATACCTGTTGCCGCCGGGCGACGCCAGTGAAGCCGAAGTCAGCCTGCCGCCGGGCATTCGTATCGGCCTGGCCGGCGCCAACGACAAATCCCCAAGCCTGGAACTGCGTGGCACGCGTTTGTATGAGCTGCTCGACGCCCTCAAGAAGACCGAGGGCACCGTGGCCCATGACGCGTTGGTCAACGCGATCAAGAACAAGGACTACCTGGCCCACGACACCGAGGCACCGACATCGGTCTCCGACATCGCCAATATCCACGCCTACAGCGAGGGCGGCGTGCAGGTGGTCACCCTGAAAAACGGCAAGACCATCACCGTGATCGAAGCCCTGGCACCCGAATCGTTTCAAGCCTACGGCGAAGCCGGCAAGACCCTGGATGGCATCACCCGCGCCCAAGGCGACGGTTATCGCCTGGCGACCAAGGACGACTACCTGCCCTCCACCGAGGATATTTCCAGCGTCGGTGGCGTTGGGGATTATGGCCCTGGCCTGATCGCCTTCACCTACCGCAAGCCCGGCGGCCAGGAAGAAAAGATCGTGGTCAGCCAGGCCGACAATCCGGAAATGTTCGTGCAGATCGCAGGGTACCGCGGCGATGTCAATACGCAGATCAACGACGTCGACGAGCTGCGCAAGCAATACGGCCTGCCGCCTTCCAGCGAGCTGAACGTCAATGACTTGCCGACCACCGAAAAGGACGATGAAGGCAAGCCGCTGAGCGTCCAGGACCTGATGCTGCAAAACATGATCAAGGAGTACCGCGCCGGCATCGAGAACGGCAGCATCGGCACCGACGATCCGCGCGCCAAGTTCCTGCGGGCGATGGAAGCCAAGAGCATGGCCGACAACGGCATGACCGTCATTCCGGAGCATGGCCGCGGCTACAAGTCCGATGCCAGCGACCCCATCGACGTTACCAGCCGCGATGTGCGCGAAGAGATTTTCGACGTCAAGGCCATTGACGAGACCCTGGCCGAGCTCAGCACCGACAAAACCATCTCCGCCGACATGGAGCGCTTCGACAAGGACGCCCGCAGCAAGGTGGAAGGCGGCGAAGGCAAAATCACCGAGGTTGAGGACAAGCTCAAAAGCAGCGCCAACTCCGAAGGCTTTCGCAACTACATCAAGGCCCTGAACGATAGCGGCAAGACCGAGCTAGCCCAGCAGGAAATCCAGCAGACCTACCTGGGCCTCGCGCAGATCGACCCCAAGGCCGCCGAGCAGTTCAAGGGCGACCTGAGCCGCGACACCATGATCATGGACCTCGACACGATCCTCGGTGACCCGAGCAAGATCAGTGAGGACAACAGCGCACTGGCGGCCATCGACACCACCAAATACTGGCTGCGCGCTGCGCGGGGCATGACCGACATCCCGACCCAGTTGATCAATACCTGGGAAACCACGGTCGAGAAGTTCATGAACAACAAGGCCGACGCCGCAGCGTTCAGCAAGATCTACGCGGAGTTGGGCGACAAATACATGCGCAGCGGCACCATCACCCAAGCGGACATCCAGGACGCACTCGCTGCCGAGAAAAACGCGTTCAAGTCGCTCTCCTCCACCGAGAAAGACAGCCTCACCAAGATGTTCACCACCATGAAGGACACCGGCACCCTGGGCTCCATGTCCGGCATGTTCGGCCTGGCGCGGGGCATCTACCAATTGCACGGCGATCCGGGCCACATGGCATCGACGCCTGAAGGGCGGCTGGGTATCGCCGCCGACTTCATTACCTTCGCCAGTTTCTCCAACGGTTTCATGACCCTGGGCTCGAAAACCGCCGACCTCATCCTCAAGACCAACATCTATGACAACCTGGGCTTGAGCAAGACCATTCCTGACATGTGGCGCAAACCGCCGGGCGCGCCTGTGCCGCCGATCGATATCAAGTCGGATCTCGCCGCGCATCTGGCCGACCAGGGCTTCCTGCCGGATAAGCCGGACATGAGAGTACCGGACGGCAAAGGTGGCTTCCGTGTTCAGTCCGGCGGTGGCAACAGCGGTGGGTCGTGGATTACCGATGCCAAAGGCGGCAATGCCGTTCGCGGTACCGGTCTGGACAAGGCGTCCACCTACGCCAACTATGATCCCGAAGCCTTCAAGGCCGGTTATCTGAACGGCGAATACAACACCAAATACCGCATCGCCGGTGCGGGTAACGCCAGTCGCATCGCCGGTTCGGTATCACGCTTCATTGGCTCTTCCGCCGACCTCGCCGGCGCGGTCACCGGTATCGTGCTCGGCGCCTTCGGTATCCGTGACGGCCTGAAAAACCATGACTCGCTGCAAACCGCGTCGGGGTTCCTCGGGGTGTTCGGTGGCGCCAGCGGCGTGGTTGCCGGTGTGGCCAGCGTCAACGGTGCCTGGGGCTTGATCGGCGGTACCGCCGGCCGCGTCATCGGCGCCCTCGGCCCGGTGGGGTTTGTCGTTGGTGCGACCCTGGGCTTTATCGGCGCGATCCTGGGCACCATCAAATCGAAGAAACTGCACAAGATTTCCGGGCAGAAATGGGACCAGCTCAAGCAATTCGAAAAAGATGGACTGCTCAAGCCCGACGGCGCGAAAAACTACGTGTGGCTGCAAACCTACCTGGCCAACTACCGCCAGCGCGACGCGCCCGTGGGCCAGAGCGTCTTCGACTTCCGGCGCAAGGAATTCACCGGCGAAGACAAGACCCACAACGACTACATCGGCGACGGCTTGAACGAGCTGTCACGCGGCGTGGGCTGGGCCAGCGGCTTCGAATACAAATTCATCGATGACGAGGGCAAGGAACACACCTACGTCACGGGCTATGGCTACCTGACGCCGGAGGAGAAAGACTTGCCGACGTTCCAGGGCGACTAGGCGTACAAAAAAGTTATGCCCTATGCCTGGGTCATCTTGGGGATTGGCAGTGGTTGAAAAAACACTGCCAGCAGGGCCATCGCGCCGGGCACTTTCCCACCAACAATACAGATCCAATGTGGGAGCTGGCTTGCCTGCGATGACTGCGGCACAGTCGATAGAGATGTCGACTGCCCCAACGCTTTCGCAGCCTCGCCGGGGCTCGACAGCTCCCACAGGGGGCTTGTAGTGGCTGAAAAAACGTCGTCAGCAGTACCATCGTGCCGGGTGCTTTGTTGCCAACAATGAAGCTAGGCATAGGGGTACTACCAGTCAGCTAAGCGCAACGACACGAAGGCCACAACCCAAGATGACAAATGTAGCCTCTCTGTAACCCACACCTTGTGCACCTCCGGGCCGCTCTCTAAGCTGGCCGATCCTTAGACGCGGCCCGGAACCCTCATGTCTCGAAGTATTGCCCACCTTGCCGTGCTGTTGGGGTTGATCACCGCCATCGGCCCGTTCGCCATCGACATCTACCTGCCTGCCCTGCCCACCCTGGGCGCGAGCCTTCATGCTTCGGCGTCTGCGGTGCAGATGAGCCTCACGGTGTTCTTCATGATCATCGGCGTGTGCCAGCTGTTCTACGGGCCGGTCAGCGATGTGTTCGGGCGCAAGCCGCCGATCTATGCGGGGTTGGGGATTTTTATCCTGGCGAGTATCGGCTGTGCCCTGGCGCCCACCATTGAAGTGCTGATCGGCTTTCGCGCGTTGCAGGCGTTCGGTGCCTGCGCCGGCATGGTGATCCCGCGTGCGGTGGTGCGTGACCTGTACACCGGCCATGAAGCTGCGCGTCTGATGGCCTTGCTGATGCTGGTGATGAGCGTGTCGCCGATTCTGGCGCCACTGGCCGGCAGCCTGGTGATTTCGTTGTGGAGTTGGCGCGAAGTGTTCGGGGTACTCGCCGTGGTCGCGCTGCTGTGCCTGCTGATGACCTTTGTGCAGTTGCCGGAAACCCATCCGCCCGAGCGGCGGCTGGGCAAGACCCTGGGCAGTGCGTTCGGCAGCTACGGCGCGTTGCTGCGCGATCCGGTATTCACCGGCCTGGCGGTGGTCAGCGGGTTTGGCTTGGCCACTTTTTTCGTGTTCATCGGCAGCGCGCCCTTCGTGTATATCGAATACTTCGGCTTGACGCCCACCCAGTTCAGCCTGGGATTTGCGCTGAACGCCGCGTCTTTCTTCGCCATGAGTCAACTGACCGCGCGCCTGAGCGCACGCTATGGCCTGGCCCCGGTGATACGTGCGTCGGTCAAAGCCGTGGCGGCGATCATGGCCCTGCTCGCACTGACCACGCTGTGGGTCGACAGCCTGGCGCTGATGATGGGCTTATTGTTCATCGGCTTCGGCTTCCTCGGCCTGCTGTTGCCGGCCGCCGGAGTGCTGTCCCTGGAAGAACATGGCGCCGAGGCCGGCTCGGCCTCGGCCCTGCTTGGCGCGATCCAGATGATCACCGCCGCCGTGTGCATGACCCTGGTCGGGGTGTTCGCCGATCACACGCCGGCCCCCATGCTGATCGGTATCGCACTGTGTGCCATCGCCGCGATGCTCACGGTGATGTGGACGCTGCGGCGCTTGCCCGCTCATCCGGCGAGCGCCCCGCCCTCCTCCTGATCGCGGCCCAGTTGCGCCAGATAGGCCCAAGGGTAAATGCCGCGCTGGTGTCCGTCGCTGAACACCAGTTGCACGCCATAACCCTGCGGGTGGATCTCCACCACCCGCACGGTGTCCGACACGCGGGGTTGGCTGCCCCGCAGCCGGAATGCCCGGCATTGTGAACACGGGCACTCGCGACGCAGGCGCGCGGGGTGAATCCACTGCGTGCCCTCTGCCCACTCCAGGCGCAGGCGCCCTTCGACGCTTTTGCCGATGGCTTTCGGGGCGACGCTCATTGCAGTTGCACCAGGGCAATACGCACCGCCTTGCGTACTTCCGGGTCACCATCGTCGGCGGCAGCCTGCAACGCCGCCAGCGCCTGGCGGTCACCCAACTCACCGAGGGCCAGTGCGGCCTCTTTACGTAGATTGCTGATGCTGTGCGCCAGGGTCTGGATCAAGGCGTCGAGGGCCGGCGCATAGCGCAAACGTCCGAGACTGCGGGTGGCACGCAGGCGTACTTGCCAGTAGTCGTCCGCCAACGCCTGCACCAATGCACTGCCGGCACTGGCGCTGCCGACCTTGCCCAGCGTGGTCGCGGCCTCTTCACGCACTTGCCAGGCCGGGTCCGACAGCGCCTGGAACAGCGCGGGCAATACCCGGTCATCGCTGGCCAGCCCGAGGGCGCCGGTGGCCGCGCGGCGCACGTCGGTGTCGGGGTCGCCGCTGGCCAGGGCCGCCAGGGCGTCGAGGGCTGGCAAGTGCTTGAGCCAACCCAGGACGCCGACCGCTTCACGACGAATACCCGCATCGTCATCGTCCAGCGCCCGTTGTGCCGCCGGTGCCGCCGCTGCCAGGCGCAACTCGCGCAAGGCGCGGAATATCGCGGTACGCACACTGACCTCGGCATGCTCGGTCCACGGCAGCAGCAGCGTGCCCGCCTCTGCCGTCTTCAACACGCTCAAGCTCTGGGCGGCGGCCTCGCGCACCGAGGGCTCGGCGTCGGTCAGGGCTTCGCACAGCGCTTGTACCACCTCCCCCTCTTCCCAGGCTTCCAGCAACGCGGCGGCCTGGGCGCGTACGTCGACGGCCGGATCGTTGCGCAGGCTGTCCACCAGCCATTCCAGACCGTCGGGGTCTTCCAGGTCGGCAAGGTCGATCAGCGCAATACGGCGCGTGGCCGCGTCCGCGGCTTGCAGACGTGGACGCAGGGTTTCTATTTCAGGGTTATAGGTCATATGGCAAATCGCGGTCTGGAATGATCAGTGGGCAGCCCGAGCGGGTTCAGGCGAGGCAGCTGGCGGCCATCTTCATGGTGCAGCAGCTCCAGGCAGTGGCGCTTGAGGTGGGTGAACTCCGGCGCCGTCATCAGCTCGGTGTGACGTGGCCGTGGAAAGGTCAGCGGGAAGTCTTCGATGATCCGCCCCGGTCGCGGGCTCATCACCAGGATGCGGTCGGCGAGGAACAGCGCCTCGTCGATGTCATGGGTGACGAACACCACCGTGGTGCGGATCTTCGTCCAGATGTCCAGCAACAGGCTCTGCATCTTCATGCGTGTCAGGGCGTCCAGCGCGCCGAAGGGTTCGTCCATCAGCAACAGGCTCGGGCGGTTGACCAACACCCGGGCAATCTCTACCCGTTGCTGCATGCCGCCCGACAGCTGGTTCGGCCAGCGGTCGGCGAACCCGTCAAGGCCCACCAGCGCGAGGATTTCATCGGCGGCAGCGAGGCGTTCGGCCTTGGCCACGCCGCGCATCTTCAGGCCGAAGGCAATGTTCTCGCGCACGCTGCGCCACGGAAACAGGGTGTGCTGTTGAAACACCATGCCGCGTTGTTGAGACGGCCCGACCACCGCCTGCCCGTCCATCTGCAAACGGCCCTGGCTGGGCACCAGGTGGCCGGCCAGCGCGCCCAGCAGGGTCGACTTGCCACAGCCCGACGGGCCTAGAATGCACACGAACTGCCCCGGCTCGATGCTGCAATTGAGCGCCTTGACCGCCTCGAACGCCTGGGCGTGTTCACCCAGGACGATGGACAAGTCACTTATTTCGACGCGACCTTCACGTGCACTCATCAGGCTTTACCTCGCGGGCGATGCCAAGGGGTGAACACGGCGCCCAGGCGCTTGACCAGCCAACTGCTGCCCATGCCCAGCACGCCGATCAACAACATGCCGACCACAATGTCGGCATAGTTCTGGATGGTGTACGACTCCCAGGTGTAATAGCCAATGCCGAACTGTCCCGAAATCATCTCCGCCGTCACCAGGCAGAACCACGAGGTGCCCATGCCGATGGCCAGCCCGGTGATGATGCTCGGCCCGGCTCCCGGCAGCACCACTTCCTGCAGGATTGCCCGGCGCCCTGCCCCGAGGCTGCGCGCCGAAGCGATCAGCCGTGGGTCGACGCCTTCCACGCCATGGACGGTGTTGAGCAGGATCGGAAACAGCGCGCCGGTAAAGGTGATGAACACCATCGACAGTTCTGACGAAGGAAACATCAGGATCGCCAGCGGAATCCATGCCACCGCCGGAATCGGCCGTATCACTTCCAGCGGCGGCAGCAGCACATCCTCGGCCCATTTCGAGCGGCCAATGGCAATGCCCAGGCCGACGCCCACCAGCACCGCCGCCAAATAACCCTCAAACACCCGAGTCAGGCTGGCCCCCAGGTGACGGGCCAGATTGCCCGAGTCCATCAGGCCCAGCGCTGCCTCCACCACCGCGCCTGGGGTGGGCACATTGGCGAAGGTCACCAGCCACAGGTTCCAGTGATGGCTGGCGGCGAGTTGCCAGAACAGCAGGCATGCCAGCAGCGAAGCGGCACGCGGCAGCCAGCGATAAGCAGGCGTCGTCATCGGCGGGTTTCCTGTCAGCGACCGGCGACGGCTTGGGCGCCGGCGCGGGTGAAGTCGAACACCTGGCCGCCTTGGGCGTCGGCGAACTGTTGTGCCTGGCCCTTGAGCAGGAACGCGCTCAACTTGCCCTGACGGTCAGTGGCGAACCACGCCTGGTTGGCGAGCAGCTTGATGCCACTGTCTTCGGCCTGGGCGTACACCGCGCGCACGGCCTTGCCGTCTTTTTTCAGGCTGGCCAATGCGCTGAACGCAGACTCGGCCGACGCGTAGTCACGGACCTTGGGTTCGCCTTTCACCCAGATCTGCGCCACGTGTTTCCAGTCGGTGATCGGTTGGCCGGTCAACGCATCGTTGGCCTTGAGCGGGGTCTGGGCGTAGTTGCTCAGTTGCGCCTGGTAGTCCAGGCCCGACGCCTTGAAGGCGGCGCGGATGTACTGGTCGTCGATAAAGGTGTTGAGGTCCAGGCCACGGTCGGCCTTTTTCAGCAACTTGAGGGTGTCGATGGCGGTGCCGACGGCCTGGCGGTATTCCGGCTTCCAGCTCAGGTCGCGGGTCTGCACACCCAGCGGGCCGTGGAACAGGTAGTTGACCTCGGCTTCCACGCCGGTGACTTTCTCGATCAGCTCGCTGTATTTCTCGGGTTCTGCGTTGAGCAACTGGTTGGCTTCCAGACTCGCACGCAGGTAAGCGACCACGATTTCCGGGTACTGGCGGGCGTAGCTTTCATCCACCAGGGCGCCGTGGAAGGTCGGCGTGTCGGACTGCGAACCGTCGTAGATCTTGCGTGCGAAGCCCCGGTTGGGGAACAGCTCGGCAAACGGCACGAAGTCGGCATGGGCGTCGATCTTGTTGGCTTGCAGCGCAGAACCGGCCACTTCCGGCGCCTGGGCGATGATGTTCACGTCCTTGAGCGGGTCCCAGCCCTGGGCGGCCACTGCGCGCAACAGCATGCCGTGGGCCGTGGAGGCGAATGGCACGGAAATGGTCTTGCCCTTGAGGTCGGCCAGGGACTGCGCGGTGGACTCGGTCGGCACCACGATGCCGTTGCCGCTGCCCTTGATATTGCCCGACAGCACGCTGATGAACAGGCTGTGCTTGCCGGCGCCTTCGAACGCCACGCCGTTGAACGCGCCCGGGAAGTCGGCCATGGCACCGAAGTCCAGTTTGCCGGCCACCATCTCGTTGGTCAGCGGCGCGCCGCTGGTGAAGTTTTTCCACTGGATGTCATAGGTGGCGTCCTTGTACTTGCCGTCATGGGGCAGGTACTTGTCGAGCAGGCCCAGCTCACGGATCAGCAAGCCGCCGGCGACACAGTTGATGGTGGTGTCCTGGGTGCCGATGGCGACCCGGATGGTTTGTGCCTGTACCGACAGGCTCAAGGAAGCCAGCACCAGGCTGGCAAAGGTTGCGCGCAAGAACATTGGGTGTTTCCCCTCGAATCATGTTTTAGAGTCGTCTCCGCCGTGATCGGGCACGGTGGGAAACGAGGGGGTACGGCAGTGGCGTCCGGGGTTGGCGGATGGCTTGGAGTCGAAGCGCTCAGCGCAGCAGGTACGGGATCTCGACCTTGACTGCGCCGGTTGGGCAATCCTTTTCGCAGGGCATGCAGTACCAGCATTCGTCGAATGCCATGTAGGCCTTCTGCGTTGCCGGATTGATCGCCAACAGGTCCATCGGGCACACGTCGACGCACACCGTGCAGCCTTTCTCGGCAATGCACTTGTCTTCGTCGATCGTCACCGGCGCGTTGGAGCGGAAAAATATTTCCTGGGGCTGGTAGGCCATTTCACGGTGTCCTTGGCGCTTTGTGCGCTCTCTGTGCGGGGTGTTGGAATTCGCAGGCTTGGCATTTTTTGTGGTGAGCGGGCTTGTCAACCCATCGGCCAATCGATGTAATGCTTCACGCCGCATCCGCCCCGACCCGCAAACGGTCATAGGCCTGCAACTCCTCGGCATCCAGCGGGATCACATACGGCTCCACCGGTCTCTTGAAGCTGACCATCTGCCCGTCTTCACCCTTTTTCAGGTGGCAATGGCAGAACCAGTCGGCGTCATTGCGTTGCGGATGATCGACTCGGTGGTGGTACAGGCCCCAGCGGCTTTCGGCGCGATACAGCGAGGCGCGGGCGGCCATTTCGGCGCAGTCGCGGATCACGCTGGTTTCCATCGCGCGCATCAGCTCATGGGGGTTGTGGGCTTTCATCTGGTCCAGGTCACGCTCGATATCGCTGAAGCGCTGCAGGCCGATTTCCATCTTGCGCGTGACCTTGGGCGGTTGCAGGTAGTCGTTGACGAAACGGCGCAGCTTGTATTCGACCTGGGCCGGCGGCAGTCCGGTGTCGCGGTCCAGCGGCGCATACACGCGAGCCTGTTCGGTGGCGACCTGCGCGGCGCTCACTGCACTGAAATCCCGCTCGGCCACGTAATGCGCCGCGTTGGTGCCGGCGAACCAGCCATAGGTAAACGCCCCGAGCATGTAGTTGTGCGGCACGGCGGCCATATCGCCGGCCGAGTACAACCCCTTCACCGAGGTTTCCGCGCGCTCGTTCACCCACACGCCGGACGCCGAATGCCCGCTGCAAAAGCCGATCTCGGAAATGTGCATCTCGACCATGTCGCTGCGGTAATCGGTGCCCCGGTTGGCGTGGAACTGGCCACGGCTCGGGCGTTCGTTGCTGTGCAGGATGGTTTCGATGTTCTGGATGGTTTCCTCGGCCAGGTGATCGAGCTTGAGGAACACCGGCCCATTGCCGCTTTCGAGTTCCTGGTGGAACTCCCACATCATCTGGCCGCTCCAGTAATCACACTCGATAAAGCGTTCGCCCTTGTTGTTGGCGGTGTAGCCACCCAGGGGACCGGTGACGTAGGCGCAGGCCGGGCCGTTGTAGTCCTTGATCAACGGGTTGATCTGGAAGCACTCCAGGTTCGCCAGCTCGGCGCCGGCGTGATAGGCCATGGCGTAACCGTCGCCGGCGTTGGTCGGGTTTTCGTAGGTGCCCATCAGGTAGCCGGAAGACGGCAAGCCCAGACGTCCGGCGGCCCCGCAGCACAGGATCACGGCCTTGGCCTTGATCACCTGGAAGTCAGCGGTACGGCAGTCGAAACCCATCACACCGTTGACCGCGCCTTCATCGTCCGTGAGCAGGCGCGTGCACACCAGGCGGTTGGTGATCGCCACCCGTGCGCGCTTGAGCTGGCGGTACAGCACTTTCTTGATGTCATGGCCCTCGGGCATCGGCAGCACATAGGCGCCCATGTGGTGCACCTTTTTCACCGCGTAATCGCCGGTTTCGTCTTTCTCGAACTTGACGCCCCAGCGGTCCAGTTGTTCGATGGTTTCGAAACTGTGGGTGGCATAGGCGTACACCGCCGCCTGATTGACGATCCCGTCGTTGGCGATGGTGATTTCCTTGGTGTACTGCTCGGGGGTGGAGTGGCCGGGGATGATCGCGTTGTTCAACCCGTCCATGCCCATGCTGATCGCGCCACTGCGCTTCACATTGGCCTTATCCACCAGCAGCACCCGCAAGTCGCGGTTGGCTTCTTTGGCCTTGATCGCTGCCATCGGTCCGGCGGTGCCGCCGCCGATCACCACGATGTCGTATTCCTGCTCCACGGTGTTGCGGCTCATGGGCGGCTGCCTCGTTCACGGTCAATGCGCAGGCGGTACTGGAAGGCATCGCCACGGTAATACAGGTGTTCAAAGTCCACGGGCTGGCCGTCGGCGGTGTGGGTCAGACGTTCGATGTGCATGATCGGCGAGCCGGGCTCGACGTTCAGCGCCTGGGTCAGGTCGCTGTCGGCCAGCACCGCGTCGATGGCCACGTCGGCGTGGCCCAGTTGCAGGCCGCAGTCGTTTTCCAGGATCAGGAAGATGTCGCGCGTGACCAGGTCGGCCTTTTCCAGGCGCTCGCCGAGGGATTGCGGCAGATAGGTGATTTCCAGCGACACCGGCTCGCGGTTGAGCAGCCGCACGCGCTTGATCTGCGCCACCACGGTGCCCTCTTCCACGCCCAGGCGCAGGGCGACTTGTTTGTCCGCCGGCACGAAGCGAAAGCTGCGCAGGCGGTTGATCACTTCAAAGCCGCGCCCGGTCATGGATTCCGCCAGCCCTTGCAAGGTGCTGACGTTCTGGAACGCCTTGGGCTTGGACACAAAGGTGCCCTTGCCGTGGATCTTGTAGATCAAGCCTTCTTTCTGCAGGTCGCCCAGCGCCTGGCGCACGGTAATCCGGCTGACCTTGAACCGCGCGCCCAGCTCACTTTCGGAGGGCATCTGCGTATTGGCCGGGTACTGTCCGTCGAGAATGCCGCTGCGCAACAGGTCGCGCAGTTGGGCATGCAACGGAATGCTGGAGAGCGGAGATAAGGCTGCGGTGGATTCGTTCATCAAGGCCACTTGTCATAACGAGTTATGACGTGATCTTAAGAAGTCTAACGGCTGACTTGGAAATACCGTTTATGCATAAGCTTAAAGCCGACGCCCCACCGACAGATCGGTGGGGCGCACGGGTCAGTCCTTGAATTGGGTCAACTGCTGGTTCAGCGAGCCGGCTTGCTCGCGCAGGTTGACAGACTGGTCCAGCAGGCTGCGAATGGCCAAGTCATTCTGTTCGGAGATGCGGCTGACGCCCTGGATCGCCACGGACAGTTCTTCGCCGGTGGCCGCCTGGCTTTGGGTCTGGCGTGCGACTTCACTGATGCGCGTGAGAATATCCTCGGCGTGCTGGCGAATCTGATCGACACCCTGGGCCGAAGTGCTCAGTTGCGTCACACCCTGGCGCACCGCTTCGCCCACCTGCTGCACGTTGGCCACGGTGTTGTGCACATCCGAACCGATCGCGCTGATCATGCCGCTGATTTCACCGGTAGAGCGGCTGGTGCGCTCGGCCAGTTGGCGCACTTCATCGGCCACCACGGCAAAGCCCCGGCCCTGCTCCCCTGCACGCGCCGCTTCGATGGCGGCGTTCAGCGCCAGCAGGTTGGTCTGGTCAGCGATACTGCGGATCACGGCGATGATGCCGGCGATTTCCTGGGAACGTTTTTCCAGATCGCCCACGGTGCTCGCTACCACGTCCATGGTCTGGTCGATATGGGTAATGCCGTGCAGGGTCTGAGTCATGTCTTCGGCAATCTGACGGGTCAACACTCCGGTATTACGCGCCAACTGCTCGACGTCCTCGGCCTGTTGTGACATTTCGGTCACCGAATGCGCCAGCGCGGTGATGCCGCATGCCATCTCCTCGGTAGCGGTGTGTTGCGCCGTGGCGCGCTCGGCCACGGCCTGGGTGGTATCGCCCAGGTGATTGGAGATTTGCGTCAACGCGCCAGTGCTCTGGCGAATAGTGCCCACCAGGCCGCCCAGGCGCTGGATGAATTGGTTGAACGCACCGGCCAGCTTGCCGGTTTCGTCGCCGCTGCGCTGTTCGAAACGCAGGCCCAGTTCCCCCTCCCACGCCTGGATCCCCGCGGTCAGCCCGGCCAGTGGTCGAATCTGCCAGGCCAGCAAGTACCACAGCACCAAGGCCAGGGCCAGCAATGCAAACAGGCCGATCAGCACGGCGGTATAGAGAAACTGGTTGATCCCCGCCAGCGCTTCGGCCATCGGGTAAGCCACCATCAATCCCCAGGTGTTGGGTGCTTTGCCGATGCGCACCGGTTGCAGCACATAGTTCCAACCCTCGCGCTGGAAGCTGTAAGCCTGGCCAGCCTTGATCGCGGTTTTGGCGGCGTCGGGCAAATCAGTGGCCGGTTGCCCCAGGCGCTTGCTGTCCGGATGGCTGGCATACAAGCCGTTGCTGGAAACCAACGCGCCGTAACCGCCGAAGGCATCGATCTTCGCCAACTGACGGTTGATGCTCTCCAGCGGGATATCCACTCCGGCCACACCCAAGGCTTTGCCGCCCTGCAACAGGGGCACCATGATCGACACCAACATCAGTTGCTGGCCGCTGCCGGTGGCGTACACGTAAGGTTCGGACGCCCAGGGTTGGGCGCTGCGCAGGGGGCGATAGTAGTACTGGTTGTCGGCGTTTTCCGGGGTGTAGCCGGCCAGTACTTCCGACTTGATCGAGCCGCCGGCACGGTTCCAGTACGTCAGGTAACGGCCGGTGGCGTCGTGGTTGGGCGCGTTGATGAAATCCGCGTCCTTGCCGTCGAAGCCATTGGGTTCCCAGTACTGGCCCAGGCCGAGCAACTGCGGGTTGGCTTCGAGCAATTGACGCGTCGCGGCGTCGGCGCTGCGGCGGTCAACGTGTTGTTGCTGCATCGCCGTAGCCACGCTGGCCAGGGACTGGGCCACGGTAAACCCGACCCCCAACTCTGTTTCCACTTCCCTGGCATTGGCCTGGACGATCGAGTCCACCAGCGCCGAGGTTTCCTTCACCGAAGTGCCATAGGCGATGGACGCAATGGACCCCAGCAACAACGCCATGACCACAACAGCACCGATCAGGGCGGTCCAGAACAACTTAACGTGTAAAGAGCGATTAGGCATGAGTATTCTCAAAGAAGCGATTCATCAACCCCGCAGGCCACCGTTCTTTCAAGGCGACGGTTCTGCATCGGGGTTGACCCGAAGTGATATCATATAGCCATCACCTCTATCGGCGCACCTTGAGCCTCGTGCAAATGACGGTCAGGTCACGGGTTCGAGCTACAAATCGAAGCGGTCGACCGCACGCCGGCGCTCATTGTTGTCGCGCACGTCATAACTGGCAGTGGTCTGGATGTTGGTGTGATGCGCCAGTTTCTGCGCAATCGACAGGTCATGTTCTTCGATCACCCGGGTGATGAAGGAACGGCGAAAGTCATGGGGCATGATCTTCACGCCCACCTGCTCGCCGCGCTGGCGGGCGATGTAATAAATCGCGTGTTTGGTGATGCGCTCGCGGGTGATGTGGCTGCCCCGGCGGATGCGGTTGAACAGAAAGCTGTCGTCCTGTTCGCCTGCCTTGAGTTGATCGCGACGGTATTCGAGCCAGGCTTGCAGCTTGGCGAAGGCCCAGGCCGGGGCGTACTTGACCAGTTCCTTGTTGCCCTTGCCGATCACCCGCAGGCTGCGCTCCTCGAAGTTGAGTTGCGCCAGGTCCAGGTTGACCGACTCGGACTTGCGCATGCCCGAGCCATACAACAGGCCGATCACCGCAGCATCGCGCAGGCCCTGGGGGCGCGGGTCGGCGGCGCAGACGTCCATCAATTCACGGATCAGCGTGCGTCGCAGGTTGCGGCCCTGGCCCAAACGCGTGCCGGGCGTGGCCTTGACCGTGCGCATTTTCAGCAAGTGTTCCTGGCTGATCAGGCTCATGCGCCAGGCTTCGTTCATCACGCCACGCACTGCGTTCACGTACAACGACGAGGTATTCGGCGCGTAACCGTCTTCCCGCAGTGCCGCCACCAGGGCGATGACGTGCTCGGGTTGCAGCAAGTGCCAGTCGATGTCTTCGAGGTTGATGTCTTCAAAGCCCAGGCGGTCGGCGGCATCCTGCAGCACGTAGCGCATGGTCAGTTGGCTGGAGGGGGCCAGGCGGGTGAGGTAGAGGGTCAGCGGGTTGCGGATAGACTCAGTCAAGGTAGATCAGCCTTTGGATTAAATACCTTGAACAAGCCTTTGTTTAATCAAGGTATTTAGTGAATTGGCGAAGGCCGAGTCTACCCCAGGGTCGGCCTTCTTACCAAATCACCTGGCTATTCTTCGTCGTCAATCGGGTCCTGTGGCTGGCTCTGGGATTGGCTCCACTCGCCATCCTGTTTTTGCATCAGTGCGAACCACTGTTGGCGCATGAACGCCAGGTAGCCTTCCGGTGCCTTGGCAAAATCCTTCTCGTCGGTGTAGCAGCCCGGCAACGGCAGTTCGGTGCCCTGCTCCTTGTACTCGCTGACCAGGGCCTGCTGCGCGGCTACGCTGCAATCCTTGGGCAACGGCATGCCACGCAATGCGCCGGCCTCCTCGTCCCACCAACTGGCGCCATAGCGGTCGACACCGCGCAAGCGGTATTTCTGGGATTTGCCCACGTGCATGATCAACTTGAATTCATTGGGGCTGACATCGCTGGTACAGGTGCGCGAATAGCCCACAGTGGCCTGGGTGATACCGTCGCCGGACAGGTCGGTGACCTGGGTCGCGGCCATGTCGAAGCGCAAGGCTGCGTCGAATTCGCAGTGCTGCACATCGTCGTAGAGCATCCACACGCGCTTGGGGTGCTTGCCGTCGATCAGGTACTGCGCTGCATACACGAAGGCCGATTGGGTGCCGTCATCGTCACGCTCGCTGACCTGCTCGGCGAGCACCAGCAGGTTCTTGCCCTGGCGGTCGTCCCAGGTATACGCGGCGACCTGTTTGCCCCGTACTTCCACCCCTTCGGGGACCTGCTCGACCGGGGTCAGGACCACCCCTGATTCAGCCCGCACGGTGGTGACACAGGCCACCGTCATCAACAACCCCACCAACACTGGCCGCAACTGGCCGCGTAAAAGCTGCACGCTATTCATCCGAGTACCCTGGCTAGAGAGGGCTTACTTTACCGGCACTTGAGGGGCAATGCAGAGAAGATTCTTCAATCACCCAAAGGCGTCATTCCGGCATCTTGCGTCAGCTCACGCTTTTATCGATAAGTCGTGTCGCGCAGTTGCCTGGCGGGCTAGCTGAACCCTAGCTGTCTACCTGTCAAATAAACGAGTTTTTCATCCGGCTTTCATATTCGTTCTACATTTTTACGCTTAATCTTGGGCCCCATGGACTTGAGAGCAAACCGCGCTTTGCCGACTAACCTGTTGATTACGCTTTACCTTTATATTTTTTAGTCTTTACTCCAGTTCATCAGGAAGAACAGGCTGCCAGGCTTCAGGAATGTCGAATGCACACCACGCACACCACTGCCTTTTAATCAGTTGCCTGCACTTTCGCCCACTGATTGCTGTTGTTTCAGCGCTCCAAAGTTGTTCTAACCCCGAGGTCATGAATCTTTGAAACCCTACCCTATTCATTGCGTGTCGATCGTTATCCCGGTCTACAACGAACAAGAGAGCCTGCCTGAACTGCTGCGCCGTACCACCGCAGCCTGCCAGCAACTGGCCTACGAATACGAAATCATCCTGGTGGATGACGGTAGCCGCGACAATTCGGCCCAACTGCTCGAAGACGCCGCCGCACAGGACGGCAGCCACGTGGTCGCGGTGATCCTCAACCGCAACTACGGCCAGCATGCCGCGATCATGGCCGGTTTCGAACAATCCCGGGGCGAGGTGGTGATTACCCTCGACGCCGACCTGCAAAACCCGCCCGAAGAAATCCCGCGCCTGGTGGAACAAGCCGCGCTGGGTTACGACGTGGTTGCCACCGTGCGCAACAACCGCCAGGACTCGGCCTTCCGCCGCTGGCCGTCGCGGCTGATCAACCTGGCCGTGCAACGCTCCACCGGCGTGGCCATGAGCGATTACGGCTGCATGCTGCGCGCCTACCGCCGCACCATCGTCGACGCCATGCTCGCCTGCCGCGAGCGCAGCACCTTTATCCCGATCCTGGCCAATGGTTTCGCGCGCCACACCACGGAAATTCTGGTGCACCACGCCGAGCGCGAGCACGGCGAATCCAAATACAGCGCCATGCGCCTGATCAGCCTGATGTTCGACCTGCTGACCTGCATGACCACTACCCCGCTGCGCCTGCTCTCCATCGTCGGCTTCAGCCTGGCGGCGCTGGGCATGCTGTTCGCCTTCGCGTTGATCGTGATGCGCCTGGCTTTCGGTGCCGACTGGGCCGGCGACGGCTTGTTCGTGTTGTTCGCGGTGCTGTTCGTATTCACCGGCGGGCAGTTCATCGGCATGGGCCTGTTGGGTGAATACCTGGGCCGCATGTACAGCGATGTGCGGGCCCGTCCACGGTTCTTTATCGAAAAAGTGCTGCGCAACCAACCGGCGGCGCCGGCTCCGGTCGTTGTGGTTGATGGTCTGGCCACTTCTCACTCCTCCCCTTCTCCTTCCGATCAGGTTTCGTCATGAGTCAAAAAGCTGTTGTCTTCGCCTACCACGATATTGGCTGCGCGGGCATCGAAGCCCTGCTCAATGCGGGTTACGACATCGCCGCCGTGTTCACCCATGCCGATGATCCCAAGGAAAACAATTTCTACGGTTCCGTCGCTCAACTCTGCGCACGCAACGGCATCCCGGTGCATGCCCCGGAAGACGCCAACCACCCGCTGTGGGTCGAGCGCATCGCCAAGCTGAACCCGGATTTCATTTTCTCGTTCTACTACCGCAACCTGCTGAGCGAGGCCCTGCTGGCCACCGCAAGCAAAGGCGCGTTCAACCTGCACGGCTCGCTGCTGCCCAAATACCGTGGCCGCGCCCCGGCCAACTGGGTGCTGGTGAACGGCGAGACCGAAACCGGCGTGACCCTGCACCGCATGGTCAAGCGTGCCGACGCCGGCGCGATCCTGGCCCAGCACAAAGTGCTCATCGACGCGACCGACACCGGCCTGAGCCTGCACGCCAAGCTGCGTGATGCCGCCACCCACCTGCTGCGCGATGCCCTGCCGCAACTGGCCACCGGCAAGCTGGCGGAAACCGCCCAGGACGAAAGCCAGGCCACCTACTTCGGTCGCCGCACCGCCGCCGATGGCAAGTTGGAATGGAAAAAGCCGGCGCAGGAACTGTTCAACCTGGTTCGCGCCGTGACCCAACCCTACCCGGGCGCCTTCTGCGCGGTGGGCGAGCACAAACTGATCGTGTGGCAGGCCGAAGTGGTCAAGGGCAACGAAGGTTTGGCGCCTGGCCGTGTGATCAGCGTCAATCCGCTGCGCATCGCCTGTGGTGAAGACTCCCTGGTGATTCGGTTCGGCCAGCGCAACGACAACGGCCTGTACCTGGCCGGCCCGTCCCTGGCCAACGAGCTGGGTCTGGTGGACGGTTCCGTACTGCGCGGCGCCGAGTCTGGCCGCAAGCCACGCCGCACTCGCGTGCTGATCCTGGGCGTGAACGGTTTTATCGGTAACCACCTGTCCGAGCGCCTGCTGCGCGACGACCGTTACGAAGTCTACGGCCTGGACATCGGCTCCGACGCCATCGAGCGCCTGCGCAGCCACCCGAACTTCCACTACGTGGAAGGCGACATCAGCATCCACACCGAGTGGATCGAGTACCACATCAAGAAGTGCGACGTGGTCCTGCCGCTGGTGGCCATCGCCACGCCAATCGAATACACGCGTAACCCGCTGCGCGTGTTCGAGCTGGACTTCGAAGAAAACCTCAAGCTGGTGCGCTACTGCGTCAAGTACAACAAGCGCGTGATCTTCCCGTCGACCTCCGAAGTCTATGGCATGTGCCAGGACCAGTACTTCGACGAAGACACCTCCAACCTGGTGGTCGGCCCGGTCAACAAGCAACGCTGGATCTACTCCGTGTCCAAGCAACTGCTGGACCGCGTGATCTGGGCCTACGGCGCCAAGGGCCTGAACTTCACCCTGTTCCGTCCGTTCAACTGGATGGGCCCGCGCCTCGATCGCCTGGATTCGGCCCGCATCGGCAGCTCCCGCGCCATCACTCAGTTGATCCTGAACCTGGTGGAAGGCACGCCGATCCGCCTGTTCGACGGCGGCGAGCAGAAGCGCTGCTTCACCGACATCGCCGACGGTATCGAAGCCCTGGCGCGCATCATCGATAACGACACTGACGCGTGCAACGGCCAGATCATCAACATCGGCAACCCGGAAAACGAAGCCAGCATCCGCCAGTTGGGCGAAGAGCTGCTGCGTCAGTTCGAAGCGCACCCGCTGCGTGGCAACTTCCCGCCGTTCGCCGGCTTCCGCGACGTGGAAAGCAAGGCGTTCTACGGGACCGGTTACCAGGACGTGGCCCACCGCAAACCGAGCATCGAAAACGCCAAGCGCCTGCTGAACTGGGAGCCGACCGTGGAGATGAGCGAAACCATCGGCAACACGCTGGACTTCTTCCTGCGTGAAGCCATGCTCGAAATTGCGGACAAGCACTGATGAAAGCTGGCCTGCGCATTGACGTCGACACCTACCGGGGTACCCGTGAAGGGGTGCCGCGGTTGCTCGAATCCCTGGATGAAGCGGGGGTGAAGGCGACGTTTTTCTTCAGCGTCGGGCCGGACAACATGGGGCGCCACCTGTGGCGCCTGATCCGTCCGCAGTTTCTGTGGAAGATGCTGCGCTCCAACGCGGCCGGCCTCTACGGCTGGGACATTTTGCTCGCCGGTACTGCCTGGCCGGGCAAGCCCATTGGCCGCGACCTGGGGCACTTGATGCGTCAGGCCAAGGCCGCCGGCCACGAAGTAGGCCTGCATGCGTGGGATCACCACGGCTGGCAGGCCAACACCGGGCGCTGGAGCGAGGCGCAATTGATCGAACAGATTCGCCGGGGTGTGGACACTTTGAGCGACATCCTGGGTGCGCGTATCGACTGCTCGGCGGCTGCCGGTTGGCGTGCCGACGAGCGCGTGGTGCAAGCCAAGCAAGGGTTCAACTTTCGCTACAACAGCGATTGCCGGGGCACCAGCCTGTTCAGGCCGACACTGGCCGATGGCAGCGCGGGCACCCCACAGATTCCGGTCGACCTGCCGACCTTCGACGAAGTCGTCGGGCCGGTCGTGGCGGCCAAAGACTTCAACGCTTTCATTCTTGACCGCTTCGCCGAGTCGAAGCTGAACGTCTACACGATCCACGCAGAAGTAGAAGGGATTCTGATGGCCAATGATTTTCGCCAGTTGCTCGCCCAGGCAGGGCAGCGCGGCATCGACTTCACCCCACTGGGCGATCTGCTGCCCGCCGACCTGACCACCCTGCCCCGGCAACAGCTGGTGCGCGGCGCATTGCCCGGCCGCGAAGGCTGGCTTGGAGTGCAGCAGGCATGATCCGCCGTTGGGCGCTGCCCCTGCTCCTGTTGGCGTTTGGCGTGTTTTACCTGTTGCCGCTGGCCACCCATGGCCTGTGGATTCCCGATGAAACCCGCTACGCACAGATCAGCCAGGAAATGCTGCTGACCGGTAAGTGGGCGTCGCCGCACTTCATGGGCATTCGCTACTTCGAAAAACCGGCGGCCGGTTACTGGATGATCGCGCTGGGCCAGGCGATATTCGGCCAGAACCTGTTCGGCGTGCGCTTTGCCTCGGCGCTGAGCAGTGGTTTGAGCATTTTGCTGGTGTACCTGGTGTCGTGCCGTCTGTGGAATGACCCGCAAAAAAGCCTGATCAGCAGCGTGCTGTACATGAGCTTCGTCAGCGTGGCCGCCCTGGGTGGGTACGCCAATCTGGACCCGCAGTTCACCTTTTGGGTCAACCTTACCGGCGTTGCCTTGTGGCTGTGTGTCGACAGCACCCGCCGCAGCGCGCGCTTGTGGTCGTGGGCGTTGCTGGGCCTGGCCTGCGGCATGGGCTTCATGACCAAGGGCTTCCTGGCGTGGTTGCTGCCGGTATTGATCGCCCTGCCCTACATGATCTGGCAAAAACGCTTTCGCGAACTACTGGGTTATGGCCTGGTCGCGGTGGTGGTGGCGATTGCCGTCAGCTTGCCCTGGGTGCTCACGGTGCATGCGCAAGAGCCGGACTACTGGAATTTCTTCTTCTGGCACGAGCATATCCAGCGCTTTGCCGGTGACGATGCCCAGCATGCCGAACCGTTCTGGTACTACCTGCCGCTGCTGGTAGCGTTCAGCCTGCCCTGGGTGGCGTTGCTGCCGTCCACGTTCAAGCGGGCGTGGCAGGAGAAACGCGACGCCAAAATCGGCTTCGTGGTCCTGTGGCTGTTGATGCCCCTGGCATTTTTCAGCCTGGCCAAGGGCAAGTTGCCGTCCTACATCATGCCGTGCCTGCTGCCGCTGGCCCTGTTGATGGGCCACACCCTCGCCGACAAACTGGCCCAGGGCCGCGAACGCGTCTTGCGTTTCAACGGCTGGCTGAACCTGGTGATTGGCGTGCTGGTCCTGCTGGCCCTGACCTGGTTCCAGCTGAAGAAACCGGTGTACGCCCACGGCCAGGAAACCTTCAGCCTGGTGCTGGTGTTCATCTTCCTGTTCGGTTGGATCCTGGCGAACCTGTTGCACGCCGCACGCCCCTCGAAACTGTGGGTTGCGCCGGTCATCGGCAGTTGGCTGATGGTTGCCCTGCTGCCGGCGGCGTTGCCCCATTCGGTGGTGTACAACAAGACCCCGGATCAATTCATCGTCGATCACCTGCAGGAGCTGCAATCCACCACCGCGCTGCTGAGCAACGACCTGGGCGCCGCTTCTGCGCTGTCCTGGCGCCTGGCGCGCCCGGATGTGACCCTTTACAACACCGTCGGCGAAGTGAAGTACGGCCTCGCCTACCCCGATGCCAGCGATCACAAGGTGGACACCGCTCAGGTCCAGGCGTGGATTAGCGAAGCCCGTAAACAAGGCGCGGTTGGCGTGGTGATGCGGGTCAAGGGTGACGATGAGATCGCCGAAGTCGCCTTGCTGCCTACCGACGGCAAGCGCTATGAGCAAGGCAATATCGTGATCCTGATCTTCCCGCAGGTCGCACCATGATCACGCTGCTGCTGTTATTGGCCGCCTGCTTGCTGACGTGCATGGGCCAGGTCTCGCAGAAGTTCGCGGTGGAAAGCTGGCGTGATCTGCCCGAGGGCTGGGTGCTGAAACTCCGCTCGCCGTGGCTATGGTCGGCGCTGGTGTGCCTGGGCCTGGGTCTGCTGGTGTGGCTGTTGGTGCTGCAACGCCTGGAAGTGGGCATCGCCTACCCCATGCTCAGCCTGAATTTTGTATTGGTCACGCTGGTGGCGCGCTTTGTGTTCCATGAACCCGTCGACGCGCGCCACTGGCTCGGCGTGCTGCTGGTGATCGCCGGTGTCGTGCTGTTGGGGCGCCACGTATGAGCCGCGCGCAGGGCTTTGCCCTGGCTCTGGGCAGCGTCGGGTTGGTCAGCGCCGCCCAACTGGGCATGCGCTGGAGCATGACACGCCTGCCGCTGCCGCATGAGTGGCTCAGCGTGCCCATCGACCTCGGTGCCCTTGGGGTGGTGGTCCTGGCGATCCTGGCCTACGCGCTGTCGATGCTCTGCTGGCTCGGCGCGCTCAAACACTTGCCGTTGGGGCGAGCCTATTCGCTGCTGAGCATCAGCTACGCGCTGGTGTATCTGCTGGCCGCCAGCCTGCCGCTGTTCCATGAAGATTTTTCGCTTTCAAAAACCCTGGGGGTGGCGCTGGTCATCCTCGGTGTGCTGGTCATCAACTCTCGTCGTGCTCGTGCTACAAGCCCCAGGAATGCCCCATGAAAATCAGTGTATTTGGTAGTGGTTACGTCGGTCTGGTGCAGGCCACCGTGCTGGCCGAAGTCGGTCACGATGTCATCTGCATGGACGTTGATCAGAACAAGGTCAAGCTGCTGCAGCAGGGCCACGTGAGTATCTTCGAGCCGGGGCTGTCGGCCATGGTCAAGGAGAACCTGGAAAGCGGGCGCCTGCACTTCACCTATGATGAAAAACTCGCGGTCGAACATGGCGAAGTGCTGTTTATCGCCGTGGGCACACCGTCGGATGAGGACGGTTCAGCCGACCTCAAATACGTACTGTCGGTGGGTGACGCGGTGGCCCGCCATCGGGTCGACCCGGTGATCCTGGTGGAAAAATCCACCGTGCCCGTGGGCACCGGCGACACCCTGCGTGCGCACATCGAAAAAGCCCTGCACCTGGCGGGCCGGCACCTGGAGTTCGATATCGTCTCCAACCCGGAATTCCTCAAGGAAGGCTCGGCCGTTGCCGACTGCCGCCGCCCGGACCGCATCATCATCGGCTGCGAACGTGAAGAAGTACGCGAGGTGATGCGCGACCTGTACGCGCCGTTCAACCGCAACCATGACCGCATCATCTTCATGGACCTGCGCAGCGCCGAGCTGACCAAGTACGCCGCCAACTGCATGCTGGCGACCAAGATCAGCTTCATCAACCAGATCGCCGAGCTGGCCGAACACCTGGGCGCGGACATCGAAGCCGTGCGCCTGGGCATCGGTGCCGACTCGCGCATCGGCTACCACTTCATCTACCCGGGCTGCGGCTACGGCGGCTCGTGTTTCCCCAAGGACATGCGCGCGTTGATCCACAGTGCCAAACAGGCCAACTGCTCCAGCGACCTGCTGGAAGCCGTGGAAGCGATCAATCAGCGTCAGAAGAGCAAGCTGTTCGAACGCATCAATGCGTTCTTCAAGGGCAACCTCAAGGGCAAGACCTTTGCCCTGTGGGGCCTGGCGTTCAAGCCCAATACCGACGACATGCGCGATGCCCCCAGCCGTGTGCTGATGGAGGCGTTGTGGGCCGCCGGCGCCAATGTGCGTGCGTTCGACCCGGAAGCCATGCAGGAAACCCAGCGGATTTATGGTGACGACCCACGGCTGATGCTGATGGGCACGCCGGAATCCACTTTGAGCGGCGCCGATGCGCTGGTGGTGTGCACCGAGTGGCAGCAGTTCAAGGCGCCGGACTTCGACCTGATCCACCAACGCCTGAAAACCCCGGTGATCTTCGACGGTCGCAACCTCTACGACGGCGAGCGCCTGGCCCGCAAAGGCTTCCAGTACTTCCCGATGGGCCGTGGCGATTCCTGCCAGTTGCCGATCCCGCAGCAGCAATGGGTGCCCCAGGTCGTGGAAGCCTGATACGTGAACAAAGCGCAACCTTCCCCGCTGAATGCGACGATCCGCCGACAGTCCCTGGGCTTGGGGCTGCTGGCGTTGCTGCTGTTCATTGCCGGCAGCTGGCACCAGGCGATCATCGGCTTCGACTCACGCTTCGTGGTGTTCGCCCAGGAGATGTTGCGTCACGGCCCGGGCTTTTTTCCCACGACCTACGGCCAACCCTATGCCGATTACCTCGCCACCTCGACGCTGCTCACCTGGCTGCTGTCGTTGCCCCTGGGGGAAGTCACCAGCCTGACGGCCTGGCTGCCCACGGCGATTGCATCGGCGCTGATCGTCATGCTGGTGTATCGCCTCACGGCGCCCTACTCGCAGCGCTGGGGCCTGTTGAGCATCGCGTTGCTGTTGCTCAGCAGCACGTTCATCAGCGAAACCCGCGCGGTGTCCCTCGATCAGATGCTTGCCCTGGTGGCCCTGGCGACGTTTTACCTGGGTTATGCCCATGATCACTTCGGCGCGGGCAAGCGCCTGTACCTGGTGTACGGCCTTTTGCTGATTGGCTTCGCGATCCGGGGGCCGATTGGCCTGGTCATCCCCACCGGCGTGCTGTGCAGCTATTACCTGATCAACCGCCAGTGGCGCCAGTTATTCAGTTTCGGCCTGCTGGCGCTGGCGCTGCTGGTGGCCGGGGTGGGCTTGCTGTTGCTGATGGCCAAGCTCAGCGGCGGCGAGAGCTTTATGCAGGATGTGATCCGCATGCAGTTCCTTGGCCGTATGGATGGCAGTGAAGGCTCCAGCGGTCCGCTGTATTACTTCACCAGTTCATTGGGCAACTACGCCCTCGCCTATCCCATGGCGCTGCTGGTACTGGTTGCCCTGTTTGCCAGTGGACGGCGCACGCCCGATCCGGCGCGGCAGTTGGTGCTGTACTGCGCGGCGGCGGCCTTGCTGGTGATGGTCGGCCTCTCGATTCCCCAGGCCAAGAAAGCGCGCTATATCCTGCCCATGCTGCCGATGGCGGCGATCATTGCGGCGTATCCATTCCAGGTGGCTCACGGACGCCTGTTTGCCGGGCTGCGTGGCTTGATGCTGGGGATCTGGAGCCTGTTGCCGGCGCTGTTGGTCATCGGGCTGCTGGTGGCGCGGCCGCGGTATCCGGAGCAACTGAACCAATTGGGTCTGATCTTCGCGGTGCTCGGTGCGCTTCAGGTGCTGGCGCTGCTGGCCCTGTTGAAGGTGCAATGGCGGCCCGTGGGGCCGGCTTTTGCCGCGGTACTGGCGGTGTGGGCGAGTTACATCATGGTCGTTGAACCGTTGGTGCGCAGTGTCTATGACACGCGCACCTTCACGCTGCAGGTCCACGAACAGGTCATGAAGCAGCGCGCACCGGTGGTGTTGCACGCCCTGGGCAAAGACGCCAAGGCGATCAAGTACATGGTCAACCTCGACTGCGACCAGGTGCCGCTGTTCACCCAGGTGCCTGCCGACCTGAAGCCGCTGCAAGCACCCGCCTGGCTGGTGATGAGCGAGGCAGACTACGAAGGGCTGACGGATCCGCGTTTTCGCAACCTGACCCCGACGCTGACCGGCGAGTTCGACCGCAACCCATACGTGCTCCTGCACCTGGTTAAAGCTGCCCAGCCCTGAAGGCGGGCAGCCCAGGGAAACGTCCTACATAGATATGCGTAATGACTGGAGCGCTTTCCCTTCCCCGTGCCTGAAACCCAACGATAAACTCCGTCGCCGAGTGCGTTAATTAATAACCACCCTGCTGGCGGGGCTCGGTGTTGCACACCCTACATAACGACAAGGACGCCGTAGACCAAAGTGTTTATGGCCTGCAAGAGGACGATGCCGTGGCCGATGACCGATTTTTCGACACCCTTTCACCGCTCACCCGGGACCAGGTGCGTGTGGGGTATATCCCTGTACCGAAACTGGATCGCTTGATGGGATTGCGCGATGCGTTGGTCGCCTTGAAAGGGCCCCTGGCTGATGATCCCCGGCTGCAGGAAAACCTGCAGAAACGCCTGTTCGATGAAGAACACAACCGGCGCGTGTTGGGTGAAGTGAGTGGCCTGGTCCGCGTGATCCGGCTTTAACTGCATTAACTTTGCATTCAACCTGCATTAATATGCATTAGCGCCCCTGCCTGGCGGGCGGCACACTAAGCAGGTTCCTCCCCCAAGTTGGAACTTTCAAAGGGCTTTTCCGGGAAACCAGACAAGCCTTTTTTTTCGCCCGTTGTTTATGGACCTTTTTCATGCTCGCTCGCTGGTTACCCGCTGCTATCAACACTCGCCCCACCGAATGGAGCCGTGCCGCCATTGGCATGGCCCTGGGCACTTTGTTCAGCGTCTGGCTGTGTGGCCAGGTGTTTGGCATGGAGGTCGGCTTGCACCTGCTCGGCCCCCTTGGCGCCTCCGCGGTACTGCTGTTTGCCGTGTCGTCGGGCGCCTTGGCACAACCCTGGTCGATCATCGGCAGCTACCTGTGTGCCGGGGTGGTGGCACTGCTGGTTGCACGCGTACTGGGGCCGACCCTGGGCAGTGCGTGCCTGGCGGCCGGGATGACCGTGATCCTGATGTGCTGGCTGCGCTGCCTGCACCCGCCGGCCGGTGGGTTGGCCATGACCCTGGTGCTGGCCGACCCGGCATCCGCCGCCCTCGGCTGGTATGAACTGGCGCCCGTCTTGCTCGGTGCCGCTACGCTGTTGGCCTGCGCCCTGGCCTACAACAACGCCACCCGTATCCGATATCCCAAGGGGACCGTGGAAACACCGGCAGCGGTCATTGGCCAACCCGCCACCGTGACCGACCCGGCTATTACCGCCGTCGATCTGAAGCTGGCCCTGGCCGAGATGGAGCAGTTCTACGACATCGAGCCTACCGAGCTGGAGCAATTGATCCATGCGGCCGAGAACCATGCACGCCGGCGCAGTATTGGCGAAGTGCTGTCCAGTCGAGTGGCCTGAAGTCGCTCTTTTTGTCTGCATAAATGCAAAAACGACCTGCATGATTCAGGGTTGTACGGGGCAAATTTGCACTGGTACGATCACGGGATGGCCCGTCTGCGGGCCGCTCGACAAAGAACAATAAAAGCAGGGAGTTAGAGATGACTGCTCAGGTTTCATCAGAGGCAAGCCGTACCCACGGGCCTCAGGACGAGGTACTCGCCGACGTCCGCAACCACATCGGCCACCTCACCCTCAACCGCCCCGCCGGCCTGAACGCCATCACCCTCGACATGGTCCGCCGCCTCACACAGCAATTGGAGGCCTGGGCGGATGACCCCAGGATTTATGCCGTGGTCCTGCGCGGTGCCGGCGAAAAAGCCTTCTGCGCCGGGGGCGATATTCGCTCCCTGTACGACAGCTTCAAGGCGGGCGACACCCTGCACGAAGACTTCTTCGTGGAGGAATACGCCCTCGACCTGTTGATCCACCATTACCGCAAACCCGTACTGGCCCTGATGGATGGCTTCGTGCTGGGCGGCGGCATGGGCCTGGTGCAAGGCGCGGACCTGCGTGTGGTCACCGAGCGCAGCCGCCTGGCCATGCCTGAAGTCGCCATCGGTTATTTCCCGGATGTGGGTGGCAGTTACTTTCTGCCGCGCATCCCTGGCGAGCTGGGAATCTACCTGGGCGTCACCGGTGTGCAGATCCGGGCCGCCGACGCCCTGTACTGCGGGCTGGCGGACTGGTACCTCGACAGCACCAGGCTGGACGACCTCGACCAGAAACTCGACCGCCTGCACTGGCAGGAGTCGCCGCTGAAGACCCTGCAAGGCGTGCTGGCCAAGCTCGCCGTGCAACAACTGCCCGACGCGCCCCTGGCGGCATTGCGTCCGGCCATCGACCACTTCTTCGCCCTGCCCGACGTGCCGAGCATCGTCGAGCAGTTGCAGCAAGTAACCGTGGCCGACAGCCATGAATGGGCGCTGACCACCGCCAGCCTGATGCAGACCCGCTCGCCCCTGGCCATGGCCGTCACCCTCGAGATGCTGCGCCGGGGCCGCCGCCTGCCACTGGAGCAATGTTTTGCCCTGGAGTTGCACCTGGACCGCCAATGGTTCGAACGCGGTGATCTGATCGAGGGCGTGCGCGCTCTGATCATCGACAAGGACAAGACCCCGCGCTGGAACCCGCCAACTCTCCACGGGCTGGACCCCAGCCATGTCGGGAGCTTCTTTCATCACTTCGACCAGGTTGTGAGCTAAGTCATGCAAGATATTGAATACACTGAAGAACAAGTGATGATTCGCGACATGGCTCGCGACTTTGCCCGCAATGAAATCGCGCCTTACGCGCAAGCCTGGGAAAAAGCCGGCTGGATCGATGATGCCCTGGTGGCCAAGATGGGCGAACTCGGCCTGCTGGGCATGGTGGTCCCCGAAGAATGGGGCGGCACCTACATCGACTACGTGGCCTACGCCCTGGCAGTGGAAGAGATTTCCGCCGGCGATGGCGCCACCGGCGCATTGATGAGTATCCATAATTCAGTGGGTTGCGGGCCAATCCTCAACTACGGCTCAACCGAACAGAAAAACACTTGGCTGGCCGAACTCGCCAGTGGCCAGGCCATTGGCTGCTTCTGTCTCACCGAACCTCAGGCAGGCTCCGAAGCGCACAACCTGCGCACCCGAGCCGAGCTGCGTGACGGCCAATGGGTGATCACCGGCGCCAAGCAGTTCGTCAGCAATGGCAAGCGCGCCAAGCTGGCGATCGTGTTTGCCGTGACCGACCCGGACCTTGGCAAGAAAGGCATTTCGGCGTTACTGGTGCCCACCAACACGCCCGGTTTCGTGGTGGACCGCACCGAACACAAGATGGGCATCCGGGCGTCGGACACCTGTGCGGTCACGCTCAACCAATGCTGCGTGCCCGAGTCCAACTTGCTCGGCGAGCGCGGCAAGGGCCTGGCGATTGCCCTGTCCAACCTCGAAGGTGGCCGCATCGGCATTGCCGCCCAGGCCCTGGGGATCGCCCGTGCAGCCTTTGAAGCGGCACTGGCCTACGCCCGTGACCGTGTGCAGTTCGACAAGGCGATCATCGAACACCAGAGCGTGGCCAACCTGCTGGCCGACATGCAAACCCGCCTCAACGCCGCGCGCTTGTTGATCCTGCACGCCGCACGCCTGCGCAGTGCCGGCAAGCCGTGCCTGTCGGAAGCGTCCCAGGCCAAGCTGTTCGCTTCGGAAATGGCCGAAAAGGTCTGCTCATCGGCCATGCAGATTCATGGCGGCTATGGCTACCTGGAGGATTACCCGGTGGAGCGTTACTACCGCGATGCGCGGATCACGCAGATTTACGAAGGGACCAGCGAGATTCAACGGATGGTGATTGCGCGGGAGCTGAAGCACTATCCGCTGTGACCGCGTTCCCACGCTCGGCGTGGGAACGATCGATCCAGCCGGTTATTTGTCCTTGAACGCTGGTGCGCGTTTGGCCACGAACGCCGCCATGCCTTCCTTCTGATCCAGCGTGGCGAACGCCGCATGGAACACGCGGCGTTCGAAGCGCACGCCTTCCGACAGGCTCACTTCAAACGCGCGGTTCACGCTTTCCTTGACCATCATGCTGATCGGCACCGACTTGCCCGCGATCAGCGTGGCGACCTTCAGCGCTTCCTCCAGCAACTCATCGGCCGGGACGATACGCGCCACGATCCCGCAACGCTCTGCCTCTACTGCATCGATGAAACGCCCGGTCAGGCACATTTCCATGGCCTTGGCCTTGCCCACCGCGCGGGTCAGACGCTGGGTGCCGCCCATGCCCGGCAGCACGCCGAGGTTGATTTCCGGCTGGCCGAACTTGGCGCCGTCGCCCGCCAGGATGAAGTCGCACATCAAGGCCAGCTCGCAGCCGCCGCCCAAGGCAAAACCGTTGACTGCCGCGATGATCGGCTTGCGGCGGTTGGCCACGCGGTCGCTGTCGCTGAACAGGTCGTCGAGGTAGATCTGCGGGTAGGTCAGCTCGGCCATTTCCTTGATGTCGGCGCCGGCGGCAAAGGCTTTTTTCGAGCCGGTCAGCACGATGCAACCGATCTCGGGGTTGGCTTCCAGGCTGTCCAGCGCCTGGTTCAACTCGCTGACCAATTGCGCGTTCAAGGCGTTCAGCGCCTGCGGGCGGTTCAGGGTGATCAACCCGACGCGGTCTTGGACTTCGAGCAAAATCGTTGCGTAACTCATGTAGCGGCTCCTTAGAGATTGCGTGAGATGACCATGCGTTGAATATCGCTGGTGCCTTCGTAGATCTGGCAGACCCGCACATCGCGGTAGATCCGCTCCAGGGGAAAGTCGGCGAGATAACCGTAACCGCCCAGGGTTTGCAAGGCGGCCGAACAGACCTTTTCGGCCATTTCCGAGGCGAACAGCTTGGCCATGGACGCCTCTACCAGCGCTGGCTGGCCGCTGTCACGCAGGGTGGCGGCGTAATGCACCATCTGTCGCGCCACGGCGATCTGGGTGGCCATGTCCGCCAGGCGAAACGCCACGGCCTGGTGTTCGATCAACGGCTTGCCGAAGCTTTCGCGCTCCCGGGCGTAATCCCGCGCGGCTTCGAAGGCGGCCCGGGCCATGCCCACCGATTGCGCGGCAATCCCCACGCGACCGCCTTCGAGGTTGGCCAGGGCGATCTTGTAGCCTTCGCCCTCCTCGCCCAGTCGGTTGGCCACGGGTACCTTCACGTCCTCGAACAGAATCTGACACGTGTCGGAGGCATGCTGCCCCAGCTTGTCTTCGACCCTTGCCACGCTGTAGCCCGGCGAGTCGGTGGGCACGATAAACGCGCTGATCCCGCGCTTGCCCGCTGTCGGGTCAGTGACGGCGAACACAATCACCACCCCGGCATTCTGCCCGGAGGTGATGAACTGCTTGCAACCGTTGAGCACGTAGTGATCACCGTCCAGGCGTGCGCGGGTTTTCAGGCTGCTGGCATCGGAACCGGCCTGGGGCTCGGTCAGGGCAAATGCTCCGAGCATCGCGCCGCTGGCCAGGGGGGTAAGGAACTGTGCCTTTTGCTGATCGGTGCCGAACTTGAGGATCGGCACGCAGCCCACCGAGTTGTGCACGCTCATGATGGTCGAGCAGGCGCCGTCACCGGCGGCGATTTCCTCCAGGGCCATGGCATAGGCCAGGTAGCCGGTGTCGCAACCGCCCCACTGTTCCGGCACCAACATGCCGAAAAAGCCCAGTTCGGCCATTTCACCGATGGCCTCCCTGGGGAAGCGGTGTTGACGGTCCCACTCGGCGGCGAAGGGTTTCAGGCGTTCCTGGGCAAATTGCCCGGCCGCCTCGCGGATTTGCAGCTGTTCTTCATTGGGGAGCATGGGCTGCCTCTGAGATAAAAAGCCTTAATACAGGCATTCGACGGCCATGGCCGTGGCTTCGCCGCCGCCGATGCAAATGGCGGCTACCCCACGTTTGAGGCCTTTTTGGCGCAGGGCTGACAGCAGCGTGACCAGGATCCGCGCGCCGGAAGCACCGATCGGATGGCCCAGCGCACAGGCACCGCCGTGAACATTGACCTTGGCATGGGGGATTTCCAGCTTGCTCATGGTCACCAGGCTGACCACCGCAAAGGCTTCGTTGATCTCGAACAAGTCAACTTCGCCCAGATTCCAGCCGGTCTTGCTCATCAGCTTGCGAATTGCGCCAACCGGTGCCACCGGGAACAGCCCCGGCTCATCGGCAAAGGCCGCGTGCCCGTGAATCACCGCCAAGGGTTTCAGGCCGCGCTGCTGCGCTTCGGACTGACGCATCAGCAGCAACGCCGCCGCGCCGTCGGAGATCGAGCTGGAGTTGGCCGCCGTGACGGTGCCGCCTTCGCGGAACGCCGGTTTGAGGCTGGTGATCTTGTCCAGCTTGGCCTTGGGTGGCTGCTCGTCATGCAGGATGGTTTTCTGCTCTTTGCCGACGGTGACCTGTACCGGCACGATTTCGGCGGCGAAGCTGCCGTGGGTGATGGCTTCCTGGGCGCGGGTCAGGGAGGCAATGGCAAACGCGTCCTGGGCCTCGCGGCTGAAGCCATTGTGCATGGCGCAGTCTTCGGCGAAGGTGCCCATCAGACGGCCTTTTTCGTAGGCGTCTTCCAGGCCGTCGAGGAACATGTGGTCGAGTACCTTGCCATGGCCCATGCGGTAACCGCTGCGGGCACGGTCCAGCAGGTAGGGCGCGTTGGACATGCTTTCCATGCCGCCGGCAATCGCCACATCGACACTGCCCGCCACCAGCGCATCGTGGGCCAGGATTGCGGCCTCCATGCCCGAGCCGCACATTTTGTTGAGGGTGGTGCAACGGGTGGCCTTGTCCAGCCCGGCACCGAGCGCCGCCTGGCGTGCCGGGGCCTGTCCGAGCCCGGCCGGCAGCACACAACCGAACAGCACTTCATCCACGGCATCCGGTGCGATACCGGCGCGCTCGACCGCCGCACGTATGGCGGCAGAGCCCAGTTGCGGGGCGGTAAGGCTCTTGAGGTCGCCCTGGAACCCGCCCATGGGCGTGCGCACGGCGCTGACAATAACGATGGGATCGTTCATGACGCTGTCTCCTTACTTGGCTGCCATGCGCAAGGCACCGTCGAGACGGATCACCTCGCCATTGAGCATGCTGTTTTCAATGATGTGTCGCACCAGAGCGGCGTATTCGTCGGGTTTGCCCAGGCGTGGCGGGAACGGTACGCCAGCGGCCAGGGAATCGCGCACTTCCGGGGTCATGCCGGCCATCATCGGCGTTTCGAAAATGCCGGGGGCGATGGTCATCACCCGAATGCCGAAGCGCGCAAGCTCACGGGCAGCGGGTAAGGTCAGGCTGGCAATCGCGCCCTTGGAGGCCGAATACGCGGCCTGGCCGATCTGCCCGTCAAACGCGGCGACCGATGCAGTGTTGATGATCACCCCGCGTTCGCCATCGGCGTTCGCGTCGGTTTCAGCGATGGCGGCGGCGGCCAGGCGCAGCAGGTTGAAGCTGCCGATCAGGTTGACGTTGATCACCTGGGCAAAGCTGGCCAGGCCATGGGGGCCGTTTTTGCCGAGGATTTTCTCGCCGCGCACCACACCGGCGCAGTTGACCAGGCCATGCAAACCGCCAAACGCGGCGACGGCCGCCTGCACGGCGGCTTCGGCGGCGGCTTCCTGGCTGATGTCCGCCACGGCGCTGCGCGCGTTGTCACCCAACTGCCTGGCCTTGGCGGCGACGGCGTCGGCGTTCAGGTCGACCAGCATTACCTTGGCGCCAGCGGCGACGAGCATCTCGGCCGTGGCCGCGCCGAGGCCCGAAGCGCCGCCGCTGACCAGGAATACCTTGTTTTCAATCTGCATCATCGTTTCCTTAAAAGTGGGTCACGCAACGGCCGCCTGGGCCTTCGCGATTTCCTGGTTACGCAAAATGAAGCGTTGCAACTTGCCGCTCGGGGTCTTGGGCAAGTCGCTGACAAATTCGATTTCCCGTGGGTAGGCATGGGCGGCCAGACGCTTGCGCACGTGCTGGCGCAGCTCCTCGGCCAGTTCCGGATTGGCGCGGTACTGCTCGCCGAGCACCACGAAGGCCTTGACCAGTTCGGTGCGCTCCGGGTCGGGTTTGCCGACCACAGCGGCTTCGATCACGGCGGGGTGTTCGATCAACGCACTTTCCACATCGAACGGGCCGACCCGGTAGCCGGAGGTGGTGATCACGTCGTCACTGCGCCCCACGAAGCTGATGCTGCCGTCGGGGTTCAGCTCCACCGTGTCGCCGCTGAGGTAATACTTGCCGACGAAGGCCTTGGTCTTCACGCCGTCATAGCCGGCGAACCAGCACATTGGCGATTGTTCGCGGTCGATTGCCAGAATGCCCGGCCGGCCGGCGGGCAGTTCCTGACAGTCCTCGTCCAGCACCACGATGCGATGCCCCGGCGAGGCAAAACCCGCCGACCCCACATGCACCGGATGCTCCAGGCCATGGTGGTTGCACAGCACCATGCCCAGTTCGGTCTGGCCGTAGTGGTCGTGGATGGTCACGCCCAGGTGGTCGGCGAACCAGCGGATCACTTCCGGGTTGAGCGGCTCGCCGGCGCTGCTGACGATGCGCAACCGGCCCTTGATCGCGCGGGCGAACTGCTCGCCACCGGCGATCAGCAAGCGATACGCCGTGGGGGAACCAGTCAGGTTGGTGATGCCATATTTGTTGATCACCCGGCAGGTGCTTTCCAGGGTGAACGGGCCGTCGTAGAAGGTGATCGGGTGGCCCATGGACAACGGCCCGGTCACACCGAAGTAGATGCCATAGGCCCAGCCCGGGTCGGCAACGTTCCAGAATGCGTCGTCGGGGCGCAGGTCCACTGCGTCGCGGGTGTAGCTCTGAAATGCGACGATGGCCTTGAGCGGCACCGACAACGCCTTCGAGGGCCCGGTGGTGCCCGAGGTGAACATCAGCAGGAACGGATCATCCGCACCGAGCAGCACGGGCTCGCACACGTTGGAATGGTTGGGCAGCTCAGCCCAGAAACTGAAATCGCCCCGCACAATGCCTTCACCGCGAGCGCCGCCGACCGTGACGATGGTCGGGCAGCCTTCCACTTCGACCAGCTTGGGGCGATTGACCGCATCGGTGACCACCAGCGCAGCCCCCGAACTGCTCAAACGGTGCTCGATGGCCTTGGGCCCGAACGCGGTAAACAACGGCTGATAGACCGCGCCGATGCGCCAGGTGGCGAATACCACCACCAGCAATTCGGCAGTACGCGGCAGCAGGCCCGCCACACGGTCACCGCGCTTGACGCCCTGGGCCAGCAGAAAGTTGGCAAAACGCGCGGCCTGGTCCTGCAAATCGGTAAAGGTCGAAGTGGCACTGCGCCCGTCCTTGCCCTCCCAAAACAGCGCGATACGCCCGGGCAGCGCGTGGCGGTCGCAACACTCCACGCAGGCGTTCAACCCCTGCAAGGTGCCGGACAGTGCCGCATTGACGGTGTGCTGGTAATCAAACCCGGTGGAGGCAGCCAAGTAATCGCGCATCGTTTCAAATCCTTCTGTATTTTTATTTTCAGGACGCAAACCGTGGAAATAGTCGCTCCAGAGCACCGGAGCGGCAATGGTCAAAGCCTTCAACGTGGCTGACTGGTTTGGCCAATGCCGCCCTTGATCATAGACCTCGCTGATGAGTCGGTCGGCCCAAGCGATTGGACGCCCTGCCAGCCAGCTTCTAACCTGTTGGCCTGCGCCACCGAAGAAGCTTCCTGATGATCGTTCGTCCCAAACCCAACCTCCTGGGCATCCTGTTTTCCCTCAAGGGCTCGATTGCCAAGCGTATTGCCCTGCGCAGCCTGCTGGTGACCTTGCTGGCGTCGGTGATCGTGTTGGTGGAAACCTGGCACCCGGCGTATTTTTCCAAGGTCAATGCCACGCCGTTCACCTTGCTGGGCTTGTCGCTGTCGATCTTCATGAGCTTTCGCAACAATGCCTGCTACGACCGCTGGTGGGAGGGGCGCAAGCAGTTGGGGCAGATGATCATCGAGGTGCGTTCGCTGATCCGCGAGACCCAGATGCTGGCCGACAAGGCAGAGCGCGCATATCTGTTGCGCGGTTTGTGCGGGTTTGCCCATGGTTTGATCGCGCGCTTGCGGCTCGAGGATGAACGCCAGGCGGTGCAACCCTGGATTGGGCTGGCGGCCGGCCATCCGAATGTGCCGGATCAGGTGCTGCAACAGGTGGGCGGGCGTTTTTCCGCGCTGGCCGAACAAGGTGTGATCAGCGAGTGGCGTTACACCCAGCTGGAGACCCGGTTGGTCAGTCTGAGCCAGGTGCAGGCGTCATGCGAGCGCATCAAGCACACACCGCTGCCCTTCCCTTACACCCTGCTGCTGCACCGCACCATCTACCTCTTCTGCATTTTGCTGCCGTTCGCCATGGCCGAGCCCTTGGGCTGGTTGACGCCGGTGTTCACCGCCATCGTCAGTTACACCTTCTTTGGCCTTGATGAAATCGGCGATGACCTGGAAGACCCGTTCGGTTTCGACGAAAACGATCTGCCGTGCAACGCCCTCCTGCGTACCCTGGAGCGGGACGTGCTGGCGGCCCTTGGTGAAAGCGATTTGCCGCCTGTCCTGGAACCGCTGGAGTACGTGCTGACCTGAGGCGGGTTTGACACTCGCGGTGGTCTGACCGAAGCTGATGGCTTTGTACTAGCCTCCTTCGCTCTCGGACGCCTGCATGTCAAAGTCACGCCGTTACTCCATCGTCGGCCTGTGCGCCCTGCTGTTTATCGTGCTGATCACCTGGTATTTCTCCCGCTCCA
This sequence comes from Pseudomonas sp. SDO524_S393, assembly GCF_054071875.1. Lineage (NCBI taxonomy): Bacteria > Pseudomonadati > Pseudomonadota > Gammaproteobacteria > Pseudomonadales > Pseudomonadaceae > Pseudomonas > Pseudomonas sp. SDO524_S393. The sequence continues at coordinate 200,945 of NZ_JBSVVZ010000001.1, read as the reverse complement.
CACCGGTCGCCGTGCCGCCGGCGATTGCCCATGGCTACGCCAAGGCGCTGAGACAGGCGCACAACGGCGAGCCTGGCGCCGCCCGCGTGCTGTACCAGCAACTGGGACGCCCGGACCTGTCGCCCGAGCGCCGCGCGGCCCTGCACGCCGAACTGCCCAATTACCCGAGCCCTCAGGCGTTGAAACTGGCCGACAAAGACCTGGCCAATGACGCGCCGCTGGTGCGTGAAGCGGCGATCCACAGCATCGTCGGCCTGGTGCCCACCGGCCAGCGCACCCTGCTGCTCGGTCCGGTGCTGGATGACCCCGAACAAGACGTACGCTTCGCCGCTGCCAACGCGCTGCTGGGTCTCTCCCCGGACACCCTGGGTCTTTATTTCGGGCCGTTGCAGCAGGTGCTCGACGAATTCGTGAAGAAGCTCAAGGGGCAGCCCGAAACCGCCGAGGGCTGGATTCAGCTCGCGCGTTTGTACATTCACAGCGCGCTGTTGCCCGATGCGCAACATGCACTGGAGCAAGCCGTACGCCTGCAACCGGACAACCTGCAGGCGGTGGTGGCGCAGATCGAGTTGCTGGATAAACAAGGCAAGACCGACGAATCGCGCCAATTACTGGCCCGGCAGTTGGCGGCACACCCGGATTCGGCCTATCTGCAACACGCCCTGGGCCTGTGGCTGTTGCACCATGGCGAGCGCCCGTATGCACTGTTGGGGTTGTCGAAAGCGGTGGAGCTGGAGCCGGATAACCAGGATTACCGCTACGACCTCGCCACCACCTTGCACGCGCAACAGGAGCTGGAAGCCGCTCAGCGCCAACTGGAAGACATCCTTCAACGTCACCCGGCCAATCGCAAGGCGCGGGTGCTGCTGGTCAATTACTGGAAGGAATCCGGCCAGTTGCAGAACGTGCAGGTGCTGTTGGCACAACTCGAACAGCAGAACCCGGATGACCCGGCCTTGCAGCAAGGCCTGTAGCCACTCCAAAAAGTTGCAAATCCCACCGCGCCCCGTAAAAGCGTGGAACCGCCACAAACCGTTACGGTCAAGTGAATATGGCGCACCCAGAGCGGCGCGCACCTCTACTTGTACATGACATGAGGGCAGTCCTTGTCTACATCCAACGCGCTGTTGAGTGAAAAGGCGGCCACCGGGATCGAAGGTCTTGACGACATTCTGGCCGGAGGGCTGGCACGCAGCCATCTGTTCTTACTGGAGGGTGAACCCGGTACCGGTAAAACCACCGTGGCCCTGCATTTTCTGCGGGCCGGTGCGCAAAACGGTGAACGCTCGCTGTACATCACCCTGTCGGAAACCGAGCGCGAACTGCGCCAGGGCGCCGGTTCCCATGGGTGGGAGCTGGATGACAACATCGAAATATTCGAGCTGACCCCACCGGAAAACCTGCTGAATGCCGAGCATCAGCAGAGTCTGTTGTATTCCTCCGACCTGGAGCTGGGGGAAGCCACCCGACAGATTTTCGAAGTGGTCGAGCGGGTAAAGCCGACCCGGGTGGTCATCGACAGCCTGTCTGAAATTCGGCTGCTGGCACAAAGCTCACTGCGTTATCGTCGGCAGATCCTGGCGATCAAGCATTATTTCGTGCGCTACGACGCCACTGTGCTGCTGCTGGACGACCTCACCACCGAAGCCCTCGACAAAACCGTGCACAGTGTGGCCCATGGCGTGATTCGCCTGGAGGAACTGACGCCCAACTATGGCGCCGAACGCCGCCGGGTTCGCGTAGTCAAGTACCGTGGTCAGAAGTACCGTGGCGGTTTCCATGACTTCACCATCATGCAGGACGGCGTGCACGTCTTCCCTCGTCTGGTGGCGGCCGAACACCGCAGTGGCTATGTACGCGAAACCCTCACCAGTAGCATTCGCGAGCTCGATGCCTTGCTGGGTGGAGGTATAGAAACCGGCTCCAGCAGCCTGATCCTCGGCCCGGCAGGTACCGGCAAGTCGCTGATTTCGATGATATTCGCTACCGCCGCCGTCGCCCGAGGCGAAAAGGCTGCCTTGTTCATTTTCGATGAAGAACTGGGGCTGTTGTTCGAGCGCATGAAACACATGGGCATCGATCTGCAGGCTCTGCAAGCCACCGGCAACCTGCTGATCGAGCAAGTCGACGCCGCCGAATTGTCCCCCGGCGAGTTTTCCCACCGCGTACGACGCTGCGTCGATGAGCGCGGCATCAAGACGGTGGTGATCGACAGCGTCAACGGTTATCAAGCCGCGATGCCGGAAGAGAACGCGCTGATCCTGCACATGCACGAACTGCTGCTGTACCTCAACCGGCGCGGTGCGGCGACCTTCATGACCGTTGCCCAGCATGGTCTGGTGGGCGATATGCAGGCCCCGGTGGACATTACGTACCTGGCCGACACAGTCATCCTGCTGCGTTACTTCGAAGCCCTGGGCAAGGTGCGTCGCGCCATCTCGATCATCAAGAAACGCACCGGCAGCCATGAGTCGACGATTCGCGAATACCGCATCGGCGCTCAGGGCATGACCATCGGTGAGCCTCTGGACGCGTTCCAGGGCGTGCTGCGCGGCGTTCCCAACTACATGGGCGCCGCCGCTCCACTGCTCAAGGACAATGCTCAGTGAGCAACTTGCCTCCCGTTTCCGAACGCGCAATTGTTCTCGCCCCGCTGGGGCGTGACAGTACCCTGGCGTTGATGATGCTCAACGAAGCCGGCTACCACGGCATCGTCGCCGACAGCCTGGTAACAATGTGCGAGGCGTTGGAACAAGGCGCAGGATTGCTGATCATCGCAGCGGAAGCGTTGCACGGCGTCGATCTTGAGCCGCTGCTGGAGCAACTGCACCAGCAACCGGCCTGGTCTGATTTGCCCATTGTCTTGATGACCCATCATGGCGGCAGCGAGCAGAACGGCTCGTCGCACCTGAGTGGTCTGCTGGGTAATGTCACGTTTCTGGAGCGGCCTTTTCACCCCGTCACTCTGATCAGCCTGGTGAGCGCGGCTCTGCGCGGGCGGCGCCGTCAGTATGAGGCCCGTGACCGCCTGGTGGACTTGAGCCAGAGCGAGCAGCGCCTGCAAAGCACCCTGGAAACCCTCGAGCAACAGGTGGAAGAACGCACCGCGCAGCTGCGTCACAACGAAGATGCGCTGCGCCAGTCGCAGAAAATGGAAGCGGTCGGCCAATTGACCGGCGGCATCGCCCATGACTTCAACAACATGCTCACCGGCATCATCGGCAGCCTGGAACTGCTGCGCAGGCGCGTTGCCCGGGGCAGGCTGGACGACATCGACAGCCTGATCGACCTGGGCGTAACCTCGGCCAACCGTGCTGCCGGCCTCACCCACCGTCTGCTGGCGTTTTCACGCCGTCAGTCCCTGGACTCCAAGCCCGTGGAGCTCAACCATCTGGTGACCTCCATGGGCGAGTTGCTGCAACGCAGCATCAATGAAAGCATCGCCCTGGATATGCGCCTGGACGGTCAACTGTGGATCGCCGAAGCGGATCCCAACCAACTGGAAAGCGCCCTGCTCAACCTGGTAATCAACGCCCGGGACGCCATGCCCAACGGCGGCAAGCTGGTGGTGGAAACCACCAATCGCCACCTCGACAGCGTATTCACGGCGGCCTATGGCAGCCTGAAGCCCGGTGACTACGTGGAACTGAGCGTCAGCGACACCGGCTGCGGTATCCCGGAGGGCGTGATCAGCCGCGTGTTCGACCCCTTCTTCACCACCAAGCCGATCGGTCAGGGCACCGGCCTGGGTCTGTCGATGATCTACGGCTTTGCCCGCCAGTCCCATGGTCATGTGACGATTCACAGCGAAGTCGACAAGGGCACCACGGTCAGCCTGTTCCTGCCGCGCTTCATGGGTGAAGTCGCAGCAGAAGAAGCCGTGAATCCGGCGCTGTTGCCGTTCGCCAATGCCGGCGAGACCGTGCTGATCGTCGAGGATGATCCGGCGGTGCGGGTGCTGGTCAGCGCCGTACTCAAGGAGCTGGGATATGGTTTTGTCGAGGCCGGTGACGCCGATACGGCGGTGCCGATCATCGAATCCGACCAGCGCATCGACCTGTTGATCAGTGATGTCGGGCTGCCGGGCATGAACGGCCGCCAGTTGGCCGAAATCGGCCGGCAGATTCGTCCCGACCTCAAGGTGCTGTTTATCACGGGCTATGCCGAGCATGCGGCGGTGCGAGGCGGGTTCCTCGACCCGGGCATGCAGTTGATCACCAAACCGTTCACCTTCGACCTGCTGACGGCCAAGGTTCGGGAGATGATCCGGAACTGACTGGAGCCGCTCAGGGCTGCGGCGCAGCCCTGCGGGGGGGGGTCAGGCCAGCAAACGCTGAATGTGCTCCTGCAACGTATCCAGGTCGAACGGTTTGGCCAGGATCGGTGCGTTGCGCGTGATCGGGCTGTTGCAGTCGAGAATCTCCTGCGGGTAACCGCTGATGAAGATCACCTTCAGTTCCGGACGCAGCTTGATCGCAGGCTCGGCAATCTGTACCCCGGAAATGCCACCTGGCAGACGGTAGTCCGTGACCATCAGGTCCAGGTGCGGCTTGGTCGCGAGAATTTCGAAGGCCTGCTCCCCGTCGATCGCCTTCAACACCCGATAGCCCAGGCCCGCCAGGTATTCACCCAGCACAAACATAATGGATTCGTCGTCCTCGACGATGAGAACGACATCTTGTGCATCTTCACTCATGGGAAGCCTTTGTCCGGTCAATAGCTGCAATTACGACCATGGGGTCACGCAGAGGTTGCGTTGCGCCGACGATTGATTTCATGCCGAGGCGTCAAGCGGCAGGCACATGCGAAACAACGCACCCTCGCCGATCCGGCTTTCGACTTCGATGGTGCCGCCATGGGCCACGACGATCTGCTCGGAAATGAACAGGCCCAGGCCCAGCCCCGCCGCCACATGGCTGGCGGACACACGCTCGAACTGCTGGAAAATACGTTTCTGGTTCTCTTCGCTGATGCCGATGCCGCGGTCACGCACCTCCACCCGAGCCTCGCCGTGTTCGGCATACACCCGCACGTCCACCGGGCTCTTGGCGCCATAGCGCAAGGCGTTGGTCAGCAGATTGGTAATCACCTGTTCAATGCGGAACTCATCCCAATGACCTTCCACAGGGCCTTCGGCCACCAGGTGCATGGACGATTCCGCCGCCGCCACTTGCGGGGCAAAGTTCTCCACCAGGTTACTGACCAATTGCGCCAGGTCGAACCGAGCCGGGCGAATCGACAATTTGCCGGTGCGGATGCGCGACACGTCGAGCATGTCTTCGATCAGACGGATCAGACTCTGGATCTGACGTTCATCGCGGTCGACCATGGCATGCATCTTGTCCAGGGTGAACGCAGCGGCGTTGTCTCGCGCCAGGTGCATCTTGCGCAACTGGGTCTCCAGGATCAGCCCGTTGAGCGGCGTTCGCACTTCGTGGGCGACGATCGACATGAAGTCGTCGCGCATGCGCACCGCCTGCTCCAATTCGGCCTGGGTGGCCTGCAGGCGCGTCAGTAACAGCTCCTGTTCACGCCGGCTGCGCTCCAGGGCTTCGACCTGCTGCTTCATGGCCTTGCTCTGGCGATACAGGTCGACGAATACGTTGACCTTGCTTTTCACCGCGTGGATATCCAGCGGTTTGTGCAGGAAGTCCACGGCGCCGCTCTCATAGCCCTTGAAGGCGTAATTGAGTTCACGGCCAGCGGCGCTGACAAACACAATCGGAATGTTTTTGGTTTTCTCGGTACCGCGCATCAATTCGGCCAGCTCGAAACCGTTCATGCCGGGCATCTGCACGTCGAGAATCGCCATGGCGAACTCGTGCTCCAGCAACAGTGACAAGGCCTCGTCGGCGCTCAATGCCTTGAACACCTGGCGATCCTCGCGCTTGATCAGCGCTTCGAGGGCCAGCAGGTTTTCCGGCAGATCGTCGACGATCAGCAATTTGGCCTGGATGGGACTTAGCATGGGGAGGATTCCAGGGAAGCCAGCAGCGAGCCAATGCGGCTCAGCGGAAGAATATGGTCGGGGGTGTGCAGGGCCAGAGCCGCAAGGGGCATAACGGCAACGCGTGCTTCAGCGGGGTCCTGCACGACAGTGGTTCCGCCTTGTTGTTTGACGTGGGCCAGGCCTCGCGCGCCGTCGTGGTTGGCGCCCGTCAGCAGAATGGCCAGCAGGCTCTTGCCGTAGGTGTCGGCGGCAGACTCAAAGAGGAAATCGATGGCAGGCCTTGAATGGTGCACGCGATCTTCCTGGCTCAACGACAGGCTACGATCATGCTCCACCGACAAGTGATAACCGGGGCCGGCGAAATACAGGGTGCCGGGCTGGATCAGTTCCTTGTCCCGTGCTTCGACCACGGGCATCGCCACACGGCGGCCAAACACTTCTGCCAACTGGCTGCGGCGTTCGTCCGGCAAGTGCAATACGGTGACGATCGGCAAACCGAAGCCTTCGCGCAGTTGCCCGAACACAGTCAGCAATGCCTCGACGCCGCCTGCGGAGGCACCGATCACGATTGCTTCTATACCCGGAACCGATACCGGGGTGGCCGCCGTTGCATTCATGATTTTCGGTAGATCCGTTCCTGCTTGACCAAGGGTTCGAACTGTTTGCCGTAGGCTGAAAAGTCCAGGGTTTCCTTGCTGCCCAGCACCAGGAAGCCGCGATGGCACAAAGATTCATGAAACAGGCCAAACGCCCGATCCTGCAACTTTTTATTGAAATAAATCAGTACGTTGCGGCATGAAATCAATTGTGTTTCGGAGAATACGCTATCGGTCGCCAGGCTGTGATCGGCAAAGGTGACATTCTCGCGCAGGCTCTTGTCGAAGATCGCGTAATCGTATGCCGCGGTGTAGTAGTCGGCAAATGAACGTTGCCCGCCCGCCTGCTGGTAGTTCGCGGTGTAGGCTCGCACGTTCTCCAGGGAAAAAATCCCCTGCTTGGCTTTCTCCAGGGACGCCGGGTTGATATCCGTGGCGTAAATGATCGTACGCTCCAGCAAGCCTTCCTCGCGCAGCAGAATGGCCATGGAGTACACCTCCTCCCCCGTGCTGCAACCGGCGATCCAGATCTTGATCGAGGGGTAGGTCTTGAGCAGCGGCACCACTTCCTGGCGGATCGCGAGAAAGTGCGAGGGGTCGCGAAACATCTCGCTCACCGGAATCGTCAGAAACTGCAGCAATTGCATGAACGCCGCCGGATCATGCAGCACCCGCTCCTGCAACGCGGAAATGGTGGCGCAGTCGAACTGGCGCAGGGCGTGGGCCACGCGGCGCTTGACCGACGCGCCGGAGTAGTCGCGAAAGTCGTAGCTGTACTTGAGGTAAATCGCCTCGATCAACAGGCGCAGCTCGATATCGCTGCTTTTTTCCAAAAAACTTCGCTCCACTTAAATGCGTTCCATCTTTGGCAGCCAGACGCGGATCAGTGAAAACAGACGATCCAGATCGATCGGCTTGGCCAGGTAATCGTTGGAACCCGCCGCCAGGCAGCGCTCCTGATCGTCCTTCATGGCCTTGGCCGTCACGGCGATGATCGGCAGTTTTTTCCAGCGCGGGTCCTGGCGGATCAAGGCAGTGGCCTCGTAGCCGTCCATCTCCGGCATCATCACGTCCATCAACACCAGGTCGATATCGTCGACTTCATTGAGTTTGTCGATGGCTTCGCGGCCGTTACGCCCGATCACCACCACGGCGCCTTTGTGCTCCAGGGCACTGGTCAGGGCGAAGATATTGCGCACATCGTCGTCCACCAGCAGGATCTTGCGCCCCTCGAAGACCTTGTCGCGGCTGCGTGCGGTCTTGAGCATCTTCTGGCGATCATGGGACAGCTGGGATTCGACTTTGTGCAGAAACAGTGTGACTTCGTCCAGCAACCGCTCCGGCGAGCGCGCGCCCTTGATGATGATCGAGCGTGAATACTTGCGCAGATCGGCCTCTTCATCACGGGTCAGGTTGCGCCCGGTGTAGACGATCACCGGCGGGAACGAGCAGATATCTTCGGTGGACATGCGCTTGAGCAGCTCATTGCCGAGCATGTCCGGCAGCTTGAGGTCGATGATCATGCAGTCGTAGATATTGGTGCGCAGCAGGTCCAGGGCGGCCTGGGCATAGCCGACGTCGGTGATTTCGATGTCATCGTCGCCGATCAGGCGGGCAATGCTGTCGCGCTGCAAATCGTCATCTTCCACCAGCAGCACGCGCTTGACCTTCTGGGTCAGTTTGGCTTCCAGGCGTGCGAACACGTCCTTGAGCTCTTCACGGGTGGTGGGTTTTACCGCATAACCCACGGCGCCCATGTGCATGGCGGCTTCGACGCGGTCTTCCACGGAAATCACATGCACCGGGATATGGCGGGTGTTGGCATGCTCCTTGAGCCGCTGCAACACGGTCAGGCCGGAATGATCCGGCAGGCGCATGTCCAGCAGGATGGCGTCGGGCACGTATTCTTCGGCCAGGCTGTAGCCTTCGTCCGCACCATGGGCCACCAGGCAGTGATAACCCAGTTCGTGGGCCAGGTCGAACAGGATGCGGGCGAAGTTAGGCTCGTCTTCCACCACCAGGATGCAGCGGCTGGAGAAAGGCGCCTTGTCACGGTCATCGGCGAAGCGCGGAATCAACTGGGCGTCGGCCACCGGCATCGGTGACACCTTGATCGGCGTCGGTGCCGGCACGGGCGCGACCACCACTTGACGCGGCGCCTCGACCGAGGCGATGTCCTGCTCGCGTTCCACATACTGCTCCGGCAGTACCAGGGTGAAAATGCTGCCCTTGCCCGGCTCGCTGCTCACGCTGATATAGCCGCCCAGAAGCGTGGCCAGATCACGGGAAATCGACAGGCCCAGGCCGGTGCCGCCATAGCGTCGATTGGTGGTGCCGTCAGCCTGGCGGAAGGCTTCGAAGATGCTTTCCTGTTGGTCCGGGGCAATACCGATCCCCGAATCGCGCACGCTGAACGCAATGCCTTCGCCCGGTGCACGGGACACCGACAGGCTGACTTCACCCTGCTCGGTGAACTTGACCGCGTTGGACAGCAGGTTCTTGAGGATCTGCTCCAGGCGTTGGCGGTCGGTGAACAGCATGTCCGGCGTACCGTCCTGCACTTCCACCTTGAAACCGAGCTTGCGGTCAGCCGCCAGGGGTTCGAACATGCCGCGCAAACCGTCCACCAGGCGCAACACGCTGGAGGTCTCCGGGCGCATTTCCAGTTTGCCGGCTTCCACCTTGGAGATATCCAGGATGTCGTTGATCAGGTTGAGCAAGTCATTGCCCGCCGAATAAATCGACTCGGCAAACTTGACCTGTTCAGCGCTGAGGTTTTCCTGGGGGTTCTCGGCCAGCAGTTTGGCCAGGATCAGCGAGCTGTTCAGCGGTGTGCGCAGCTCGTGGGACATGTTGGCGAGGAATTCGGACTTGTACTTGCTGGAGCGCTGCAACTCCTCGGCACGGTCTTCCAGCTCCCGCTGCGCTTCGTTGAGTTCGACGTTCTTGCGGTCCATGGCGTCGCGCTGCTCGGCCAGGGTCTGGGTCTGTTCAGCCAGTTGCTCGTTGGTCTGCTCAAGCTCGGCTTGTTGGGTTTCCAGGTGAGCCTGGGACTCCTTGAGGATGCGTGACTGCTCTTCCAGCTCTTCGTTGGCGGTCTTGAGTTCTTCCTGCTGCACTTGCAGCTCTTCATTGAGCTGCTGGGTCTCGGCCAAGACCTCTTGCAGACGCTGGCGATAGCGCGCCGCTTCGATGGAGGTGCCGATGTTGCCGGCAATCAGCTCCAGCAGTTCGACGTCGCGCTCTTCCAGCGGACGCAGGAAACCCAGCTCGACCACGCCATTGACGCGGTCATCATCGCTGGTCGGCATCACCAGCACGCTGCGGGGGGTGCCCTCGCCCAGGCCCGAGCTGACCTTGAAATAGTCCACCGGCACATCATCCAGACGAATCAGGCGATCGAGCTGGGCGGCCTGGCCGACGATACCCTCATCGCTGTAGATCGATTGTTCCAGTTGTTCCTGTTCACGGGAGAATCCGTAAGTGGCCACGCGCTTGAGGCCGCCGTGCTCTTCGCGCACGTACAGCGCAGCGACCGCCGAGCCCATGTATTGGGCGAAGAACTGCAGGATATTGCGCCCCAGCAGGTTCAGGGTCAGTTGACCCAGCACCTGCTCCGCCAGTTCGGTCTGGCCGTTGCGCAGCCAGGCTTGCTGTTGAAGGCGTTGGGCAGTCCTCTGTTGTGACGCGAGGCTTGCACTGTAACTCTCTGAAAGAGATAGTAAATTTTTTCGACCGATATACGCCAGAAAGCCGCTCAGGCCCAATACGAACGCCAGGTAGAGGGTCACGCTGATAACGGTAGTGCGGGTCACATCGTCATTGCGCGCGATACGGAACTGTTGCTCCATCGCCACCGCATCGTCGTACTCCCTGCGGATCTCATCGGTCAGCCGCTTGCCCCGACCCGCCTTGACGGCGCCACGGTAGTCGCCACTGGAGCGCTGCAAGTCAATCATCGACTGAGCGTAGGTATTCCACTCCACCTGCATGGCTTCCAGGCGCTTGAGACGGTCTACTTGCTGCGGGTTGTCCGATACGAGCTCCTGCAAGTTGCGCAAGTCGGCGATGATGCGCGGCTTGGCCACTTCATAGGGGTCGAGGAAATGCTCGTCGCCAGTGATCAGGAAGCCACGCAGGCCGGTTTCCAGGTCCACCGTCAGTTTGGAGGACTCGTTCAGGTTATTGATCACCCGGTCGGTGTGCTCGACCCACTTGATCACGGTCAGCAGGTAGGTGATCAGGCAGACGAAAAACACCGCGCTGAGCACGCCCACACTCAGTGGCAGCGCCACGTTGCGGCTCAGCAGCGTACGAAAGCTCTTTTCATCGATGGACGACACGGGAGTCATGGGCATGCCTTGGCCTGGTACGGAAAAACCGGGAGTTTGCCCCAAAGTCGATGGCCAGGGCTATGTTTACGCGACAACTTGGCGCAAATGCCTACTGATTCATTCGAATCAAAGCGCGGGCCCAGACCGGTTTGAACGGCTCAAGCGAGACATTCCCGGCGAATGCCTTCACAATGCCATCCCCAAGCCGGGAACTTGCCGAGATTGTCATGACTCATTAGAGGATGGTCTGTATTCGATCAAGACCTGCACCTCCACTTCTCGGGAACCCTACTTATGTCCGCCGCTGCCTCCACCATCCTTGTAGTCGAAGATGACGCTATCGTACGCATGCTGATCGTCGATGTACTTGAAGAACTGGAGTTTCAGGTGCTTGAGGCCGCCGATGCCAAAGAGGCCCTCACGATCGTCAATGCCCCGGATCAGGTTATCGACCTGATGATGACCGACGTCGGCCTGCCTGACATGGATGGCAAAGACCTGGCAAACAAGGTTCGCGCACTGCGCCCCGCCCTGCCCATCCTGTTTGCCAGCGGCTACGCCGAGACTATCGACCTGCCAAGCGGCATGCAGATGATCGGCAAGCCTTTTTCCATCGATCAGTTGCGCGACAAGGTCAAGGCGATGCTGCCGAGCGTCTGATCCAGCCGAATCCGTCCGCCCACGTCACGCTACCCGCCGGGATTAACGTGACGTCAGGCGAATAAAACGCGAAACTCGGCGCTTTGATCCCCCCGCCTTTGAAAAGATCTCTGGAAGGACGCAACCCCATGATTGGAAAACCGACGCGCCTGCTGTTGGCGAGCCTCTCGATAGTCATGAGCACCGGTGCCTGGGCCGACTTCTCGGCAACTCCCGACGAAGCGCGCGCCATTGCCAAGGAAGCCTACCTGTATGGCTATCCGGTGGTGGAAATGTACAAGACGCTTTACACCCAGGCTGTTGACAAGGGTGGTGTCAATTTCAAGGCATCGTTCAACCACATTGGCAATACCGCCCAGGTGTTCACCCCCAAGGACACCGCGTTCGCCACGCCGAACCCGGACACGCCCTACTCCTTCGTGTGGATGGACCTGCGCCGCGAGCCGTTGGTACTGACCCTGCCCAGGATCGAAGACAACCGCTACTACTCCGTGCAACTGATGGACCTCTATACGCAGAACTTCGCGTACCTGGGCACCCGTAGTACCGGCAACAACGGTGGCCACTACATGATCGCCGGTCCCGGCTGGAAGGGGCAGCAGCCGGTGGACGTGGACCGCGTGGTCTACAGCGAGAGCAACATCGCCGTGGCGCTTTACCGCACGCAGTTGTTCGACGAAAAGGACTTGAACAAGGTCAAGCAGATCCAGAATGGCTACAAGGTGCAGTCGCTGAGCAACTACGTGAAGCAGGCCGCCCCCGCCAGTGTGCCGAAGATCGAATGGCCCAAGCCGACGGCGACCATGACCGAAGGCCCGCAATTGTTTCGCTACCTGAACTTCATGCTGACGTTCGCCGCGCCCCAGGACAGCGAAAAAGACCTGCTGGCCCGTTTCGCCAAAATCGGCATCGCCCCCGGCGCGCCATTCAAGGTCAATCAACTGACCGCCGAACAACGCAAGGCGCTGGATGACGGCATTTCCGACGCGCGCGCCGAATACGCCGCGTTCAAGAAAGACAAGCTCGACACCCATGCCGTCGCCAACAGCGAGCTGTTCGGTAGCCGCGACCGCCTGAAAAACAACTACCTGTACCGCTACGCCGGTGCCATCCAGAACATCTTCGGCAACTCGGCCGATGAGTCGATCGCCCTGCGCTACACCCTGGACAGCGAAGGCAAGCCCGCCAACGGTGCACGCCACAGCTACATCGTACGGTTTGCCAAGGACCAACTGCCCCCGGCCGACGCATTCTGGGCGCTGACCATGTACGACGCCAAGACCAAACTGTTGGTGTCGAACCACAAGAAGCGCTACGAGATCAACTCGCACATGCTGTCGACCTTGAAGCGCGATGCCGACGGTGGCCTGACCCTGGCCCTGCAACACCATGAGCCACCCAAGGATGAGCAGAGCAACTGGCTGCCGGCGCCCACCGGTCCTTTCTACGCGGTGTTGCGCATCTACCTGCCCAAGCCCGAGGCCGTCAACGGTCAGTGGAAACTGCCGCCGCTGGTTCCGCTCAAGTAACTCCCCTGCCCACCACGCGTTTTTTGTGGTGAGCAGGTTTGTCCTGCGCCGGGGTGCGCAGCGCCCCTGAAACCTGAAACCACGAACTGGCTGGATAAACGCGACGGCCTTATTGGGGCCGCTTCGCGGCCCAGCGCGGGACAAGCCCGCTCACTACAGTGGATCCGCTTTTGTAGTGAGCAGGCTTGTCGAATTGTCGCACCGCATGTGCGCTCCCAGCCCCGGACAAAACCTGCCCCCTGCTAATGTTTTTCCAGCTTCACGTAGGATTGGTGCAAATCCGACGCCCAGCCATCGATCACGCCCTTCACATCCCCTGCCTTCATGACTTGCGCCTCGTTGGACAGTGGCTTGCCGGTGCCCTTGCGCACCACCTGGGCCAGGACCTTGCCGCTGGCACCGTCGAGAAATTGCGCCTCGGTACCCAGCGTGGTTTCCTGGTCACGCATACCCGTGCCGGTACTGACCGCCGCCACCACCAAGGCCACCGGCACATACTCGTAGGGTTTGAGCGCTTCGGTCTTGCTGCTGACCGCCGTGATGGCCGCACGCACCACAATCACGCCTGGCGCCGGTGCGTTGGCCAATGGCAGGGACTTTTCCAGTTCACGTTTTAGCGCCTGGTTGTAGTACGTATTGATGCCGTTGAGGGTGCTGTCGGGGATCTTCGCGGTGGGCTGCGGCTTGGGGTAGAACTGGGTCGGCTCGATGTACACCGCGTGGTAGCGGCTCAGGTCCAGTTGCGGGTCGACCCAGCGCATCACTTCAGCGCCCGAGGGTGACTTGGCTTCCTTGAGCTGGCTGTAATCCGAGAGAAAACCCGAGTACTCCTCGGGTGGGGTGATCTGGCTGGCACAGCCGGTCATTCCGATTGCAGCGAGGCACAGTGTGCTGATCATTCGCCGTGTGTTCATCTTCAACTCCCTGACGATCATCGAAACATGGAGCTGTAGGTATAGCGAAATCTGGGGAAATAGCGCTGTCGCATAACTGCACCGGTCATTTCGCCGACAACTGCGTATGACTAATCGAAGCCCGATGGGTAAGGTGAGGCGACTTTCTTTGTCAGGAGCATCGCATGCGCACCATCGGCCTGATCGGCGGCATGAGCTGGGAGTCCAGCGCCGAGTATTACCGCATCATCAACCAGCGCGTACGCGACCAGCTCGGCCCGCTGCGCTCGGCGCAACTGTTGATGTACAGCGTGGACTTCGGCCCGGTTGAACAGGCTCAGCACGCCGGGCGCTGGGACGACACTGCGCTGATCCTCGAAGACGCCGCCCGCCGTCTGGAGGCTGGTGGCGCAGAGTGCGTAGTGCTGTGTACCAACACCATGCATCTGGTGGCACCGCGCATCGAGTCCGCGGTGTCGATCCCCTTCCTGCATATCGCCGATGCTGCCGGCGCCGCAGCCGTTCAAGCCGGCACCTTGACCGTGGGCCTGTTGGGCACCGCCTTCACCATGGAACAGGACTTTCTCAAATCCCGCCTGGCCGCCCAGGGCTTGAATGTTCTGGTGCCGGACGCCGACGAACGCCAAGCCGTGCACCGGATCATTTACGAAGAACTGTGCGTTGGCGTGATCAGCGACGCCTCACGCGAGGTCTACCAACGCGTGATCGAGTCTCTGACCGCCCGCGGCGCCCAGGCGATCATCCTGGGTTGCACGGAAATCGGCTTGCTGATCAAGCCCGAGCACAGTGACCTGCCGCTGTTGGACACCACCGAGCTGCATGCGCAGGCAGCGGTGGCGTTTGCACTGCAGGATTAAGGAGCGCTGCGCAGGCGCGCCATGCTAAGGGTGTCGACGAACTGGCCGTCACGCACCGCGTAATCGCGCAAGCGACCTTCGACCTCGAAGCCGAATTTGCGATACAGACGCTGCGCGGCTTCGTTATCGGCATATACCGTCAGCTCCACGCGGTGCAGGTTCATCCAGTTGTCGGCCACCTCCAGTGCGGCCGACAGCAGGCGGGATCCCACACCTTTACCCTGCCAGGCCGTGGCCACACCCATGCCGAGTGAACCGGCATGGCTCTGGCGCACACGCAGATACTGCTCCAGACCAAGCTGCCCCACCACTCCACCCTCATGCAACGCCACCAGTTGCAAGCGCCGCTCGTTATCCAGGACCAGGCGCTTGCGCCATGCCTCGACCGACTGGAACGGCATCTGCAACACCTGACGACACACCGCCGGCTCGTTATAAAGCGCGGTGACACCTTCCAGATGGGCTTCGGTAAAACGTTGGATAACGATAACGGGTTCAGCCGTGGGCATTGTGTTTCATCCGTTGAAAGACACAGGGTCGGCCAGTGTAGGGTCGCCTCTACCGACCGTGCAACGTAGCCACCCGCCACACCCGCGCGATATCCGCTGCCCGCTCACGCAGCAATCGCGGCGCCTCGCTGCATGCCTGTTCCAGGTTCATGGGGCCTGCGGGCAATGCAAACGCGGCATCGACGCCGTGGGCATACATCTGTTCGTAGCCGTCGCCCAGGGTGCCGGCAATCACGATGACCGGAACGCCGTGTTGCCGGGCGATACGGGCCACGCCAAACGGGGTTTTGCCGCGCAGGGTCTGGGCGTCGAAACGCCCTTCACCGGTAATGACCAGGTCGGCGCCGCGTACGGCGTATTCCAGTCCGACCAGCTCGGCGACGACCTCTACGCCGGCACGGAACTGCGCGCCGAGAAAGGCCTTGGCCGCAAAACCCAGGCCACCGGCGGCGCCGCTGCCGGGCTCATCGCGTACGTCCCTGGGCAGCACTCGGGCGCAGTGCTCGGCGAAGTGGCCAAGGGCAGCATCCAGTTGTAGCACCTGGTCGGGATTGGCGCCTTTTTGCGGGCCGAAAATCGCCGAAGCGCCGTGGGGGCCGCACAGGGGGTTGTTGACGTCGGCTGCGATTTCGAAGCGGACATCGGCAAGGCGTGGGTCAAGCTGCTTGAGGCTCATGCGCGCCAGTCGCGCCAGGGCCAGCCCGCCAGGTGGCAACGCTTGGTCCTGGGCGTCGAACAGTTGCACGCCCAGCGCCTGCATCGCACCCGCGCCGCCATCATTCGTGGCACTGCCGCCAATCGCCAGGATGATGCGCCGCGCACCGAGGCCGAGGGCCGCGCGGATCAGCTCGCCGGTGCCATAGGTGCTGCTTGAGCAGGCATCGCGCTGCCCCGGTGGCACCAATTGCAGGCCGCTGGCTTCGGCCATTTCGATGATTGCGGTATGACTGTCGGCGAGCCAGCCCCAGCGCGCCTCCACCGTCACACCCAAGGGGCCTTGTACCCATTGACGGCGCAACTCACCGTTACAGGCGGCGAGCACAGCATCCACCGTCCCTTCACCACCATCGGCCATCGGGCACTGGATGAGTTGTGCATCCGGCCAGACCTGGGACAGCCCGTCGGCGATGGCCTGGGCGACGCCTGCAGCGCTCAGGCTGTCCTTGAACGAATCGGGGGCGATGATGATTTTCATGGGCTTTCTCCGGTTTTTATAACGCCCATGCTGCCAGTTGGCACCGCTGCTGACGCCGGTCCGATGCACAAGTGTGGGTGAGCTTTGTTGTTCATTCCGACAAAGGTTGAGGCAACAACTGCACGCCAAGGTACAACGCAAGCATGCCGTCCAGGGTCAGTGGATCGACGCCACTGAGTTCGGCGATGCGCTCCATGCGGTAGCGCAGGCTGTTGCGGTGGATACCCAGAGCATCGGCGCAGGCCTGGCTCTGGCCGTCGTGCTCGCACCAACTGCGCAGCGTGGCCAATAGCTGTCCATTGGTGTCCTTGGCCAGCACCTTGCGCAAGGGGCTGAGCAATTCGTCCAGGGCATCGTCGTTGCGATGGCGCCACAGCATGACCGGCAGGCGGTAGCGATTGAGGATCAACAAGCGGGTGTGCGGCAGCACGTCCCGACCATAAGCGAGTAAATCGCCGACGCGGCGATAACAGCGGCGCAGTCCGGCCAAGCCATCGGCCTGTCCGCCCACCGCCACGCGCAGCACATTCCAGCCCAGGCTGTCGAGTTTTTCCAGCAGCCGGGGGTTGTCCACGGGCGCGGCGGCTGGGCGGCACCATAGCAACGAAAACTGCGCCGAGCTGACACACCAGCTGTCCGGGTAGCGGCTGCTCAACCAGGCGCTCAAGGCCTCCGCCGATTGGCCGACACCCAGCTCGAACAGATAGGGCGTGCGCGTCATCTGCGGTTTGAGCCCCAGTTGCAGGGCTTCGTCCACCAAGCGTGGTGAGTCACCGGTCTCGGCCAGGAGCAACGCCAGCAAATCGTCGCAACGCTGGCGGCGCCATTGCTGCTCGGCCTGTTGATGGCGCTGGCTGACCAGCATCTCGGCGGTCATGCGCACCAGTTCCGCATAGGTGCGCAACAGCTCCGGTTCGCCAGTGATGCCCAGCACGCCGATCAGGCGCTGGTCGTGCAGCAGCGGCAGGTTGATGCCCGGTTGCACGCCCTTGAGGTGCTTGGCGGTCTGGCCGTCGATTTCCACCACGCGACCGTTGGCCAGCACCAATTGCGCGCCTTCATGCCGGGTGTTGATGCGTTCGGGTTCGCCACTGCCGAGAATCAGCCCCTGACTGTCCATGACGTTGACGTTATAGGGCAGGATGGCCATGGTGCGGTCGACGATATCCTGGGCCAAGTCATGATCCAGCTCGAACATGGAGCCCATCTCCTTAAAAGATGTTCTTGAAAGCGGGTTGTTCATAGGCACAGCGCAAAACAGGCTTGACTGTGCGCGAGCACAAAGACATCACCCGGCAACGTGGCCGAGACTCTTCAGGCGATCAACGTTACCTTTGCATCGCACAAAATCATAATAAAGAGAGAACGCCATGTCACAGAGCGCCGCTGCCGCCCAGGCCAACGATGACGACAAAAACGCTGTCTACAAGCGCATCACCCTGCGCCTGATCCCCTTCATTTTCATCTGCTACCTGTTCAACTACCTCGATCGCGTCAACGTCGGCTTCGCCAAGTTGCAGATGCTCGACGCCTTGAAATTCAGCGAAACGGTATACGGCCTTGGCGCCGGCATCTTCTTCATCGGCTACGTGCTGTGCGGCGTGCCGAGCAACCTGGCGCTGACCAAGTTCGGCCCGCGGCGCTGGATTGCGCTGATGATGATTGCCTGGGGTACGTTGTCGACCTGCCTGCTGTTCGTCACCACGCCCACGCACTTCTACACCCTGCGCCTGTTCACCGGTGCCGCCGAGGCCGGCTTTTTCCCCGGAGTGGTGTTGTACCTTTCGCAGTGGTTCCCGACCTTCCGCCGTGGACGAATCATGGCGTTGTTCATGTCGGCGATCCCGGTGTCGGGCCTGCTCGGCAGCCCGTTCTCCGGCTGGATCCTCAACCATTTTGCCGCGGGCCAGGGTGGCCTGGCCGGCTGGCAGTGGATGTTCCTGCTGCAAGGCATCCCGACCGTGATCCTCGGCGCCCTCGCCTACTTCCTGCTCAGCGACAACTTTGCCAACGCCAAGTGGCTCACGCCCCATGAACGCGCGGTGCTGGAAGCCGATCAGGCGACTGATCTGGCAAATAAGCCGAAAACCACCAGCGACTCCCTGGCCGAAGTGTTCAAGAACCCGGCGATCTGGGCGTTCGGCCTGATCTACTTCTGCATCCAGAGCGGTGTGTACGCCATCAATTTCTGGCTGCCGTCGATCATCAAGAACCTGGGTTTCAGCGATAACCTGGTGATCGGCTGGCTGAGTGCGATCCCGTATCTGCTGGCGGCGGTGTTCATGTTGCTGGTGGGCCGTTCTGCCGACTTGCGCAAGGAGCGTCGTTGGCACTTGGTAGTGCCAATGCTGATGGGCGCAGTGGGCCTGATCATCGCGGTGAATTTCGCCACGACCCCGGCCATTGCCATCCTCGGCCTGACCATTGCCACCATGGGCGCTCTCACCGGCCTGCCGATGTTCTGGCCCGTGCCCACCGCCCTGCTCAGCGCAGGTGCAGCAGCGGGTGGCCTGGCGCTGATCAACTCCATGGGCCAGATGGCCGGCTTCCTGAGCCCGTATATCGTCGGGTTCGTCAAGGATGCGACCGGGTCCACGGACATGGCGTTGTATCTGCTGGCGGGCGTGATTGTGGCCGGCAGCGTGCTGGCGCTGCGTATGACCCGTACCCTGAAGGTCTGAGCCCCTGGGTTTGTAGTGAGCGGGCTTGTCCTGCGCTGGGTGGCGAAGCCGCCCCAACAAAAACGCCGCATCCCGTCAGACAGAATGCGGCGCCTGATCTCAGGGCCGCTTCGCGCCCCGGCGCAGGACAAGCCTGCTCACTACAGTGGGTATTTCAAGCCAAGGTTTTGTTGTGGCGAGCAGCTTTTTGTGGTCAGCGGGCTTGTCCCGCGCTGGGTGGCGAAGCCGCCCCAATAAAAACGCCGCATCCTGTCAGACAGAATGCGGCGCCTGATTTCAGGGCCGCTTCGCGCCCCGGCGCAGGCGGTACGACGATTCGGCAAGCCTGCTCACCACAGTGAGTATTTTTCAAACCAAGGTTTTGTGGTGGCGAACGGTTTTTTTGTACTGAGCGAGGAAAACTCGGCCAGGATCAGAGCAGGCCACCGCCGTCGATATCGATCACGGCGCCGGTCACAAAGCCGTTCTCCATCGCCAGCACATACCCCGCCGCCACGTCCTCTCCCTGCCCCACACGGCCGACCGGCAGGGCCGCACCGGCCTTGGCGAACATCGCCAGGCGCTGTTCTTCAGCGAGCCCGGCGTAGGCCGGTGTGTCGATCACTCCCGGGCTGACCACATTGACCCGGCGCGGAGCCAGTTCCTTGGCCAACTGCTTGCCCAATGCCTCGGTTGCGGCATTGATGCCGGTCTTGATGAACTGCCCGGCCACCGCCTTACGCCCCAGTTGTCCGGAGGTCAGCGTGATGCTGCCGTGCTCGCTCAGGAATGGCAGTGCGTGTTGAATCGCGCGCAGGGAGCCCCAGAGCTTCACGTTGAAGTTTTCCTGCGCTTCATCAAGATCTGTGTCGATCAAGCTCTTGGCGCGCACCGACGGACCGGAGGTGTAGACCAGGTGATCAAAGCGCCCCACCGTCTCGAAGAGTCGTTGCAGGGAAGCGCTGTCGGTGACATCCACCGGTTCGCTGCGCAGGCCGTTTTCGGCAGCCGATACCAAGCGTCGTCCAGCCAATACCACCTGCGCGCCACGTTCCGCCGCCGCTTTGGCCACCGCCGCGCCGATACCGCTGCTGCCACCGATCACAATGACGGTTTTGCCTTTCAGGGAAGAAGTCATGAAGGAATGTCCTGGTTCAGAAAGTGAGCGTTCATCCTCCCAGCTTGGCAATCGAAGAAAAATCCCGGTAAAACGACAAGATCTTTAAAGGATTTTTATAAATGAGCTCGATCCTCGACCTGGAAGTTTTCGTGCGCACCGCCGATACCGGCAGTTTGTCTGCAGCCGCGCGCGGGCTGGGCCTGACCCCCGCAGCGGCCAGCATTGCCCTCAAGCGCCTGGAGAGTCGCCTGGGCAGCCGCTTGCTGGCGCGCTCCACCCGCAGCATGCGGCTGACCGAAGAGGGTCGACGCTACCTCGACAGCGTTCGCGTGGCGCTGGCGGCCTTGTCCGAAGGTGAACAGGCACTCAAACAACAGAGCCAGGGGCTGACCGGCCTGCTGCAATTGGCGGCACCATCGGATTTCGGGCGCAACGTGGTGCTGGGCTGGCTCAATGAGTTCAAGGCGCAGCATCCCCATATCCGTTTGCAGTTATTGCTCAACGACAGCAACGCCGACCTGTTCCGTGACACCGTGGACATTGCCCTGCGTTTCGGTGTGCCGCAGGACTCCAGCCTGGTGGCACTGCCCATTGCGCCGGATCATTGCCGCGTCGCCTGCGCCAGTCCGGACTACCTGGCGCGCCACGGCACGCCACAAGAGCCCATGGAACTGTCCCGTCACAGCGCGCTGCGGTACATGCGTCGAGGTCAGGTGAGCAAGACCTGGCGCTTTCGCCAGCACAACGAATGGCAGGAGGTGGAAGTGACCGGGGACTTTCTCAGCGATGACGGCGAAGTCGTGCGCCGCTGGGCATTGGCCGGGCACGGCATTGCCTACAAGGCCCGGCTTGATGTGGTGGGTGATATAGCGGCAGGTCGGCTCGTGCCGCTGTTCGAGGCATGGCAAGGCGAGCCGGCGCCGTTCAATCTGATGTGCCCACATCGATTGCAAGTGTCGGAGCGGGTGAAAGTGCTGCACCGATTTCTCCAGGAACGTTGCGCGACGCTGCTCCGTCCATGAAGAAACGCACGCAGGGCTTGTTCCAGAGCCTGCGAGTCTGCTATTGCATAAGTCACGTTTCACCGCCTAGAGGAGCTTTGCATGATTTATCGCACATTGGGCCAGTCCGGGTTGAAGGTCAGCGCCTTGACCCTGGGCACCATGATGTTTGGCGAACAGACCAACACCGAGGACTCGCTGCGCATCATCGACAAGGCCTGGGACCAGGGCATCAATTTTATCGACACGGCCGACGTGTACACCGGCGGTCGCTCGGAAGAAATCGTCGGCGAGGCCATTGCCCGTCACCGTGATGACTGGGTGGTGGCCTCCAAGGTGGCCATCGGCCCCACGGACGGTGTGCCCAACCGCAGCGGGCTGAGCCGCAAACGGATTTTCAACGCCCTGGAGGCCAGCCTCGCACGTCTCGACACCGATTATCTGGATATCTATTACCTGCACCGTGAAGACCACAACACCCCGCTGGAGGTTACGGTCTCGGCGATTGGCGATCTGATCCGCCAGGGCAAGATCCGTTATTGGGGCCTGTCCAACTACCGGGGTTGGCGCATTGCCGAGGTGATTCGCGTGGCCGAGCGCCTGGGGGTCGATCGACCGGTGATCAGCCAGCCGCTGTACAACATCGTCAATCGTCAGGCCGAAGTCGAGCAGATCACCGCCGCGGCGGCCTATGGTCTGGGCGTGGTGCCTTATAGTCCGCTGGCCCGTGGTGTGCTCAGCGGCAAGTACGCGCCGGATGTTACCCCTGAAGCCGGAAGCCGTGCGGCGCGCCAGGACAAGCGCATTCTGGAAACCGAGTGGCGCGTGGAGTCGCTGCGTATCGCCCAGCAGATTCAGCAGTACACCCAGGGCCGTGGGGTGGGGATCGTCGAGTTTGCCATTGCGTGGGTGCTGAACAATCAGGCGGTGAGTTCGGCGATTGTCGGCCCGCGCACCGAGGCACAGTGGGACGCCTACACCGGCGCGCTGGACGTGAAGATCACGGCGGAGGATGAAGCGTTTATCGACTCGCTGGTGACGCCGGGGCACTCATCAACGCCAGGCTTCAATGATGTGAGCCACTTTGTGTCAGGGCGTATTGCGCGCTAATCCAGAGGCACCTCCAGACTGACCTTGACCCGGTCCATCACCACGATGCTGCGAAACCACTTGATGTTGCGGTTTTCGTAGAACAACTGCCGGGCCAAGGCCTCATAGGCCTTCATGGTTTCTACCACGATCACCAGCATGAAATCTGCATCGCCAGTGACGTAATAGCACTGCTGCACCTGGGGTATCGACATTTGTGCCTTGAGTACATCAAGGTCTTCGATGTGGGTGCGTTCGGCGTGCACCTCCACCAGGATCGTGATCGGTTTACCCACTCGCTCCTGATTGACCACCGCCGTATTGGCGGTGATCGTCCCGCTCTGTTGCATGCGCTTGATCCGCCGCTGCACGGCGGCGGTCGACAAATTCACCTGTTCGCCGATCACCCGCAGCGCAGTGGTGTTGTCGTGTTGCAGGTGCTGGAGAATGGCGATATCAAAAGCATCGAGGGGCGGCTGGTCTGTAATCGACATCCGAACGAACCTGGGCGTGAGAAAATTTCCCATAAGATGCCGTAAAACAGAACAAACGTCTCACCTCAAAAGCAATATATTCCCACCCTGAAACTCCCTCTCTCTTTTTATATCAATCGGTTTTCGCGAGGACAGCGTGTCTAAAGGTGTTGTGTTATCGGTCTTGGCTTCGGTGTTGTTCGCCGTGATGTATTACTTCACGTCACTGCTGACCCCCTTGAGCGGCCTGGAGATTTTTGGCTGGCGCATGCTGCTGACGGTGCCGTGCATGACGGTATTCATGCTGATCAGTGGCGAATGGCGTCGGGCATGGGAGTTGTTGCGCAGGCTTGCAGCCCAGCCACAACTGATCATCGGCGCACTGGCCTCTTCGGCATTGCTCGGGGTGCAGTTGTGGCTGTTCATGTGGGCACCGCTCAACGGGCGCAGCCTGGATGTTTCGGTGGGGTATTTCCTGCTGCCGCTGACCATGGTGCTGACCGGGCGCCTGGTCTACGGTGAGCGCTTGTCGCGCCTGCAAACGGTCGCGGTGGTGTTTGCCGCCCTCGGCGTGCTGAACGAGTTGTATCAGGCAGGCGGGTTTTCCTGGGCGACACTGGTGGTGATCATCGGCTACCCGATCTATTTCGTGGTGCGCAAATACTTGGCGACAGATCACCTCGGCGGCCTGTGGCTGGACATGGCCTTGATGCTGCCGGTGGCCTGGTGGTTCGTACAGAGTGGCGACCAGGGGTTTGCAGTGCTGGATGCCCATCAGAAGTTGTATGCGCTGATTCCGATGCTCGGCGTGATCAGTGCGTCGGCGTTAGTGAGCTATATCGTTGCCAGCCGCTTGCTGGCGTTCAGCCTGTTCGGGCTGCTCAGTTATGTGGAGCCGGTCCTGTTGCTGGCGGTGGCGTTGCTGCTGGGGGAAGGCATCAAGGCAGGCGAATGGCTGACGTACATTCCGATCTGGCTGGCGGTGATGGTGCTGGTGTATGAGGGCTTCAAGCACCTGGCACATCAGCGCAAGGTGTAGACATGTTTTTGTGGTGAGCTGGCTTGTCGAATCGTCGCACCGCCCGCGCCGGGCTGCGGAGCTGCACACAAAAATCCTGCACATCATAAAAAGCCCGGCGAGGTGTTCCCTGCCGGGCTTTTTTACGCCGAAACGATCAGTCGGCGGTCAACACACCACGACGCACCTGGTCTCGCTCGATCGACTCGAACAGGGCCTTGAAGTTGCCCTCGCCGAACCCATCGTCGCCCTTGCGCTGAATGAATTCGAAGAATACCGGCCCCATCAGGGTTTCGGAGAAGATCTGCAGCAGCAGGCGCTTGTCGCCAGCCACGGACGAACCATCCAGCAGGATGCCGCGCGCCTGTAACTGCTCCACCGGCTCGCCGTGGTTGGGCAGGCGGCCTTCGAGCATTTCGTAGTAGGTGTCGGGCGGCGCTGTCATGAAACGCATGCCGATCTTTTTCAGCGCGTCCCAGGTCTTGACCAGATCGTCCGTGAGGAACGCCACATGCTGGATGCCCTCGCCGTTGAACTGCATCAAAAACTCTTCGATCTGCCCGGCGCCCTTGGAGGATTCCTCGTTGAGCGGGATGCGGATCATGCCGTCCGGTGCACTCATGGCCTTGGAGGTCAGACCGGTGTATTCGCCCTTGATATCGAAGTAGCGGGCTTCACGGAAGTTGAACAACTTCTCGTAGAAGTTGGCCCAGTACACCATGCGACCGCGGTAGACGTTGTGGGTCAGGTGATCGATCACCTTGAGTCCCGCGCCCTGCGGATGACGGTCCACGCCTTCCAGGAACACGAAGTCGATGTCATAGATCGAGCTGCCTTCGCCAAAACGGTCGATCAGGTACAGCGGCGCGCCGCCGATGCCTTTGATCGCCGGCAGGTTCAGCTCCATCGGGCCGGTTTCGATATGGATCGGCTGCGCCCCCAGCTCCAGCGCGCGGTTGTAAGCCTTTTGCGAGTCCTTGACGCGAAACGCCATGCCGCACACCGACGGGCCGTGCTCGGCCGCGAAGTAGGAAGCGATGCTGTTGGGCTCGTTGTTGAGGATCAGGTTGATTTCACCCTGGCGGTACAGGTGCACGTTCTTGGAGCGGTGGGTTGCGACCTTGGTAAAGCCCATGATCTCGAAGATCGGCTCCAGGGTGCCCGGCGTCGGCGACGCGAATTCGATGAACTCAAAGCCCATCAGGCCCATTGGGTTTTCGGTGGTATGTGCCATGGTTTGGCGCCTCATCATTCTTGTGCGTGAAGGTTTCAATTGCCAGCAAGGATGAGGGGCATGGGTGGCGCGCAGGAAAGGCCTCGCACGCTGCGGGCGAGGAAGTCACCAAAGATGAGGGGGGAGCCGAGTAGCTTCATGGTTACATCAGTCTCTGACGGCTTAGGCTTGCGTGAGCGCAAGTCTCTATTCTTGTATGCGTAAATCGATTCTACACAGCGTAACCGAGTTTGTCCGTACTCTTATCAAATCCCCATAACCTTGGCCCGTGCAAGCGGTTTGTTGCACAGGCAGATGCCCAGCAGGATGACCACACCGCCCAGCAACATGGGTGGGGTCAGTTGTTCGCCAAGCAGGACGGCGCCACAGATCACCGCTGTCAGCGGGTTCAGCGCAATGAACACTCCGGCGCGGGTGGCGCCAATACGCCGAATGCCTTCGTAGTAGCCGATATAAGCCAGGGCCGACCCCAACACCCCCAGATACACAAGGCTCAGTAGCTGGGGCGCGTGGAGTGCGTTTAACCCGTCGATCGTGAAATGTCCGGTGACCCAGGTGGTGGCACACAGCATTAACGTACCGAGCCACACCGACCAGGCAACGGTCTGCAATGGGCCCAGGCTCTGGTTGAGCCCTCGGGAATACAGCGAATAAATGCCCCAGGCGACTACGCAACCGGCAATCAAAGCGTCGCCCTCCCAATGGTCGGACGCGTCCTGCAACACCTGGGGATTGCGGCTGACGATGACCATCGCCGCACCCGCCAGACACAGAGCGATACCCATGATCTTGCTGCGCCCGAGGCGCTCCTTGAACAACCACCAGGATGCCAGGCCGATCACCGCCGGGTTCAAGGCGACGATCAGGGAGGCCCGTGAGGCATTGATGTTCTGCAAGCCGTAGAAAAAACACAGGTTGTAGAAAAAGATGCCGAAGAATCCCAGTACCGTCAGTTGCGCCAGTTGGCGGCGGCTGGGGAACGCCAACGGAACGCGTGCAACTGCCATGAACAACAGCAAGGCCAGGCTTGCCAGGATAAACCTCAGGCTCGCCGCCAGCAGCGGATCGACAACCCCTGTCAGATAACGCCCAGCGACGAAGGTGCCGCCCCAGATCATGGTGACGACTGCGAGCGTCAGGTAGGTAAAGCGGTCTGAGGTTGAATACATGGAAATGGCGCTCTGCTTGGCGGAAAGATGGGCGTATTCTTCTGTTAATGCCTGATCATCGTAAAATGAGTGATTACTCATGACGCTTACACAGTTGGAAATCTTCTCTCGCGTGGCTGAGCTACAGGGTTTTACCAGCGCGGCCCATCAGCTGGGTATCAGCCAATCCGCGGTATCCCATGCCATCAAGGGCCTGGAACAGGAACTGGGGGTCGAGTTGTTTCGGCGACATCAAGCCCAGGTGGAACTCAGTGATATCGGCCAGCAATTGCTGTTGCGTGCACGCGCCATGCTGGGCCTGGCCGACACCCTGCAACAGGAAGCGGCGGACGCTCGAGGCCTGAAACGGGGCACCTTGCGAGTCGGCTCGTTCGGCCCGACGTCGTCGATCCGATTGCTGCCACCCATCCTCGCGCGGTTTCGACAGGAATATCCGGGCATCGAAGTTCATATCGATGAAGGCCCTGACCGCCAGGTGGTGCAGTGGCTGGATGACCGGCGCATCGATATCGGTTTCGTGGTGTTGGAGCAAGAGCGCTTCGACACCTTTGCTCTGATGACCGATCAGATGGTGGCACTGCTGCCCGTCGAGCACCCGTTGGCCGCACGCCCTGCCCTGCGCCTGGAGGATCTGTGCAACGATCCGTTCATCCTCACCGAGGCGGGCTCTTCGGAGTTGGTTTCGCGCTTGTTCAGCGCCGCGCGTCTCACGCCAAACGTGCGCTATCGTTGCGCCCAGTTGTTGAGCACGCTCGATCTGGTAAGCCGAGGCGACGCACTGACGGTGGTCGCGCAAGCCTCCCTTCCCCGCGTGCGCAACCCCGGGTACGTGCAACGTCCCTTGCTACCGAATGTCCCGCGTACTATTGGCCTGGCTGTGTTGGACAGCCGACAGGCATCCCCAGCCACCCTGGCGTTCATTCGTATGGCGCAAGAGGTGGGTTGTTCGCAGGAGATTGCCGAGTAACGGCCAGGCAAGTGAAGCTTATTCCGGCCGGGCCATCTATCATCGAACTAATCCGCCTCCCGATACCGTTCACCTTCAGCCACAGGCCGCGCCATCCATGCCGCTCACCGTAAAAGGCCCGAGAAACCGCACCACGCGCCACCTGATCACGGCGCTCAGCGGGCTGCTGCCGATCGTGCTGGGGGTGTTTATCCTGCACTGGCAGGCGGAACGCACCCTGCAGAAAAGCACGGCGCAGACGGCGCTGGAGGCCGTGCGTCAATTCGATCTGATGCTCGACAATACCGCCCTCGCCGCCCGGGACTTGCTGCCCCTGGCTGGCCAGCCCTGCGACAATGCCGCGCAACTGGCCCTGCGTGAACAGGTCACACGTCGACCGTTTGTGCGGGCGACCACCCTGTCCTGGCAGAAAAACATCTATTGCACGTCATTGTTCGGCAGCGACTACGCGTCCCCCGTCAACCCGACCGATTACGTCGACGGCCAACTGTGGTTGATGAATGGCAACCCAGTGACACCCAATACCGCCTTGCTGGTTTACCGGCTGGTTGATGGCGACAAGGCAGCCCTTGCCTCAATCGACGGCTACCACCTGACCAACGCGCTGCGCCTGATCAGCCGCTATGCACACCTGGTGCTGCAAGTGGGACCGAATTGGCTGGGCGCGGACGGCAAGGTGCACGATAACCCTGTGCCGGTCTTTCCCGTCGCGCATCATCACCTGACGTCACAACGCTACCACTACAGTGTCGACGCCGGCATGCCCGCCGGGGAAATCTGGCGTTACATGCAAGACCGCTATCCGGCGGTATTCAGTCTGGTCGTGTTTTTTGGCGTGCTGGCAGGCGCCCTGGCCCACTGGCTGCAAAAACGCGCTTCGGCGCCGACCCATGAGTTGCAGCGGGCCCTGGGCGCCAACGAGTTCATCCCGTATTTTCAGCCGGTGGTACGCGGTGACACACAGGCGTGGGCAGGCTGCGAAGTGCTGATGCGCTGGCAGCATCCGAAGGAAGGCCTGGTCCGACCGGACCTCTTCATCCCCCTGGCCGAGCATTCCGGCCTGATCGTGCCCATGACTCAGGCCTTGCTGCGTCAGACCGCCGCGATCCTGGCGCCCCATGCAGAGCGCTTCACGCCGGGGTTCCATATCGGCGTGAACATCACCGCCCGTCACTGCCAGGACCTGGCATTGGTGGACGACTGCCGAGAATTCCTCGCTGCCTTCCCACCTGGGCAGGTCACGCTGGTGCTGGAATTGACCGAACGCGAGCTGATCGAGCCCACCGACATTACTCGCCAGCTGTTCGACGCGCTGCATCAGTTGGGCGTGATGATCGCGATCGATGACTTCGGCACCGGTCATTCCAGCATGGGTTACTTGCGCAACTTCAATGTGGATTACTTGAAGATCGATCAAAGTTTTGTCGCCATGATCGGTGCGGACGCATTATCCCGACATATTCTGGACAGTATCATCGAGCTGTCCGGCAAGCTCGATCTGGGCATCGTGGCCGAAGGCGTGGAAACACCGGAACAACGAGATTATCTGGCTGCCCAGGGCGTGGACTTCCTGCAGGGCTATCTTTTTGGTAAACCACTGGCCGGTGACGCCTTCATTAAATCCCTGGCCAGCCATTGAATAGCCATCTACTGCCAGGATGAAATAATGTATTTCGACTAAAGACATGATTTACTCGTGGCAAATTAACTACTACAATTTTTCATGCCTGTGCAGAACTCGCAGAACTCGCAGAAAGACTGTTTTCTTTGAGTCACCTAAAGCGCTTGGCTTATAGCTTTGTCTGCAGTTGATATCAGCCAACTACACTATTGGAGTACAGATTTTGTCCAGACTCGCCGAATTTCGCGCAGCAGAAAAAGCCCTTCAAGAACAGCTCGCACAGCTGGAAAGCCTGAAGAACGACGCCGGCCTGAAAAAAGAAATCGAATTCGAAGAAAAACTTCAGGCCCTGATGAAGTCCTACGGCAAAGGCCTGCGCGACATCATTTCCATCCTTGATCCAAACCCGGGCAAGGCCGGTTCCGCAGTGGCCGCCGCCCCTAAACAGCGTCGCGCACGCGTGGTCAAGGTTTACCAGAACCCGCACACCGGCGAGCTGATCGAGACCAAAGGCGGCAACCATCGCGGCCTGAAAGCCTGGAAGGAACAGCACGGCGCTGCCACTGTAGATTCCTGGCTGCGCAGTTGATCGCAACGCACTAACAAAGAGCCCCGCACACGCGGGGCTTTTTTGTGCCTAGTTCGAAAGCGAACTTAAATAACCCTTCATGATGTTCAGAATCGATTAGCGGAGCCTATTCAAAGTTTCAGACTGTCACGTACCGAGCTGACTTCAGCCTTGCTGGCCTCATAGGCCTGGGCCTGTCCCGCGTAAGAAAAAACATACGCCTTATCGGTATCCACTGCGCCCACCAATGTTTGCGACAACACGTGCCGCCCGTTTTCGGTAATCACGCAAGTAGTTTCCAACGCCTCAAGCCGACTCAATACCGCAGGATGCATTTTGGTGCACACACTCTGATAACCACTTTGGGCAAAGTCCTTCTGGATGGACTTGCGCATTTCCAGCAACACCCCCTGAAGATTAACCTTGTGTCCGACTTCTATTGGAGTACCGGTCAACTCGATCACCATCAAGGTATTGCCATTTTCATCGTTCTTGATCGCACGCTGGCGAGAAACGGATTGCGCTGTGGCAGGCGCCTGGCCGTCAGGCACCACTTCCTCGACTTGCCAACCACTGGGCCAGTGAATTTCAGGGTCAGCCGCCCATACCAACGAACTGCCCCCTACCAGGCACAGCGCGCTCAATAACGATGTACGAAAATCGATCATTGCGAAAATACCCAAGGTTCAAGCGACAAAGTCTGAGGCCCGATACCCTTTGCTCGCAAGGGCTGCGCGCGCTTTTTAATTTGGCGCATCAGGCAGGCCTGCGTATCATGGTCCGGCTGCAAGGACGCCTGCCGCAAGCCAGGGAACCGCTCATTACACGTCAAGCCGCGCGCGCCGCGTTTGCCCGATTTTTTCCGGAGGGCCCATGAGCCTGCACGAACTGAACACTTTCCCGGGCGTCACCGCCCAACCTGACACCGCTACCACGAACTTCGTGTTCAACCACACCATGTTGCGGGTCAAAGACATCACCAAGTCGCTGGATTTCTACACCCGCGTCCTGGGATTCTCGCTGGTTGAAAAACGCGACTTCCCCGAAGCCGAATTCAGCCTGTACTTCCTGGCCCTGGTGGACAAATCCCAGATCCCGGCAGACGCCGCCGCACGTACCCAATGGATGAAGTCGATCCCAGGCATCCTGGAACTGACCCATAACCACGGCACCGAAAACGATCCGGACTTCGCTTACCACAACGGCAACACCGATCCGCGCGGGTTTGGCCATATCTGCATTTCCGTGCCCGACATCGTTGCCGCATGCGAACGTTTCGAAGCCCTCGGCTGCGACTTCCAGAAGCGCCTGAGCGATGGCCGCATGAAAAGCCTGGCCTTCATCAAGGACCCGGATGCGTACTGGGTTGAAATCATCCAGCCAGCACCGCTCTGAGTTAACGACCGCTCAGACAGGCAGCAAAAAGCCCCATGATCACTCATGGGGCTTTTTCATTTCCGCAGGCTGGATTTACGCCGGGGCGGAAGTGCGGATCAAATGATCGAAAGCACTCAGGGAGGCTTTGGCACCCTCACCCACCGCAATCACGATTTGCTTGTACGGAACCGTCGTCACGTCACCGGCAGCGAACACACCTGGCAGTGAGGTTTCGCCACGGGCGTCGACGATGATTTCACCGCGCGGTGTCAGCTCTACGGTACCTTTGAGCCAGTCAGTGTTGGGCAACAGGCCGATCTGTACAAAGATACCTTCCAAGTCGATGGTCTTGAACTCACCGCTGTCGCGATCCTTGTACGCCAGACCGGTGACTTTCTGCCCATCGCCTTTCACTTCGCTGGTCAGCGCGCTGGTGATCACGTCGACATTCGGCAGGCTGTAGAGCTTGCGTTGCAACACAGCGTCGGCGCGCAGCTTGCTGTCGAACTCCAGCAGGGTCACATGACTCACGATACCAGCCAAGTCAATGGCCGCTTCAACGCCGGAGTTACCGCCGCCGATCACCGCCACGCGCTTGCCCTTGAACAGCGGACCATCGCAGTGCGGGCAGAAGCACACGCCCTTGGCCTTGTATTCCTGCTCGCCAGGCACACCCATTTCGCGCCAGCGGGCACCGGTGGCCAGGATCACAGTCTTGGACTTGAGCGTGGCACCGCTTTCAAAACGGATCTCGTGCAGGTCGCCGGCATTTTTCGCCGGGATCAGGCTGCTGGCACGTTGCAGGTTCATGATGTCCACGTCGTATTGACGCACGTGGGCTTCGAGCGCGCTGGCCAGTTTCGGCCCTTCGGTTTCCTGCACCGAGATGAAGTTCTCGATGGACATAGTGTCCAGCACCTGACCGCCGAAGCGTTCGGCAGCCACACCGGTACGGATACCTTTACGGGCAGCGTAGATGGCAGCCGAAGAGCCCGCTGGACCACCGCCGACGACGAGCACGTCAAAGGCGTCCTTGGCGCTGATCTTCTCGGCGGCTTTCTCGATGCCGCTGGTGTCGAGTTTGGCGAGAATTTCTTCCAGGCCCATGCGGCCCTGGCCGAAGTTCACACCGTTGAGGTAGACGCTCGGTACCGCCATGATCTGGCGCTCATCGACTTCTGCCTGGAACAGCGCACCGTCGATGGCGACGTGGCGGATGTTCGGATTGAGCACGGCCATCAGGTTCAGCGCCTGGACCACGTCCGGGCAGTTCTGGCAGGACAGCGAGAAGTACGTCTCGAAGCTGAACTCGCCTTTGAGGGCACGGATCTGTTCAATGACTTCGACACTGGCCTTCGACGGGTGGCCACCGACTTGCAGCAGGGCCAGCACCAGCGAAGTGAATTCATGGCCCATGGGGATGCCGGCGAAACGCAGGCTGATATCGGCACCCGGGCGGTTGATGGAGAACGAAGGCTTGCGCGCATCATTGCCATCGGTGTTCAGGGTGATCAGCGTGGTGAGGCTGACGACATCCTGCAAAAGGGCAAGCATTTCCTGGGATTTCGCGCCGTCGTCGAGGGAGGCGACGATCTCGATCGGCTGGGTGACCCGTTCCAGGTATGACTTCAACTGAGCTTTAAGATTGGCGTCCAACATACGGGCGATTCCTATTGATTCCGGGCATAAAAAAACGCCCGAGCGAATATCGCCCGGGCGTTTTGAGGGCGGATGCAGCTTACTTAGGTGCGGATTTCCGCCCTTGGTACTTCACAGACTTAGATCTTGCCGACCAGGTCCAGGGACGGAGCCAGGGTGGCCTCGCCTTCTTTCCACTTGGCTGGGCAAACTTCGCCCGGGTGAGCGGCGACGTATTGAGCGGCCTTGATTTTGCGCAGCAGCTCAGTGGCGTCACGACCAACACCGCCGTCGTTCAGCTCAACGATCTTGATCTGGCCTTCAGGGTTGATCACGAAGGTGCCACGGTCTGCCAGGCCAGCTTCTTCGATCAGCACGTCGAAGTTGCGGGAGATGGTCAGCGTTGGGTCGCCGATCATGGTGTACTGGATTTTGCCGATGGCTGGCGAAGTGTTGTGCCAGGCAGCGTGGGCGAAGTGGGTGTCGGTGGACACGCTGTAGATTTCTACGCCCAGTTTCTTGAACTCGTCGTAGTTGTCAGCCAGGTCTTCCAGTTCGGTCGGGCATACGAAGGTGAAGTCGGCTGGGTAGAAGAACACTACGGACCATTTGCCTTTCAGGTCAGCGTCAGACACATCTACGAAGTTGCCGTTTTTGTACGCGGTCGCTTTGAACGGTTTTACTTGGCTGTTGATGATAGGCATCGTTGAATCTCCGTCAGGTTGTGTAGAAGGGTTAAGAAGTTGATGGAGTGAATCCTACCCGCTCTCCTCGCTGATGGCTCATTGGCAAACCTGATGCTGACGATTGGGTTTCTCTATCAGGTGACTGTATTAATAGAAGAAATCTCAAAGCAGCGGCGGGTTCGCCAGTGTCATCCCGAGAAAGGGCGTCGCTTCAACATAGCGCATGGCGGATTTCATGTCGTTCCAGCCGACGTAACTCATCAGCGATTTCAAATCCCACCCACTACGATGGGCCCAGGTGGCGAAGCCACGACGCAATGAATGGCTGGTGTATTGCTCGGCTGCGATACCCGCACGCTCGAGGGCTTGGCGCAGCAGCGGAATCACGCTGTTGGGATGCAAGCCCTCCTCACCCAAGTTGCCCCAACGGTCGATGCTGCGAAACACCGGGCCGCGCACCAGGGCCGACGCACTCAACCATTCGCAGTAAGCCCGCACCGGACACAGACGCAACAGCGCCGGGGTGTGATAGGTCTTGCCGAGGTTGTCGCGGTCGCCTTTGCTGCGCGGCAGGTACAGGCTGATACCCGCACCAGGTGTGGCTTGTACGTGCTCAACCGCCAACCGACACAGTTCATCACTGCGAAAACCACGCCAGAACCCCAGCAGGATCAGTGCAGTGTCACGCTTGGCCCGCAACAATCGCGCAGGGTCGTGGACGGCGTCTTTTGCTTCGCACTCAAGAAACGCAACCACCTGCTCCAGCTGTGAGAGCTGCAGCGGCTCGGCTTGCTTTTCCTGCACAGGGTGCACGGCACGAATCCCCTTGAGCACCTTGCGCACTACCGGAGCCTTGGTCGGATCAGGAAAACCCTGGCTTGTATGCCATTGCGCCAATGCCGAGAGCCGCAATTTCAGCGTATTGACCGCCAGCACCCCGGCATGCGCCACCAGGTAGCGCGCCACGCTGTCGCTGGTCGCCGGCAGGAAACCGCCCCAGCTGACCTCGAAGTGCTCGATAGCCGCACGGTAACTGCGCCGCGTGTTATCCCGGGTGGCGGCGTTGAGGTAACGGTCGAGATCGCTCATGGAGGGGGCCTTTCGTACTGGCGGTGGACATCTAGGCGGTTGGACTGCGTATAACACGGGATAATACGCCAATATCCCATCTGTTAAATGAGCAATTTCATCGTGATTTTATTCATGATAAATTACGTATATACATACTACGTAACACAGTACCAAATCGACGGAGGCTCCATGGCTCGCGGTGGCATCAATAAAGCAGTCGTTCAAACAGCACGCCTGGCGATTCTCGCCCGCGGCGAAAACCCCAGTATCGACGCGGTACGTATCGAACTGGGTAACACCGGCTCGAAAACCACCATTCATCGCTATCTGAAGGAACTGGATGAGAGCGAGACCCGCCTGACCATCACTGAAGCGCCGCTTGACGACGAACTTGGCGAACTAGTGGCGAGGCTTGCCCAACGCTTGAAAGAAAAGGCCCAAGAGCCCATTGACCTGGCCCTGGCTCAATTCGAACAACAGAAAACCGCCCTGCTCGCCCAAGTAGAAGCACTCGAAGAAACACGCACCCAACTCCAGCAGCAGTTTGATATCCAGGCCGCCGCCCTGGCCGAAGAAAGCGCCAACCTGCAAACCACCCGCACCAGCCTGCAAACCGAGCAAACCCGCAACGCAGGCCTGAGCCAGGCGTGCAGCGATTACGAGCTACGCCTCAACGACAAGGACGAGCAGATTCGCTCGCTGGAAGAAAAACACGTGCACGCCAGGGATGCGTTGGAGCATTACCGCAACGCAATCAAGGAGCAGCGCGAACAAGAGCAACGCCGTCACGAAGGTCAGTTACAGCAGGTGCAGGCAGAATTGCGCCAGGCTCAGCAGAGCGCCATGGTGCGTCAGGACGAAATCACTCAATTGCACCGCGACAACGAGCGACTACTGATCGAACACCGAGTGACGGTGAAGGAATTGACCGCTGCGCAAGAACGAGCGCGCAAGGATCAAGCCGCGCAGGTCAAGCTGAACGAACAAGTGACGCAGATCGAAGGTGAGCGCACCCTGCTCCAGGAGCGCCTGCGCGTAGCCCTGCTGGAAAGCCAGTCGCGCCATGACGCACTGGCCGAACACCAGCGCATCAACAAGGCATTGGAACTCGACCTGGCCAAGACCCAGGCCAGTCTTGAAGCATTGCGCCTGGCAACCGTCGTTGCGACGGCGCCGGACGCAACGCCCAGCGAGTGATCAGCCCGCGACAGGCGTGCGCATAGTGACGAACTCTTCCGCCGCCGTCGGGTGCACGCCGATGGTTTCATCGAAATGCTGTTTGGTTGCGCCCGCCTTGAGCGCAATCGCCAAACCCTGAACGATCTCGCCGGCATCCGGCCCCACCATGTGGCAGCCGATCACTTTGTCGGTATCGGCATCCACCACCAGCTTCATCAGGGTCTTTTCCTGGCACTCGGTCAGGGTCAGTTTCATCGGGCGGAAGCGACTTTCGAAGACCTGCACCTTGTGGCCATTCTTTTTCGCTTCTTCCTCCGTCAGGCCCACTGTGCCGATGTTCGGTTGACTGAACACAGCCGTTGGAATATTCGCGTAATCCACCGGACGATACTGCTCCGGCTTGAACAGGCGGCGCGACACTGCCATGCCTTCAGCCAGCGCCACCGGCGTGAGCTGCACGCGACCGATCACATCGCCAATGGCCAGGATGGACGGCTCGGCGGTCTGGTACTGCTCATCCACTTCGACAAAGCCACGCTTGTCCAGTTTGACGCCAGTATTTTCCAACCCCAGGTTGTCCAGCATCGGGCGGCGGCCCGTCGCGTAGAACACGCAGTCGGCTTCCAATACGCGACCATCTTTCAGAGTGGCCTTGAGGCTGCCGTCGGCCTGCTTGTCGATACGCTCGATATCGGCATTGAATTGCAGGTCCAGACCGCGCTTGGTCAACTCTTCCTTCAGATGGGTGCGCACTGAACCATCGAAGCCACGCAGGAACAGATCGCCGCGATACAGCAACGAGGTTTGCGCGCCCAGCCCGTGGAAAATGCCAGCGAACTCCACGGCAATGTAACCGCCGCCCACCACCAGCACACGCTTTGGCAGCGCTTTGAGGAAGAACGCCTCGTTGGAGCCAATGGCGTGTTCCCGCCCCGGGATTTCCGGGATCTGCGGCCAGCCGCCGGTGGCGATCAGAATGTGCTTGGCGGTAAAGCGCTCACCATTGATTTCCACCTGATGCGGATCTATCAGGCGTGCATGCCCTTCATGCAGGGTCACGCCGCTGTTGACCAACAAGTTACGGTAGATGCCATTGAGGCGGTTGATTTCGCGATCTTTGTTGGCGATCAGGGTCGCCCAATCGAAATTCGCCTCGTCCAGCGACCAGCCAAAACCACTGGCTTGCTCGAACTCTTCGGAAAAGTGCGCGCCATACACCAGCAGCTTTTTCGGCACGCACCCCACATTGACACACGTCCCACCCAGGTAACGGCTTTCCGCCACCGCCACCTTGGCACCAAAACCTGCGGCAAAACGCGCCGCGCGAACACCGCCAGAACCGGCGCCAATTACATACAGGTCAAAATCGTAGGCCATTTCACTCTCCTCGGCAGGACATCAGCATACCGACTTACATGGGGCTGAAAAGCAAAAAAGCCACCCGAAGGTGGCTTTTTTAAGCGAGAAAGGCGACCGTGAATCAGTAGGCCTTGCCCGTCTTGTAGAAGTGCTCGTAGCAGAAATTGGTGGCTTCGATATAGCCTTCAGCGCCACCGCAGTCAAAACGCTGGCCCTTGAACTTGTAGGCAATCACGCAACCGTCTTTGGCTTGCTTCAACAGGGCGTCGGTGATCTGGATTTCGCCGCCCTTGCCTGGCTCGGTTTCTTCGATCAGCTTGAAGATGTCCGGAGTCAGGATGTAGCGACCGATGATCGCCAGGTTCGACGGAGCGTCTTCCGGTGCGGGCTTTTCAACCATGTCACGGACGCGGATCAGGCCATCGCCAATGTCGTCGCCGGCAATAACGCCGTACTTATTGGTTTCGCTTGGGTTCACTTCCATCACTGCAACGATGGTGCAACGGTACTTTTGATACAGCTTGACCATCT
Organism: Pseudomonas sp. SDO524_S393; assembly: GCF_054071875.1. Lineage (NCBI taxonomy): Bacteria > Pseudomonadati > Pseudomonadota > Gammaproteobacteria > Pseudomonadales > Pseudomonadaceae > Pseudomonas > Pseudomonas sp. SDO524_S393. The sequence continues at coordinate 163,640 of NZ_JBSVVZ010000001.1, read as the reverse complement.
GGGTCAGTACGCCATCGCCTTCCAGGTTCACACACAGGTCATCCGCCAGTACCACAGCGAACGGCTCGTCACCGATCAGCGGGCGACCGGTCAGGATCGCGTGGCCGAGGCCTTTCATCTGGGTCTGGCGAGTGTAGGAGAACGAGCATTCGTCGAGCAGCTTGCGGATGCCGACCAGGTATTTTTCCTTGTCGGTGCCCTTGATCTGGTTTTCCAGCTCGTAGCTGATGTCGAAATGGTCTTCCAGGGCGCGTTTACCGCGGCCGGTCACGATGGAGATTTCGTTCAGGCCGGCGTCCAGCGCCTCTTCGACGCCGTACTGAATCAGTGGCTTGTTCACCACCGGCAGCATCTCTTTGGGCATGGCCTTGGTCGCTGGCAAGAAGCGAGTGCCGTAACCGGCTGCTGGGAACAAGCATTTCTTGATCATATAAGTCCTTACAAAGGGCTGTGCGTACGGAATTCGGCGCAGTCTAATCAGGCCGCAGTCACCTTACAATGGGTCCTGCTGGCGTTGCGATGTCAACATAGAGAAAAAATGTCAGCGTAAGTTCCGCCAATCCTACGAAGAGCCTCACCAACGGCTGGCCAGAACGCATGTTTACCCTGATTTTCTCAAGGAACAAGCCCCTTTTTAGCAGGCTTTCCGGGCATTGACACGGCTCTGCAACAACTTGCACGAGCGAAAGCCGATTGGCGCTATCATGGCAGGCTTGAACCACACCACGGGATTGATAGATGTCAGAAGCAAAAGGCGTAAACGGTTACTTGATCACCAAGCGGGCAGACGGCTGGCACCTGATCAACTTCCACGGAGACAGCGTTGCGGGCACCTTTGCCACCGAACGCGAAGCCATTATGGTCGCCGAGGTGTTCGTGGATGAAGCGGGACACGCCTCGAGCAAGAAACCCAAGGGCAAGTAAGCCTGGCGTTTTGCATGGAAAAGCCCCGATACCGGGGCTTTTTTGCGTTTGCCATATACCGATATGGCAATTCGCTATAGTCTTTGGCAGACGCCCCGTGACAGGGTCTGCGCCCCTTCCAACACCTTCGATGACGACCCCATGAACAAGATCCTGGCACTGACTGCGGCACTGGCGCTGGCCGGCTGCACCACCACTTCCGATGTTTACCTGAAAAACGGCGAACAGGGCCTGACCATCGACTGTTCCGGCGAGGCCAACTCCTGGGCCAGTTGCTACGAAAAGGCCGACGCCTCCTGCGCGGGCACCGGCTATCGCATCGTGGGCACCGAAGGCACTCCATCCTTGAATGAAAGTGACAAGACCCTGGGCAAAGACGTGGGTAACTACAAGAGCCGCAGCGTGGTCGTGGTCTGCAAATAGGCTCGCCGCCAGTCAGGGTTCATGACCGAGGCACGTGACGGACTCAGCCGGAAATGCACTCTTCACCGGCCTTTTTAACGTCACCGGGGCGGATGGGCAGATTGGCCATGCTCTCGTAGAGCTTGATGCTGCTGCCGCTGGAGCGCTCTTCAATCACGAAAATAGCCGATGGATCGGCTGAAAATTTCTGCGGCACAATCACCCGAACACCATCCTTATGCGGTTCGATCTGCGGCGCACGGCGTGTAGCCGAGAGTTTCTGCACCACGCACGCGGCATATTCCTGAGGTTTCTTTCCGGAAATGACCGACAACGTTGGCGGGGTCTGCTTGATATCTGCAACCGAAGCACATCCACCCAACGCCAAGGCCAGAACCAACACACGCCACTTCATATAAAACCTCCGATAAAGACCCTACGACCGCGGGGATGGTAATTTTCTCCCGCCCAAGTAGGATTTATCCCTGATAACAGGGTAAATAACTGTTTTAAATTGTCGATGTCGTCGACAAGCGCCCGATAATTAACGCGCAGGGGCTGATAAACTCCATCTTAACCTACGTATCATTCTGATTTTTCAGAAAAAGCCCTTCTGGAGACACCCATGAAATTCATCCATCAGCGCGAGCACCTTAACGAGGGAGACATTGTCGTCATTGAATGCTCGCAGACTTGTAATATCCGTCTGATGAGCGATGCGAATTTTCGCAGCTTCAAGAACGGTGGCCGCCACACCTATCACGGCGGCGCTTTTGACAAGTTCCCCGCCAAGATCACCGCTCCCAGCACCGGCTTCTGGAACATCACGCTGGACGTGGTCACCCGCCGGGCCATCAGCGTCACCCGCAAGCCTGCCCTGGCCCACAAGATTCGTATCGTGCGTCGCACCACCTCCAAGCTGAGCTGAACCGACTAACGCACACCTACAGGAACACGTCGTGACTCCCACAACCAAATACGTCATCAAGTACAAACTCAACGGTGAACGCCGTTTTGAATTCGCCCAGTTGCAGAGCAACAGCGTGGAGGAAGCCAGGCAAGCGCTGGCAAAAATTCACGATGCCAGCGATGAAATCACCGATATCAATGTGAGCAAGGCGCTCTAATCCCATGCCCGGGCCCACTGCCGACCTGTTCGCCGATGACGCCCTGCAACAACCCGCCGGGCGCGAGCCAATAGGCGAGCAGTCCAGCGTGCTCAGGGGCTACGCCCTGCCCTGGATCGAACGTTTGCTCCCGGCATTGCGCCAGGTCCTGGCGCAATCACCCTTCCGTCAGATGACCACACCGGGTGGCCACCGCATGTCAGCCGCCTTGAGCAGTTGCGGTGCGCTGGGCTGGACCACTGACGCTTCCGGCTACCGCTACACTCCGACGGACCCGCGCAGCGGACACCCCTGGCCCGCCCTGCCCGATACCCTGCGCCAATTGGCGGTGCTGGCTGCCACAGAAGCGGGATTTATCGGCTTTGCGCCCGATGCCTGTCTGATCAACCGCTATGTGCCGGGGGCGAAGATGTCCTTGCATCAGGACCGGAATGAGCGCGACTACAGCGCGCCGGTGGTCTCGGTGTCGCTGGGGCTGCCGGCGGTGTTCCTGTTTGGCGGTCATGCGCGCGGCGACAAGACACAGAAGATCTCGCTGTTCCACGGCGATGTGGTGGTCTGGGGCGGCGTCGATCGCCTGCGCTTCCATGGGGTGATGCCCGTCAAGGACGGCGTGCATGCCGTCATGGGCCCGCAACGCATCAACCTGACCTTTCGCACGGCGGGATAATTTGACCGCAAGCTTCGGAGTGTCCCCAGCGCCCTGCGCGGCTAATCTGCCCATGACCCGTCCAGAGTGCAGGCCATGAACACTGAACAAGATCCTCGCTGGGCCGCCATCCTGGCCCGCGACCCAAACGCCGATACGTTGTTTGTGTACGGCGTGAAAACCACCGGGGTGTATTGCCACGCCAGCAGCAGCGCACGCCGGCCACGCCCTGAAAACGTCGAATTCTTCGACACCCCCGAACAGGCCGAAGCTGCCGGTTATCGCCCGAACAAACGTGCGTCCGGCAACCGTTCCCAGCTGGCAGCTCACCATGCACAGTTGGTGGCCAGCGCCTGTCGTCGGATCGAACACGCCGAGACAGCCCCCAGTCTTGAGAGGCTCGCGTCCGAGGCAGGCTTGAGCGCCTTCCACTTTCACAGGATCTTCAGATCGGTCACCGGGCTGACCCCCAAGGGTTACGCCCGTGCCCATCGCTCGCGCAAAGTGCGTGATGGCTTGAAAGGCAAGCAGTCCGTCACGCAAGCGCTGTACGACGCCGGTTTCAATTCCAACAGCCGCTTCTACGAGTCAGCCGACCAGGTGCTGGGCATGAAGCCCGGCGACTACAAGGCCGGCGGCGCGAATCGGGACATCTGGTTTGCGGTCGGTGAATGTTCATTGGGGGCGATTCTGGTGGCGCAGAGTCATCGCGGCGTCTGCGCAATCCTGCTCGGGGATGATCCAGAAACGCTGGTGCATGACCTGCAGGACCAATTTCCCAATGCCAACCTGTTGGGCGCCGATCCCGACTTCGAACAGTTGGTCGCCCAGGTCGTCGGTTTTATCGAAGCCCCGGCGCTAGGTTTGAACCTGCCACTGGATATGCGTGGCACGGCATTTCAGGAGCGGGTATGGCAAGCATTGCGTGATATCCCGGTGGGCAGCACCGCCAGCTACGCACAGATCGCCGAGCGTATCGGCGCGCCGAAGTCTTTCCGTGCCGTAGCCCAGGCATGCGGGGCCAACAGCCTGGCGGTGGCGATCCCCTGCCATCGAGTGGTGCGCAGCAACGGTGACCTCTCAGGCTACCGCTGGGGGGTGGAGCGCAAGCGTCAGTTGCTGGCGCGGGAAAACGACCTTTAAAGCTGCTTGCGCCGACGAAACTCGGCGACCTTATGGCGGTTGCCGCACAGCGCCATACTGCACCAGCGCCGCTTGTGGCCTTTGGTGCGGTCGTAGAACCACAGCACGCACTCGGGGTGCTCGCAGGTACGGATCAGGTTGAAGTCGCCGGCAACCAGCAGGCTCGCCGCTGCTTCAGCGATCGGCGACAGAAATTGCTCGGGGGTTTGTTGCTTGCGCTGGCGATCCAGACGCAGTTCACCGGGCGCAGGCCAGGCCAGTTGCGGATGGCTGACGGCCTTGCGCAGGAACGTGTTGAGCGCCGCAGGATCACCCTGCTCGCCAGCCTTGCGCTGCTCCAGCAAGGTGCGGATCACTTCCCGCAACCCTTTGGCAACGGCCAGCAAAGCCCCGGTCTCGAACGCCGGCACCGCGCCCTCCTCGGCCCAGCCCAGACGTACCAGCCAACGCTCCACATCCGCGTCGCTCTGCCAGAACTCGAAAGGCGCACCCTCGACATTCGCTCGGGTGTTGAGCATATCGAGTACCGGATCGTCGGCAAGTACGTAGGGTTCCAAGGTTGGGGTCATGGCGGTTCGTTCCCGTGAAAACGCCGCCATGGTAACCCCTTTAAAGCAACTTGAACAGTTACCTGTTTCAGCGATTCACATCTACCACCACCCTCCCGCGCAATTGACCGGCCAGCAACGCGGGCGCCGCCTCCAATGCTTCGCTCAAGCTGATTTCCTGCGTGATCAGTTGCAACAAGGATAAATCCAGGTCCTTGCCCAGGCGCTCCCAAGCCAGGATCCGCTGGGCCTTGGGCTGGGTCACGCTGTTGATGCCGGCCAGGGTCACGCCGCGCAGGATGAACGGCGCCACCGACGCCGGAAAGTCCATGCCCTGGGCCAACCCGCAGGCCGCCACGGTGCCATTGGCCTTGGTGGCCGAGCAGGCGTTGGCCAGGGTGTGGCTGCCAACCGAGTCGATCACCGCGGCCCAGCGCTCTTTCGCCAAGGGCTTGCCCGGGGCCGACAACGTGGTGCGGTCGATGATTTCACTCGCGCCCAGTTGCTCCAGGTACGCATGCTCGGAGGTGCGCCCGGTGGACGCCACGACGCGGTAGCCCAGGCGCGCCAGCAAGGCGATCGCAAAACTGCCGACGCCACCGTTGGCGCCGGTGACCAGTATTTCGCCCTGCTCAGGCGTCACGCCATTTTTTTCCAGCGCCAGGATGCAGAGCATCGCCGTATACCCGGCGGTGCCAATGGCCATCGCCTGGGCCGCAGTGAATGCCTTGGGCAGGGGGATCAGCCAGTTACCGTCCAGTCGCGCCTTCTGTGCCAGGCCGCCCCAGTGGCTTTCGCCGACGCCCCAACCATTGAGTACCACCTGATCGCCGGCGGTGTAGTCCGGGTGCGAACTGTGTTCGACAGTACCCGCCAGGTCGATGCCCGGCACCATGGGAAATGCACGCACCACCGGGCTGGATCCGGTAATCGCCAGGCCATCCTTGAAGTTCAGCGTGCTGTAGGCCACTCGCACCGTGACATCACCGTCAGGCAATTGGTCGTCGCTGATGGACTGCACCCTGGCCCTATAACCGTCCTGATCCTTCTCAATCAAAATGCCGTTGAACATGACGAACTCCTCGTTGGGGTGCTGAAACAAAACGCAGATATCCCCGTTTGCGCAATGTTTTTTTCTGTCGTTCGACTAAAGCCGCAGGCATCAAGTAACCCTATAAATTAATTTGACAGGTTACATTTTTCAGGGCAGTCTCGCCTCGACAAGTAACCCATCAAATCAATTTAACAAGTTACAAGAGGTGTTCGAGATGTCGGATCAAACCACCACCGTTCGTTACCAGCATGTGGATGCCGATGGCGTACGCGTGTTTTATCGGGAAGCCGGCGATCCAACCGCGCCGCTCATCTTGCTGCTGCACGGTTTTCCCAGCTCATCCCATATGTACCGGAATCTGATCCCGTTGCTGGCCACGCGCTTCCGGGTGATTGCGCCAGACTTGCCGGGCTTCGGCTTCAGCGAAGTGCCCGCGGAACGCAACTATCACTACAGTTTCGATAACCTGGCGGTCACCATTGGCCATTTTGTCGATGCCTTGCAACTCAGCCGCTATGCCTTGTACGTCTTCGATTACGGCGCACCGGTGGGCCTGCGTCTGGCAGTGGCGCACCCGGAACGGGTCAGTGCGCTGGTTTCGCAGAACGGCAACGCTTATCTGGAAGGTCTGGGCGATGCCTGGGCACCCATTCGCACCTATTGGGCCGATCCAAGCCAGGCTAACCGCGAGGTGATCCGCAACGCCGTGATCAGCCTGGAAGGCACGCGCTATCAGTACTTGCACGGGGTCGACCAACCGGAAAAGGTGGCCCCCGAGTCCTACATGCTCGATGTGCTGTTGATGCAGCGACCCGGCAATGACGAGATCCAGCTGGACCTGTTCCTCGACTACCGCAACAACCTGACGCTCTACCCGGCCTTCCAGGCGTTCTTCAAGGCTAGCCAGGTACCGGCGCTGATCATCTGGGGCCAGAACGATCCGTTTTTCATTCCGCCCGGGGCTCATGCCTACAAAAACGACAACGCCAATGCCGTCGTGGAACTGCTGGATACCGGCCACTTTGCGCTGGAAACCCACGCCGCCCACATCGCCCAGCGTATTCATGAGGTATTGGGACAGGCCATCGACTGATGACCACTCACGAAATGCGCCTGTCGTCCAGTGAATAAAACAGACTGGCCGGGTGCCTGTGGCACTGTTACAACAGCGAAAAGCCTGACTAACGCTGGAGAAACATCCCATGAGCACCTGGCCAGACACCCGCATTCTCGACCTGCTGGGCATTGACGTGCCCATCATCCAGGCCCCCATGGCGGTCGGCACCACCACCGCCATGGTCATTGCCGCCAGCAGCGCTGGCGCCCTCGGTTCGCTGCCGACAGCCGCGCTGAGCCTGGAGCAACTGCGTGAAGCCCTGACCGCCATCCGCCAGGCCAGCTCACGCCCGGTCAACGTCAACTTCTTCTGTCATCAACCACCGGCGGCGGACGAAGACCGTGATCGACGCTGGAAAGCACTGCTGGAACCCTATTACCGTGAGCTGGGCGCCGACTTTGATGCGCCCACACCCGTTTCCAACCGGGCGCCGTTCAACGACGCCGCCTGCCAAGTGATCGAAGCGTTTCGCCCCGAGGTGGTCAGTTTCCATTTCGGCCTGCCGGAACAGTCGTTGCTGGACCGGGTGAAAGCCACCGGTGCCAAGGTGCTGTCCTCGGCCACCACCGTGGAAGAAGCGATTTGGCTGGAGCAGAAAGGCTGCGATGCGATCATCGCCATGGGCAGCGAAGCGGGCGGGCACCGCGGGATGTTTCTCAGTGACGACCTCAACACCCAGATCGGCCTGTTCGCCCTGCTGCCGCAGGTCGTCGACGCGGTCAATGTGCCGGTGATTGCCGCCGGTGGCATTGGTGATGCGCGCGGCATCGTGGCGGCATTCGCCCTGGGGGCCTCGGCGGTTCAGATTGGCACCGCGTATCTGTTTACGCCTGAGGCCAACGTCACCCCATCCCACCACCATGCGCTGCGTCATGCTCAGGCCAGTGAAACCGCGCTGACCAACCTGTTCACCGGGCGCCCGGCGCGGGGCATCGTCAACCGTGTGATGCGCGAATTGGGGGCGATCAACCCCGCCGCGCCGGCGTTTCCCACCGCCGGTGGCGCCTTGATGCCGCTCAAGGCCAAGGATGAAGCCGGTTTCAGCAACCTGTGGTCCGGCCAGGCGCTGCGCCTGGGCAAAGACACCACAACTTATGAACTGACACGCCAACTGGCCGAGCAAGCACTGGCCAGGCTCAAGTAGAACCCGCATCGCCAGCAACTTAGCACTGTACCGGCAATGGCCAACCGCTATATATTCCCATACATAGCGGTTGAGCCTTCTCTCTATAACAAGCCATACACCCCTAAGGAGCTGCTTCATGATGATTCGCACCTCACGCCTGGCACCGACCGCCCTGGCCTCCCTGATTGCCGTATTCGCCCTGAGTTCCGCCCAGGCCGATGAAGTGCAGGTAGCCGTGGCTGCCAACTTCACCGCGCCGATTCAGGCCATCGCCGCCGACTTCGAAAAGGACACCGGCCACAAACTGGTCGCAGCCTACGGCGCCACTGGCCAGTTCTACACCCAGATCAAGAACGGCGCGCCGTTTGAAGTTTTCCTGAGCGCCGACGACACCACCCCGCTCAAACTTGAAACCGAAGGCGATACCGTCAAGGGTTCGCGCTTCACCTACGCCGTGGGCACCCTGGCGCTGTGGTCGGCCAAAGAAGGCTACGTGGACGCCAAAGGCGAGGTCCTGAAGAAAAACGAGTTCAAACACCTGTCCATCGCCAACCCCAAAGCCGCACCCTACGGTCTGGCCGCCACCCAGGTACTGGCCAAGGAAGGCTTGACCGACCAGGTCAAGGACAAGCTCGTCGAAGGCCAGAACATCACCCAGGCCTATCAGTTCGTGTCCACCGGCAACGCCGAGCTGGGCTTCGTGGCCTTGTCGCAGATCTACAAAGACGGCAAAGTCAGCAGCGGTTCCGCGTGGATCGTCCCGGCCGCCCTGCATGATCCGATCAAACAGGACGCGGTGATCCTCAACAAAGGCAAAGACAGCGCCGCAGCCAAGGCACTGGTTGACTACCTCAAAGGGCCGAAAGCCGCCGCTGTTATCAAGTCCTACGGTTACGAGCTCTAAATGCCGCTATCGAGTGCCGATTTTTCCGCTATCTGGTTGACCCTCAAACTGGCGTCGTTAACCACCGTCATCTTGCTGGTCATCGGCACTCCGATTGCCCTGTGGCTGTCGCGCACCCGCTCCTGGTGGCGCGGCCCCATCGGTGCCGTCGTCGCCTTGCCGTTGGTGCTGCCGCCGACGGTCATCGGCTTTTACCTGCTGTTGACCATGGGGCCCAATGGCTATTTCGGCCAATTCACCCAATGGCTGGGCCTGGGCACCCTCACCTTCAGCTTCGCCGGGCTGGTGATCGGCTCGGTGATCTATTCCATGCCCTTTGTGGTGCAGCCGTTGCAAAACGCCTTCTCCGCAATCGGTACACGCCCCTTGGAAGTGGCCGCCACCTTGCGTGCCAATCCCTGGGACACGTTCTTCACCGTGGTCCTGCCCCTGGCCCGTCCGGGCTTCGTCACCGCGGCCATCCTGGGGTTTGCCCACACCGTCGGCGAATTCGGCGTGGTGCTGATGATCGGCGGCAACATCCCGGACAAGACCCGCGTCGTCTCGGTGCAGATCTACGACCATGTCGAAGCCATGGAGTATGCCCAGGCCCATTGGCTGGCGGGGTCCATGGTGGTGTTCGCATTCCTCGTGTTGCTGGCGCTCTACTCCAGCCGTAAAACCAAGATGGGCTGGAGCTGACTGCAATGATCGATGTACGCCTGCAACTGAGCTATTCCGGTTTTGCCCTGAACGTGGACCTGCACCTGCCCGGCCGCGGCGTGACGGCGTTGTACGGGCATTCCGGCTCAGGCAAGACCACCTGCCTGCGCTGCATCGCCGGCCTGGAGCGCGCCGGGAACGGAGTCGTCCAGATCAACGACGAGGTGTGGCAAGACAGCCGCAGCGGACGATTCGTGCCCCCGCACAAGCGCGCGCTGGGTTACGTGTTCCAGGAGGCCAGCCTGTTTCCACACTTGTCGGTGCGCGCCAACCTGGAGTTCGGCCTCAAGCGTATCGCTCCTGCCCTGCGCCGCGTGGACATGGCCCACGCCACCGAACTGCTGGGCATCGCTCACTTGCTCGAACGCCATCCGCAACATTTGTCCGGCGGTGAGCGTCAACGCATCGGCATCGCCCGCGCCTTGCTGACCAGTCCACGCCTGTTGCTGATGGACGAGCCTTTGGCCGCCCTCGACAGCCAGCGCAAAGGCGAAATCCTGCCTTATCTGGAACGCCTGCATGACGAGTTGGATATTCCGGTGCTCTACGTGAGCCATGCCCAGGATGAAGTGGCGCGCCTGGCCGATCACATCGTGCTGCTCAGCGACGGCAAGGCCCTGGCCAGCGGCCCCATCGGCGAGACGTTGGCGCGACTCGACCTGCCCATGGCACTGGGGGACGATGCAGGCGTAGTGATCAATGGCACGGTCAGTGCCTACGATGCGCATTACCAGCTACTCACCCTGCAACTGCCCGCCAGCGCGCTGCAGATGCGCGTGGCCCATGCACCCCTGGCCATCGGCAAGTCGTTGCGGTTCAAGGTGCAGGCACGGGACGTCAGCCTCAGCCGCCAGGCCGAAGAACACAGCAGCATCCTCAATCGCCTGCCGGTCACCGTGGTGCAGGAACTGACCGCCGAAAACAACGCCCACGTACTGGTGCGCCTCGACGCCGGCGGCACGCCCCTGCTTGCCCGCATCACGCGTTTTTCCCGCGATCAGTTGCAACTCCAGCCCGGCCAGACACTGTGGGCACAAATCAAGGCGGTGGCGGTGTTGGCGTAAACCTTTTGGCACGACCGCACGCCCGTGCGGTCAATCAGACATACCGGCCTGATGAGCTGCCAAGGAACCCGCACCATGTCCGACTCTGCGCTGCCCGCCGACCTGCATTACGTTGACGACACCCAACCGGGCATCCGCCGCAAAACCGTGCGCGGGGCTTTTCAGTACATCGATACCCAGGGCACGCGCATCACTGATGCGGCTGAAATCGAGCGCTTGAATGCCCTGGCGGTGCCACCCGCCTACACCGATGTGTGGATCTGCGCCGACCCACGTGGCCATCTGCAGGCTACCGGGCGCGACGCGCGCGGGCGCAAGCAGTATCGCTACCATGCGCGCTGGCGCGAGGTACGCGACTCCGACAAATACGCACGCCTGCAAGCCTTCGGCAAGGCACTGCCCGCCTTGCGCAAGCAACTCGAAGCCCAGGTCGCATTGCCTGGCTTTACCCGGGAAAAAGTGCTGGCTACGGTGGTCCTGCTGCTGGATGCCACACTGATCCGCGTCGGCAACCCGCAGTACGCGCGGGACAACAAGTCCTACGGGCTGACGACACTGCGCAGTCGTCACGTGGGCATCAAGGGGAGTGAGATCAAGTTCCAGTTTCGCGGCAAGAGCGGCGTAGAGCACCAGGTCAGCGTCAAGGACCGGCGCCTGGCCACGGTGGTCAGACGCTGTCTCGAACTCCCCGGGCAGAATCTGTTCCAGTACCTGGATGAGCACGGCGAACGGCACACCGTCAGTTCCCATGACGTCAACGCCTACTTGCACAGCCTTACCGGCGCAGACTTCACCGCCAAAGACTATCGCACCTGGGCCGGCACGGCCTTGGCCCTTGCCGTGCTGCGCGAATTGGAATGGCAGCCTGAGTCCGACGCCAAGCGGCATGTGGTGGCTACGGTCAAAAGCGTGGCCAAGCAACTGGGCAATACACCGGCGGTGTGCCGCAAATGCTACATCCATCCCGCCGTGCTGGAGCATTTCAGCCTGGGGCAATTGTCCCGGCTACCCAAGCCACGGGTACGCAAGGGGCTCAAGGCCGAAGAAGTGGCACTGGCGATGTTCCTTGAACAGCTGGCCGAGGGCTTGCCGAAGAAAGCCAAGGCGCGTTAGGCTCTGTCTCCCTTCTGCTCTCCTGGGATGACCGCTGACGTGAACAACTAAGCCTTCCAACATGTCTCTGCAACGGGCCGCCTGGCGCGCTTGTTGACCTGTCGAACATTGTTCTGGAGGTGCTGATGACTGACGTCAACCGGCTGCCCGTACTCGTTTCCCTGCAACATGTGTCGTTCCACTTCGCCGATGGCGAAGCCTTGTTGGACGATCTTTCGCTGTCCATCGATCACACCCCTACCGGCATCGTGGGCCGCAATGGTCGGGGCAAAAGTATCCTGGCCAAAATCATTGCCGGGCGTCTGGCCGCATCTGCCGGCAAGCGGGATGGCACGCACAGCGTGGCGTATGTCCCCCAGAACGTGCGGATCGCGCCGGGCGACACGGTCGCCGATGTCGCCGGTGCTGCACCAATACTGGCCGCGCTGGCGCGGATGGCACAGGGCACGGCCTGTGTGGACGATATCGAGCTGATCGACGAGCGCTGGGACCTGGCCGAACGCCTGCGCAGTGCACTGGACGCAGCAGGCCTGAACAGTCTGGCGTTTGATCACGCCGCCGACACCCTGAGCGGCGGCCAACTGGCGCGGGTGGCGTTGATCGGCGCGCAACTGGCGAGCCCTCGTTTGCTGGTGCTGGACGAACCCAGCAACCATCTGGACAGCGCCGGGCGCGCCTGGTTATTTCAAGTACTGAAGGAATGGCGCGGTGGCCTGGTGGTGGTCAGTCATGATCGGCAGCTGTTGAATACCCTGCAACGTATCATCGAACTGTCGCCCCTTGGCGTGCGGCTGTACGGCGGCAATTACGACGCCTATCGTCAACAGTGCGACACGGAACAGCACGCTGCCGTAGCCGCGCTGGAACACGCGCGTCTGGAACGCAGCCGCGAACGCCGACGGCTGCAAAAGGACCACGACACCCTGCAACGCAACGCGGCCCGCTCGCGCAAACACGCCGAAACCGCCAATGTCGACCGTTTTACCCAGGCCCGCTGGAAAGGCGCCGCCACCGAAATCGTCAGCGCGGTGCGCAGCGCCCACCGGCAACACAAGCACACGCTGGATGCCCAGGTGCGCCAGGCTTATGAACGCGTTCAGGATCAATTGCCCACCCTGCTGGCGCTGCCCGCGTCAGTGGTGCCCAATGGCCGGCAAGTGCTGACGCTTGAGGACGTGCAACTGCCCTGGCTGCCGGCCATCCCCCTCAACGTCCAGTTGACCGGCCCGGTGCGCGTTGCCGTGCGCGGGCCGAACGGTTGCGGCAAATCCACCCTCCTCAAGCTACTGGCCGGCGAGTTGCAAGCGCTGAGCGGAGCATGCCGCGTGCAGGTGCCCACGGCCTATATCGACCAGCACCTCACCCTGTTGGATGACCGGCGCTCCATCGTCGAACAGCTCAACCTGCTCGACACGCCACTGGCTGAAGCCGAACTGCGCACCCGCCTGGCCCTGCTGCAGCTGGATGCTCTGCGCGTGACGCAACCGGCCGGCCAACTCAGCGGTGGTGAACGCTTGAAGGCGGCCATGGCAATTGCCTTGTGGCGCGAGACCCCGGCGCAACTGCTGTTGCTGGACGAGCCGACCAACCACCTGGACCTTGAATCGGTGATTGCCTTTGAACAGGCTTTGCAAGGCTTTACCGGTGCAATGCTGGTGGTCTCTCACGACGAGGCGTTCATTCAAGCAATCAAGCCCACCCACTGCCTGGTCTGGCAACCCAGGGGCTGGCAATTGGCGAGTGTCTGAGGGCATTGCACCGGTGCGCGAAGCGGCCTACGGTAATGGCCGGATGATCTCACCGAGGAACCGATCCCATGCTGCCTTCACCCCGCCAGCCTTACGCCAACGCAGCGCTCGCCCATCGACAACGATGGCGCGGGCGCATTGGCCTGATGCTGGTGGCCAGCCTGTCGGTACTGGCGGGCATGACGGACGCCATCGGGTTCATGGCCAGCGGCGATTTTGTGTCCTTCATGAGCGGCAATACCACACGCCTCGCCGTGGCGATCAGTACCGGCGACCCTGGCCTGAGCCTGCATCTGTTGTTACTGGTGGCAACCTTCGTGGTCGGCAATGCCTTGGGTGTGATCGTGAGCCGCCTCGGTCGACGGCATGCCTTGCCCTTGCTGCTCTGCATCGCCGCCCTGCTCTGTGCCGGTGCGCTGCTGCCCCAGGCCAACTCATTGGCCGCCCTGCTGTCGGCGATCATTGCCATGGGCATGCTCAATGCGGCGGTGGAAGAGGTCAATGGTTTGCCCGTGGGCCTCACCTACGTGACCGGTGCGCTGTCACGGTTTGGCCGTGGTCTGGGCCGATGGATGCTGGGCGAACGGCGCAACGGTTGGCGGGTGCAACTGGTGCCTTGGGCGGGCATGTTTGCCGGTGCGGTACTCGGGGCGCTGCTGGAGCGGCATTGGGGGCTCGGGGCCTTGCTGGCCAGTGCTGTGCTTGCAGCTTTGCTGGGGCTGGTGTCGCTGAATATTCCGCGACGCTGGCACCTGGGGTATATGCCACGGTGATGCGAGGAAGGATGCCCGCCCGACTGTCCAGCCTCGACATCCGTGTACTGGTAAAGAGCCATCATGCCGGGCGAGCGAGGTGAATCATAAGCGAATGTCCGGAGGATGTCCTGCCGGGCATTTCCTGAAAGCACTAAGGCAACGGATTACAAACACGTCGCCAGGGCTGCCAGGCGGCGCTTGGCCGGCAACGTATCTTCACTGGCGTAATATTTGACCGTCGAGCCTGCGCCGGCGCTTTGCACATCGACGAAGTAGTCACCCGCCGTGGTGTAGACGGTAAAACCACCGGCGCCGATCGGCTCCTTGAAACCACCGGCGTCCACGCCGAATACAGACTCATCCTGCCAGCCGAACTGGATGCATTCGGCGATCACCAGCGTGGCCTTGTCCGAAGCCAGGGTCTTGTAGGGGGTGCCGGCGCGCGCTTCTTTCATCTTCGAGCTCGCGCAACCGGCCAGTGTGGCCACTACCAATGCGCCCATTACCAGCTTGTGCATGCCATCGCTTCCTTGAAAAAAACGCGACTCTACCATTTGTGCGTACCGCACAGGCTGGCGCACACGCTGGCTGGATGAATTTAGTTTCACTGTGAAGGGATGACGTGGCCTCTATAGTGGCCACGCTCATTTTTAGAAGTCTCCCTTCGGCCCGCTCTCCCGCGGGCTTTTTTTCGTCCGGCGTTCAGAACCACCAGCGGAACAGGTAGAACAGCGCCATGCTGAGCAACACGGTGATCAGCACGTTGCGGGTCCAGAACATCAACGCCACCGCGCTGATACCTGCCAGCAGGTAGGGATTGGTCGGGCTGAGGTTGAGGTGATGGTCGGCGAGAAAAATGATCGGTCCGCAGATCGCCGTGAGCATGCCCGGCACAGCAAACCCGAGAAACTCCCGCGCGCCGCGATTGAGTCGCACCGGCAGGCGCGGCTCGATAAACAGGTAGCGGTTAAGGAACACCGCCAGGCCCATGGCCACAATCATCACGTAGATCATCGCTGTCCCACTCCCAATCGCTTGCAGGCAAAGCCTGCGCTCATACCCAGCACGCCGGACACCACCACCGCCGATTCCCAATGCAGGAAACTCAGCCACACCGAAAACAGCAGCGACACGGCCACGCACACTACGGTCGGCACGTCGCGTACCACCGGGGTGATCAAGGCGATAAAGGTCGCTGCGATGGAAAACTCCAGGCCCAGTTGATCGAGGCCCGGGATACTTTTGCCCAGCACGATGCCGGCCAGGGTGAACAGGTTCCAGGCGATGTAAAACGTCAGGCCCACGCCCAGGGCGTACCAGCGATTGAAGGTCTCGCGGTCATGGTGGCTGACCAGGGCGAAGAACTCGTCAGTCAGCAAAAAGCCCAGGCTCATGCGCCAACGGGTCTTGAGCGGCGACAAAATCGGGCGCAAATGCATGCCGTACAGCAAATGCTGGGAGGTCAGCAGCAAGGTGGTCAACAGAATCGAAATCAGGCTGGCGCCACTCTTGACCATCCCAATCGCAACCAGCTGCGCCGCGCCGGCAAACACGATGGCGGACAACCCCTGGGCCTGTAGCGGTGTGAACTGCGCGTCGATGGCCATGGAGCCGGCCAGCAGCCCCCACGGCGCGCACGCCAACGACAAGGGGATGACAGCGATTGCGCCACGGGCGAACGCGTAATGAGGCAAGGCGGTAGACATGGAAACGGCTCATCGACAGACAGTCGACAAGCATGCCAGCGCAACACGGGTGCTGTCTTGAACGATCTTGCTCAGGCCAGCTTGACCGACACCTGCTCCACCGAGTCCCTCGCTTCGCGCAATTCGTAGGCGTCCTGGTTGAGCCGGTGAATGGTGTTGAGCAGCCGCTGACGCAGCACTTCATCGCCGAGTTTTTCGACGGCGCGCATCAGGTCGAATGCCGCGGTTTCGTTGTTGTCCGCGACGGAATCGAGGGTCTTGCGCAGATTGCGAGTGGCACGGGTCACGCGGGGTCTTCCTTCATCAGCAATGGGCAGGCACTTTAGGACAGGCGTGTTTCATTTTAATTTCAAAGACTTGTGATGAGCTCCCAAGCCGTTGATTCAGGTCAATTGAAACAGAGTTTGACCAATACATATGGATATCCGTATATTCGAATTATCAAATATGGAACCCCAACCATGCCTGACTCCCTCTCTGTACCCACGCTGTTCAAATGCCTGGCCGATGCCACCCGTGCCCGCCTGACGCTCTTGATCCTGCGCGAAGGCGAACTTTGCGTATGCGAACTGATCCATGCCTTGGATGACAGCCAGCCAAAAATTTCCCGGCACCTGGCGCAATTGCGCAGTTGCGGGTTATTGGTCGACCGTCGCCAAGGCCAATGGATCTATTACCGCATCAATCCGGCGCTGCCCGACTGGGTATTCGCCGTGCTGCACACCACCCTGCAAGCCAACCAGCCATGGTTGCACAACGACGCACAGCGCCTGAGTGCAATGGGCGACAGACCACAACGGACCAGTACCTGCTGCTGAGCCATCGGAGCCTTTCTACATGCTTGTCGCGATTGCCATTTTCATCTTCACCATCGTATTGGTCATCTGGCAGCCCAAGGGATTGGGCGTGGGTTGGAGTGCCACGCTGGGTGCCATTCTGGCCCTGGCTTGCGGGGTCATCAGCCTGGCGGACATCCCGGTGGTGTGGCACATCATCTGGAATGCCACTGCCACATTTGTAGCGTTGATCATCATCAGTCTGCTGTTGGACGAAGCCGGTTTCTTCGCGTGGACTGCCCTGCATGTGGCGCGCTGGGGACGTGGGCGCGGGCGGCGATTGTTCGCCTATATGGTGCTGCTGGGTGCGCTGGTCTCGGCGCTGTTCGCCAATGACGGCGCGGCGTTGATCCTCACCCCCATCGTGATGTCGATGCTGCTGGCCCTGCGCTTTTCCCCGGCGGCCACACTGGCGTTCGTGATGGGCGCAGGGTTTATCGCCGACACGGCGAGCCTGCCGCTGGTGGTATCGAACCTGGTGAACATCGTCTCGGCGGACTACTTCAAGATCGGTTTCAACGAATACGCAGCCGTGATGGTGCCGGTCAACCTGGTGAGTGTCGCGGCGACGTTGGCGGTGCTGCTGTGGTTCTTCCGCCGTGACATTCCGAAGGCCTATGACCCGGCCAACCTTGAAGAACCTGCCCATGCCATCCACGACCGTGGGACCTTTCGCGCAGGCTGGTGGGTACTGGGCATCCTGCTGGTCGGCTGCTTCGCCCTGGAACCGTTGGGCATTCCCATCAGCGCAATCTCCTCCGTGTGCGCCGTGCTGTTGTTGGTGATCGCCGCCAAGGGCCACACCATCTCCACGCGCAAAGTACTGAAAGAAGCCCCCTGGCAGATCGTGATCTTCTCTCTGGGCATGTACCTGGTGGTCTACGGCTTGCGCAACGCCGGCCTCACCACCTACCTGGCGACCTGGCTGGACACCTTCGCCACTTATGGCGTGTGGGGTGCCGCCCTGGGCACGGGGGTGCTGACGGCCCTGCTGTCCTCAGCGATGAACAACCTGCCAACGGTGCTGATCGGCGCACTGTCCATCGAATCCAGCCACGCCGTGGGCGTGGTCAAGGACGCAATGATCTACGCCAACGTGATCGGCAGCGACCTGGGGCCAAAAATCACCCCCATCGGCAGCCTCGCCACCTTGCTGTGGCTGCATATCCTGGCGCGCAAGGGCATCACCATCACTTGGGGCTACTACTTCAAGGTTGGCATTGTGCTGACCCTGCCCGTTTTGCTGATCACCCTCGCCGCCCTCGCCTTGCGCTTAAGCTTCTAACGGAGAAGACGTCATGAAAGTCCTGTTCATGTGTACCGCCAACAGCTGTCGCAGCATCTTGTCCGAAGCCGTGTTCAACCACCTCGCACCACCCGGCTTCGAAGCGATCAGCTCCGGCAGCTTCCCCAAGGGCCAAGTGCTGCCGCGCAGCCTCAGCACCTTACAGGCGGCGGGTATCAATACCGAAGGTTTGTACAGCAAGGGCAACGAAGCCTTCGAAGGCAGCCCGCCGGACATCGTGATTACCGTGTGTGACAAAGCGGCGGGTGAAGCCTGCCCCGTGTACTTCGGGCCTGCGTTGAAGGCGCATTGGGGCCTTGAAGATCCATCCGACATACACGGCGACGAGGCAAGCACCCAGGCCGCGTTCAACGCCACACTGGACATCATCACCGCCCGTTGTCGCGCATTCCTGGCCCTGCCCTTCGGCGGCTTGAGTGCTGACGCGTTGAAGGTGGAACTCGAACGTATTGCGCAGTTGTCTTGAAAGCGCACCCGATCAGGTATTTGAAGTTATATAACCCATAACTTCAATTGCCCTTTATCTGAATAAATTCTGAACGGCTGGTTATTTAACTCATCCTGCATTGACAATTTGCAACCCGCTAAGTAGATTGCCCGTGCCCGCAACCAGGGCCTTTTTTCAACCTCACAAAAGAAGCCAATGGACACAGTATCTAGTCGCTGCCCGAGCACCGCTTTCGCGGGCATCGGGCGCCAAACCCAGAATATGACAGGACTCGCCTGCCCGGTCCGGTAAGCTGCGCTAGAGCTCGATGCTCCACGTAACTGCCTCGCCGGTCGCCCGTCCGGTCCCGAGGTGTGTTATGACCTTCCAAACCTTTGTTTTCGATGTACCCCTGCTGGTCGCTGCCCTGCGCGCCCGGCTGTGCCGCGCACCTGCAGGCTTTGCCCCGGCCCGCGCGGCCTTTACTGTCACACCCTCCCCTCAAGTGCGTCCGGCTCCACCGCGGGCGCACTGGCGTATCTGCCCTGAAAGCGGCCAGCTGGTGCAGCACTGGGATCACGCCGACACTCAAGACCCGCAGAGACCCCGGGTTTCCCGCGTGGCCCAGGCCAGCCTGATGCTCGATCTGTACCTGAGCGCTCGCGCAGCCTGAACCTGCTGGAAACAGCAACTTTCACTGAATAACCTGGAGTTCTCCATGAACTATTCCAGTTGTAGTTCGCTGCGCGTTAGTTAACTAACGCGCCAGCAAAAGCCATACCAATACATTATTGAAACCGATCGCGAAGTTAGCGACTCGGCATGCTTTCGCTCGCCTGCAGTCAGGTAAGTAACGGGTATGTTTTGTCGAAAATGGGCGACAGGAGTACAGACAATGAGCGCCGTAAAAAAACCGCCGCTGCACAAGAAAAATGGCACCGACGCCGACACCAGACTGTCGATGCGTGCCGCCCGCGAAGCCCGGAACGGCCTGTCGGCCACCCTGGCCAATGTCCGCGCCACCCAGGATGGCCTGACCGAGTTGGACGCCGCCGCGCGCCTGCAACGGGAAGGTCACAACGAAGTCGCCCATGACAAGCCGCCACATGCGCTGATCCAGTTCCTGCAGGCACTCAACAACCCGTTCATCTACGTGTTGCTGACCCTGGGCGGCATCAGCTTCTTCACTGACTGCTGGCTGCCGATGCAGGAAGGTGAAGACGCCGATCCCACCAAAGTCATCATCATCATGACCATGGTGCTGCTCAGCAGCCTGTTGCGTTTCTGGCAGGAACACCGTTCGGCCAAGTCCGCCGAAGCCCTGAAGGCCATGGTGCGCACCACCGCCACGGTATTGCGCCGTGAACAGGTGGGCGCCCAGCCAACCCTGCGGGAAGTGCCGATGCGCGACCTGGTGGCCGGCGACATCGTGCAACTGTCTGCCGGCGACATGATCCCGGCGGATATTCGCCTGATCGAATCCCGCGACCTGTTTATCAGCCAGGCCGTGCTGACCGGCGAAGCCTTGCCGGTGGAAAAGTACGACACCCTCGGTGACGTCACGCAAAAATCCGCCACGCCCCTGGCGGCTGACCAAAACAACCTGCTGGACCTGCCCAACATCTGCTTCATGGGCACCAACGTGGTCAGCGGCCGGGCCAAGGCCGTGGTGGTGGCTACCGGGCCACGGACCTACTTCGGCTCCCTGGCCAAGGCGATTGTCGGCTCCCGGGTACAAACCGCGTTCGACCGTGGGGTGAACAGCGTCAGCTGGCTGCTGATCCGCTTCATGCTGGTGATGGTACCGATCGTGTTCCTGCTCAACGGCTTCTCCAAAGGCGACTGGGGTGACGCGTTCCTGTTCGCTCTGGCGGTGGCGGTAGGCCTCACCCCGGAAATGCTGCCGATGATCGTCAGCGCCAACCTGGCCAAGGGCGCCACGGCCATGGCCAAGCGCAAAGTGGTGGTCAAGCGCCTCAACGCGATCCAGAACTTCGGCTCGATGGACGTGCTGTGCACCGACAAGACCGGCACCCTGACCCAGGACAAGATCATCCTCGAACACCACGTCAACGCCTTCGGCCAGCGCGATGATGCCGTGCTGTCCCTGGCCTGGCTCAACAGCCACCACCAAAGCGGCATGAAGAACCTGATGGACCAGGCGGTGGTGGAGTTCTCCGAGCAGAACCCCAAGTTCAAGGTGCCGTTCGCCTACAGCAAGGTCGATGAATTGCCGTTCGACTTCGTACGCCGCCGCCTGTCGATCGTGGTCAAGGACGCCGCCGAAGACCAACTACTGGTGTGCAAAGGCGCCGTGGAAGAGATGCTGAGCATTTCTACCCATGTCATGGAGTCGGGTGCCGCTGTACCGCTGGACGAGCGTCGCCGCGAAGAATTGCTGGCGATTGCCAACGACTACAACGAAGACGGTTTCCGTGTGTTGGTGGTTGCGACTCGCCACATTCCCAAATCCCTGGCGCGCCAGCAGTACACCACCGCCGACGAGCGTAATCTGGTCATCCACGGCTTCCTGACGTTCCTCGACCCGCCGAAAGAAACCGCCGGCCCGGCGATTGCCGCACTGCAACAGATTGGCGTGGCGGTAAAAGTGCTGACCGGCGACAACGCCGTAGTCACCAGCAAGATCTGCCGCCAGGTCGGCCTGGAACCCGGCCAGCCCCTGCTGGGTGCTGAAATCGAGGCCATGGACGACGCTACGCTGGCACGCCGTGTGGAAGAACGTACCGTGTTCGCCAAACTGACGCCGCTACAGAAATCCCGCGTGCTCAAGGCGCTGCAAGCCAATGGTCACACCGTGGGGTTCCTCGGTGACGGTATCAACGACGCACCGGCGTTGCGGGATGCCGACGTGGGCATCTCGGTGGACAGCGGAACCGATATCGCCAAGGAATCGGCCGACATCATCCTGTTGGAAAAGAGCCTGATGGTGTTGGAAGAAGGTGTGCTCAAAGGCCGCGAAACCTTCGGCAATATCATGAAGTACCTGAACATGACCGCCAGCTCCAACTTCGGCAACGTGTTCTCGGTGCTGGTGGCCAGTGCGTTCATCCCGTTCCTGCCGATGCTGTCGATCCACCTGCTGTTGCAGAACCTGATGTACGACATCTCCCAGCTGGCCCTGCCGTGGGACAAGATGGACAAGGAGTACCTGGCCAAGCCACGCAAGTGGGATGCGAAAAACATCGGCCGCTTCATGATCTGGATCGGGCCGACTTCGTCGATCTTCGACATCACCACCTTTGCGCTGATGTGGTTCGTGTTCGCGGCCAACAGTGTGGAAGTGCAGACGCTGTTCCAGTCGGGCTGGTTCATTGAGGGGCTGCTCTCGCAAACCCTGGTGGTGCATATGTTGCGCACGCGCAAGGTGCCATTCTTCCAGAGCACCGCCGCCTGGCCGGTGTTGATGATGACCTGTGTGGTGATCGTGCTGGGGATCTACGTACCGTTCTCGCCGCTGGGCGCCCTGGTGGGGCTGCAACCGCTGCCATTGGCGTACTTCCCGTGGCTGGTCGGCACCTTGCTGAGCTACTGCTGCGTGGCCCAACTGATGAAGACGATCTACATCCGCCGCTTCAAGCAGTGGTACTGATCTCCCCGCCGTTTAAACGGTGGCGGTCGCCCGACCGCCACCGTGCAACACAAGGAAACACCCTATGCGCGTCTTGATCTGTGCAGGTCGTCATTACGCCGACACCCAAAAGTCCCGCCAGGTGCTGGACGCTTACCACCGCCTGCGCCCGGTGCAGGTATTGATCCATGGCGGCAACCAGTTTCTCGGCAGTGCCATCGAGGACTGGGCCCGCGAGTTGGGCATTGACGTAGTGCGCTACCCGCCCAACTGGCAACGCCATGGCAAACAGGCCGAGCGCCAACGCAACCACTTCATGCTGGCCGACAGCCGCCCCGACGTGATCATCGCCCTGCCGGGCGGTGATGACACCTCGGAGCTGGTCGGTCAGGCCAGAACCAACGGTATTTCAGTACTGAGCGTAGAAAGCTGAACACAAGCGAGGTGCATCATGCACAAAAAACACACCCCACAACGTCCGGACGGGTTCGCCAAATACCGTGCCCGCCACTATCGCGGTGCGCGCCACACCCTGTTGCTGTTGCCGCCGGCCAAACGGCGAGCGCTGCGGCGCAACCTGATTTTTGTCGGACTGACGTTGAGCGTCATTCTGCTCATCAGCGTGCTGTCCAAGCTCTACGCAGTCTGACGGGCCTGCTGCTCCAGGTGCAGTTGCAATTGCGGGTCGATCTGCAACTGCCCCGCCAGGTCGTCCAGGTAGTTGCGTTCGGCGTCCTGCTGATCGTCCACCAGCATCACACTGGCCAGGTACACCTCGGCGGCCATGGCGGGGTCCTGGGCGAATTCGGCGAAGTCCGCCGCATCCAATGGCTTGGCCACTTCCGCATCCAGCCATTGCTGTAGCTGCGGGTCATCGGTATGCCGGCCCAGCTCACTGGAAATCAGCTCCTGTTCTTTCTCATCGATACGGCCATCGGCCTTGGCTGCCGCTATCAGCGCGCGCAACACGGCATGGCTATGGGCTTCGGCAGCCGGGCCATCGAGTTGATCGACCGTCTGGAAAGCCTGCTGCGAGGTACTCGCCTGCTGACGTTGCCACGCCTGGTACGCCTGGAAGGCGGCCATCCCGAGGGATGCCAGCACGGCGTAGTTCATGCCGCCGGAACGTCCTTGCGCGGTTCCCCCCGTCGGCGCACCGCCCAACAAGCCACCGAGGCCGCCCAGCAAACCACCCAGACCACCACCGGAAGTGGCATTGCCGTTACCGGCCCCCTTCAACAAACCGCCCAGCAGCCCGCCCAGGCCACCGCCGGGGGCCGAGCCGCCCTGCTGCCCGGCGCGCAGCAGTTGTTCCAATAGATCACTGGTGTTCATGGCGTCACCCTCCCGGGGTGCAACAGGGACGTTCATCAACCATAGCCCGCCACCGTCAGAACACCATGACCGCCGGGCGGGCACGGCTTATCATGGCCGTCACACCATCTTCCAGAGAAAAGCCCCGTGAACCGGATCGAACACCTCACGCTGATGGCGAGCTACAACCAGTGGATGAACCGCAAGGTCTATCAGGCCGCCGGCAGCTTGACGGACGCAGAGCTGGCACTGGACCGCCAGGCCTTCTTCGGCTCGATACTCGGCACCCTCAACCACCTGGCCCTGGCTGACACCGTGTGGCTCAAGCGCTTCGCACAACATCCGGCCCACTATTCAGCACTGGAACCTCTGACGGCGATAACAACCCCCACGAACCTCAAGCAACTGGCCTTCGCTGATATTCGCGAACTGACGTCCCATCGCGCCTGGCTGGACCAACTGATCCTCGACTGGGTGCCCACTCTGACCGAAGCCGACCTCGACCACCGCCTGCATTACCACAACATGCGCGGCATCGCGGCCGACAAACCGTTCTTCAGCCTGCTGGTGCACTTCTTCAATCACCAGACCCATCACCGTGGCCAGGTCACCACCCTGTTGTCCCAGGCCGGGGCGGATGTGGGTGACACCGACCTGCTGGCGTTGATCGATTGACGTCAGCGCGCGCTGAACTCGGCGTAAGCCCGCATCAGACGCGGAAAGTCCTGGGGCTCGGGTAGTTGCTCGAAGCTTTCGACCGCTGCCGTGACGGCCCAAGGCAGTTTTTCGCGGGTCCAGGTTTCCATGAAGGGCACATAGTCGCTGGCGTTATCCAACAAGGTTGCGCGCACGTTGACGAATTCGTCGATGCCGTGGGGGCGGCTGAACAACCAGCTCATGCAATGGGGGCAGAAGTAGTGGCGGTCCACGCCGTGCAGGCCGCCGATCACTGGGCACCCCTGGGTGACCGTGAAACCGCCGGCGGGGATCAGCGCGCTCAGGGAAAACGCGCTGGCGGTCATTTTCTGGCAGCCGGTGCAATGGCACGCCATGGTGATTACCGGCGGCAGGCTGACACTGAAGCGCACGCGGTTACAGCGGCAACCGCCCTCTTGCAGCAGGGTTTCGACGCTCATCATTGCTTCCTTTTCATGATTGGGTGCTTGGCAGGGTAACGTTGGCGGCAGGCCTTGAACAGGCTTGAAACCCCAACCGAACGCTGCGCTGCGCGTGAGGTCGTAACTTCAGGTGTCGAGGTTTCAGACAACCCCGCCCTCCCCGCGTGCGCCGTGGGTCTACCGGTACACGTACCCCCTTGAAGGAGACGCTCACATGGTCATTCACTTCAAAGTCGCCGGGCATCTGGCCTGCGGCCATCACGGTAACAATCTGCCCTCCAGCACTGAGTTGAATCGGGTCAAATGCCGCACCTGCCGCAATACCGACGCGTATAAAGAAGCCCGTCGCAACCAGCGCAACGCCGCGCCGCGCCGCACGCAAGGCCAAGACCCACACCGCCGACGATTGGCGCAGCGCCTGGACCCAGCGTCTGACCGACCTACCCGGCTTGCAGCGCCTGCCACGGGGTTTCAGCGGGCAGCCGTTCGTTTAGACGCGGTTCAAACCAGGCCCCAAGCCGCTGCGTCGAACGCTTCCAGGCTGAGCAGACGCCCATCGGCGTGCCGGAACTTGTCTTCCGGCATTGCCGGGTCCGGGATGGCGATGGCTTGCATTCCGGCAGCTTTGGCCGCGGTAATGCCGAACGGCGAGTCTTCAAAGACCAGGCAGTGCGCCGGGTCGACACCCAGACGCCGCGCCGCCACCAAAAAGATATCCGGTGCTGGCTTGGCGGCGCCCACTTCGGGGTCATCCGCCGTGACGATGGCGTCGAACAGCGCGAACCACTCGCGGTGCCGCGTGATCTTCAGGTCAAAGTAACGCCGTGAAGAACTGGTCCCCACCGCGATGGGGATGCCGCAGGCC
Source organism: Pseudomonas sp. SDO524_S393 (assembly GCF_054071875.1). Lineage (NCBI taxonomy): Bacteria > Pseudomonadati > Pseudomonadota > Gammaproteobacteria > Pseudomonadales > Pseudomonadaceae > Pseudomonas > Pseudomonas sp. SDO524_S393. The sequence continues at coordinate 138,103 of NZ_JBSVVZ010000001.1, read as the reverse complement.
GACAAATGCCGCACCAGCGCTTCGGCGCCCGCCATGGCGTCCGCATAGGGAAAGCGCTCATTCATCAACGGCGTGCGCAGCGCCAGAAAATCTTCAGGGCTGATGGGCAGCTCCAGCGAGCGCACGATATAGCTCGCCAGGTCATGGGCGCCCAGGCCAATGGTGTTTTGCTTGAACTGCCAATCGAAGGTGCGACCGTTGTACCGATCGGAAATCAACTGCGTGACCTCGGTATAAACGCCCTCGGTGTCGAGCAGCAGCCCGTCCATGTCGAAAATCACTGCTTTGATAGATGGAACGTTCATCTGTGGTTGTCCTCAGGTACGGCCCGCGTAATGGTCGATCAGGCGATTGAGCAAAATCGCCAGCACGATGATCACGCCCGTGATCGCCATCTGATAGAACGAACCCAACCCGAGCAAATTGAAGATATTGCGCAACACCTGCAGCAGCATCACCGCCACCGCGGTGCCCACCACGCTGCCGCGCCCACCGAACAGGCTGGTGCCGCCCAGCACCACGGCGGCAATCGCGTCCAGCTCCAGGCCCTGGGCAGCGGTCGGTTGACCGACATGCAGGCGCGAGGTCATCAACAACCCGGCAAACGCCGCCAGCCCGCCGCAAATGGCAAACACCGCAATGGTCACCGCGCGCACCGGCACACCGGACAAGCGCGCTGCCTCGAGGTTGCCGCCGGTGGCCAGCACGTACTCGCCGAACACCGTGTAGCGCAGCACCAGCCAGGCAATGGCGGTGATCAGGATAAAGATCAGCCCCAACACCGGAAACGCGATACCGGCACTGGGCAGGATGTCGAGCATCGACGAGCCAAAACCGGTGAAACCGGCAGGCAGGCCGCCAATCGGCGCGCCATCGGATGCCAGGAATGTCGCACCGCGCAACGACACCAGCCCGGCCAGCGTGATGATAAAACTCGGCACCTTGCCAAACACCGTCAAGCTGCCCATCAAGGTGCCGATTGCCAGGCCCACCAGCAACGTCGCCGGCACTGCCAGCCAGCCGCTGACCTGGTTTTGCAAGAGTACCGCCACCAGGATGCCGCCGAATGCGCACAGGCTGCCGACCGACAGATCGATATTGGCAGTGAGAATCACGAAGGTCATGCCGATGGCGACAATCCCCACGATCGCGCCTTGCTGGAACAGGTTGGCGATGTTGCCGAAGGTGAGGAAGTCATCGGACAGAAACGTGGCCACCACCACGGCGAACAGAAAGATAAACACGAAGTTGTAGCGCATCACCCAGTCCAGCACCGCGCGGCGGCGGTGGGTCGTGAGGCTCACGGGCTTGTCGAAGACCGGGGTCGGATTGCTGGCGATAGTCATGGTTCTACACTCTTGTTCTTTAAGGATGCCGACCCACAAGGATGGCTTGGTCGATCTGGTCACGCGTGGCGTGCAGCGGGTCGAAACACACTGCGTTGCGCCCTTCGTGCATCACCCAGATCCGGTCACAGTTGACGTACAACTCGTCCAGTTCGCTGCTGGCCACCAGCACCGCCGCGCCTTCCTGCGCGAGGCTGCGGGCCAGGGCGTACAGGTCGGCCTTGGCGCCCACGTCCAGGCCCCGGCTGGGCTCATCGAGCAGCAACAGGCGCGCGCCGTCGATCACCCACTTGGCCATCACCACTTTCTGCTGATTGCCGCCAGACAGTTGCCGCACGGGCTGCTCCAGGTTGTCGAGCTTGGTTTGCAGGCGCTTGAGCACCGGGCCGGCGCGGTCCTTGGCCTGGCGATGGGAAAACCAGCGCAGGTGCCGCGTGTGCACCAGACAGGCATTGCGGTAGATCGGCGCGTCGAGCACCAGGCCTTCGGTCTTGCGGTTTTCCGGGACCAGGCCGACGCCCTGCCGGATGGCCTGGCGTGACGTCAACGGACGATAAGGCTCGCCAAACAGCTCGACGTCGCTGTCGGTGCGCCCCACGCCAAACAGCGCCTTGAGCAAACTGCTGCGCCCCGCACCATTGAGGCCGGCCAGGCCGACGATTTCCCCCTGGCGCACCTGCAACTCACGCACATCCAGCCCTTGCGCACCCGACAAGTGCCGAATGTTCAGGGCCAGCGTCTCGCGCGGCGGCTGGCGCGGGCTGCGCTCCAGCAGGTCACGATGCTCGCCGACCACCGCCGCAATCAGCGCCTGATCGTCGATGTGTGCCAACTCGTGGGTTTGCAGGGTGCGCCCGGCCCGCAGCACCGTGACCCGGTCGCCGATCTCGCGAATTTCATTCAGCCGATGGCTCACATACAACACCGCGACGCCGGCGGCGGTGATCTCGCGGATTACCTGGAACACTTGCTTGAGTTCGGTTTCATTCAGGGCAGCGGACGGCTCATCCATCACCACCACCTTGGCGTCACAGGTCAACGCCCGGGCAATCGCCGCCAGTTGCTGATTGGCAATCGACAAGGTGCCGACCCGGTCGGTGCTGGAAAAATTCGCGCCGACACGCGACAGCGCGGCCTTGGCCAAGGCGCTGCGCCGGCCACGGTCGATCATGCCAAAGCGCCTGGGCGCGTAGCCGAGCATCAGGTTTTCTTCGACGGTCATTTGCGGGATCAAATCCAGTTCCTGGTAGATCATCGCGATACCGGCCTGACGCGCCTGTTGCGGGTTCTTCAGTTCGATGGGGTCACCGGCGATGGACAGGTCGCCCGCATCAGGCCGGTGGGCCCCGGCGACGATCTTCAATAACGTGCTCTTGCCCGCGCCATTGGCGCCCAGCAGGCAGTGCACCTCGCCCGGCCGCACCTCGAGGGAGGCATCGGTCAGGGCGATGACATTGGGCGGGAAACGCTTGCTGACGTGGCGAATCTCCAGGGCCAACTCATTCATGATCCTGCTCCAGCAGATAACGGGCGGTACCGGCGTCGGTGGCGAGCACATTGACGTAACCGGCCTTGACCGCAGCCCGCACGATGCGGTGTTTGTGGGCGCCGACGCACACGGCCATCGACCAGGCTTTTTCACGCAACGCCGACAGGCGCAGGCCCAGCGTGCGAGCATCCAGTTCGGGCAGCACCGGTTCGCCGTCCATGCCGATGAAACGGCCCATGATGTCGCCCACTGCGCCCAGGCGCTCCAGCTCCCTGAGCAGCGGCAGGTCGATGTAACCCGATTCCATCAACACCGAATGGTCCGACAGCTCCCCCAGGCTGAAACAGGCGACCGGCGCCTGTTCACCCAGGCGCATGACCTGGGCGATCACCGGGTCTTGTTCCAGCGCTTCGCGGGTGTGGGCATGCCCGAGAATCGCCGGTACCGGCAGCAACGTGGCCTGGCCACGCGCCGCCTGGGCGAAACGCTCTGCCACGTTATGGCTCGGCTCGCCGACCGAGCGGGTGTTGATCGCGCCATTGAGCAACACCACGTTGACGCCCTCGTTCCAGCGCGGCACCAGCCACTGGGCCATTTTGGTCAGGGTCCGGCCCCAGGACACACCAATCAGCGCCGGCATCGGTTGCAGGTTGCACAGGTAACGCGCGGCGGCCTGGGTCACTACGTTCAGGGCGTCCTCGTCATCCACCTCCAGCACCAGGGCTTCGCGCAGCCCGTAACGGCGTTGCAGGGCCACTTCCAGCGCCGGTGCGCGGGCCGAATGGGCGACGATGTCGATGCGCACCACCCCACAATCACGGGCTTCACGCAGCAGGCGGCTGACTTGCCAGCGGGTCAGGCCGGTCTCGGTGGAAATTTCACTCTGGGTCTTTTCCAGGTCGTAGTAGAGCTTGGCGACCTGCACCATCAGGTCATCGCGCTGGGAATCCCCGCTGAGCCTGGGTGACAGCGATTCGGCGCTCATGCGGCCGGCCTCACACCCAGGACGCGATTCGCCGGCGGCTTGCAACTGATGGGCGCCACGCTGTCGGTGGCGGCGCGATAACGGCCCAGCAATTCGATGTACTGCTCATGGGCATACGGGTCGGGCTCGATCAGCCGGCCCACGGTGGTGAAGTCCGTGGCCGCTTGCTGCAAATCGCTGAACTCGCCGAGGGCACAGGCGGCTGCGGCGGCGGTGCCGATCAGGGTGAGGTTGTCGTGGGGCACCATTTCAAAAGGCACGCCCGTGGCATCGACGGTGGCCTGCAACCACAACGGGTTTTTCTGGAAGCCTCCGGCGGCGACTACGCGAGTGATCTCGATACCTTCGGCGCGCCAGGTGTGAAAGATATTCGCCGAGCCCAGCGCAATGGCTTCCACCGAAGCGCGGTACAGGTCATGGCGGTCGTGATTGAGCGACAGCCCCATGATCGCGCCGCGCATGTCCGGCGAGCGATACGGCGTGCGGTTGCCCATCCAGTAATCCAGCACCAGCAGACCGGTAGAGCCCGGCTGCAAGGCCGCGGCCTGGCGGATCAGTTGTTGGTGACCGGCATCGTCGAGGCCAAACATCTTTTGTGCGAGCCAGTTGAGGATCGAGCCGGCAGAGACTTGCCCGCCTTCCATCAACCACTGGCCGTCCAGCAAGGCATCGGGGTAAGGCCCCCAGATACCGGGCACATCAATACGTTTGGGCGTGTGCATCAACTGCACCACGGAGGTGCCACCGATAAACAGCAATTCGCCCGCGCCGGTGGTGCCGGCGCTGAGCATGGCCATGTGGGCATCGATGCCGCCCTGGGCCACCAGCGTGTCACGGCCCAGGCCCAGGTGGCTGGCGGCATCGGCGGTCAACGCACCGATGCGTCCGCCCACCTTGATCACTTCCGGCGGCAGTTTTTCCGCCAGTTCAGGAATGCCCAGTTCGGCATACAGCTCCACCGGAAAGCGTTGTTGCAGGGTGTCGTAGTTCCACTTGCAACTGGCGTTCAACTGGGAAGCGACCCAGCGCCCTGTCAGCTGGAAGTTGATCCAGTCCACCGCCTCACAAATGCGCGCCGCACGCCGGTACACCTCGGGTTCGTGCTCGGCCAGCCACATCGCCTTGGGCACCAGCCACTCTACGGCGTCACCGCCCTGATTCATCATCGGATGGTGGATCTGTGCAGTACGCGCCGACTCAACGGCAGCGCGGCAATCCATCCATAACAGCGCCGGAGCCAGGGGCTGGCCATCCGCCTGGGCGGCCACCACTGTAGACGCGGTGGTGGCAACACTCACTGCCGCCACCTTGGGGTGACCGGCCTGGCTCATCAACTGCCGGCAGGCCTTGCCCAGCGCCGACCACCAGTCCGCCGGCGCCTGCTCGGCCCAGCCCAACTGCGGGTATTGCGTGGCGTAGGGGGCTTCGGCCACCTGCACCAGTTTGTGGCTGTGCAGGTCATACAACCCGGCGCGCACCCCACCTGTTCCGAAATCCAGTCCCAACAACAACGTCATCGGTCATCCTCCTGCGTCTTGTGCCGCCGACGCTTTTTGTTTTTAACCCTGCAACGGCGCGCGTCGCAGGGCTGGGCGAATCACAGCGTATGCCGTTGGCTCAAGGCCGGAAAATGACCTTGGCGGCCACTTCACTGCGGTCCGCGTAACGCTCGAACATCGACGGCAGCTCATCCAGCGGCAGGTCGTGGGTGATCATGAACTGCCACTGCAATTCACCGGAGGCGAGTTTGTCGATGGACGCGGTCCACTCATCCCCCGGGAACGGTGCCGAGAACGAGTTCCACGCGCCATGCAGGGAAATTTCCTGGCGCAGAAAGTGCGAAAAGGTGGCGGTGCTGATTGGCACTTCACCGGTGGGAATACCGATAAACACCACGTGGCCGCCGGCCTTCGTCAGTTGCACCGCCTGGTTGATCGAGCTGGGATGGCCCGCCGCTTCAATCACCAGCTGGCAGCGCGGCAGGTCACCATCCGCGGCACCGCTGAGCAGGGTGTGGGTCGCGCCAGCCTGGCGGGCCATGGCGAGTTTTTCTTCGGCGATGTCGATGGCCACGATGTCCTTGGCGCCCATGATGCGCAGCCACTGGATCACAAACAGGCCAATCGGCCCGCAACCCACCACCGCCCCGCTCTGCCCGGCCTTGAAGTCGGCTTTCCAGATGGCGTGCAGGGCAATGGCCGCCGGGTCCACCAGGGACGCAGCAATCGGGTCCATGCCTTCGGGCACTTTGATCAGGTTGCTCAACGGCACATTGACGTACTCGGCATAGGCACCGTCGCGGCGGCTGCCGAAGTAGTCGTACTGTTCCGAGCGTGACGGGAAACCACGGGCGTATTGGTCGCTGGTCACGTCCGGAATCATTGGCGGCACCGTCACCAGTTCGCCGATGGCATAGCCCTCGACGCCGCTGCCGATCTCTTCGATAAAACCGGCGAATTCATGGCCGCAGATCAGCGGCATCACATGGGCGCCCTTGCTCAGCATGCGCGGGATATCCGAACCACAGACACCACACGCGGCTACGCGCACCAGCGCGTGGCCGGCCTTGACCGCAGGTTTTGGAACGTCTTCGACCCGGATATCACCCGGTTTGTACATGACGGCAGCTTTCACAGTGAAATCCCCTGGTTGGTAAGCAATGGAAAGTGCGGCGCCTCAGAGCGCGCCGGGACGGTATTCGCCGAAGGTGGCGTCGTGCTTGACCTGGGCCGCATTGGCCTTGGTCACGACTTGGGTGCCCGCGTCGACGAAGGCCGGGATGGTCTTGCCGGTGATGAGGCCACGCGCGGCTTCGATGGCGACTTCGCCCAGATAACGTGGATCATTGAGGGCGGTGGCCACGTATTGGTCGCCGTTCTGAATCGCATTGATGGCTTCCGACAGGCCATCGACGCCTGCCACCAGTACGGTTTTCTTGCCACGCTCGTTGAGCACCTGGAGCGCGCCCATGGCCATGTCATCGTTATGGGCGATCACCGCCTTGACGTCCGGATGAGCTTGCAGCAGGTCTTGCATCGCCGTGACTGCGTTGGCGCGCATGTATTCGCTGTAAGGACCTTCGATGATCTTGAAGTCGGTGCCGGCCAAGGCAGTGTGGAAGCCTTTGCGCCGCTCCTGCATCACCACGCCACCGGCATCGCCCTGGATCTCGATGATCTTGCCTCTGACCACGCCTTGTTGTTTCAACGCGGCCACCAGCGCTTTGCCGGACAGCTCGCCCATCTCGGCATTGTTGCGGCCGATGGTGGCAGCGACCGGCGCGTTGATGGCGCGGTCGACGGCGATCACCGGCACCTTGGCGCGCTTGGCCGCTTCGAGGGAGGCACCGACGGCGTCCGGGTTCACCGCATTGATGATGAGGACGTCGACCTTGCGGGTCAGCAGGTCCTGGATATCGTTGTTCTGCTTGCTGATATCGCCATTGGCGTCGAGGAAAATCAACTCGTCGCCGTCCTTGGCGGCAGCGGCTTTGGCGCCGTCGCGCAATTGCACATAGAACGGAGACTGGAGGGTGACCTGGCTGAAACCGATCTTCAGATCCTTGGCCTGGGCATTGAGCGCCAGTACCGAGGCCGTGACAGCCAGTGCGAGGGACAGCACCTGAACAGGTTTACGGGCGATCTGTAGCATGGTGATTCCTATTTTTATTGTTGTCTGGATTCGGGCACGACCTTCAAGGAGGCCGCACTCACAAATGTGAACAGCGATCACATTTGAAAAACTATGCCTTGCGCCCGGAGGTGTCAAGGCAATTTTGTTAAAATCCAAACATGCGATATAAAAATCACACCACCAGAACAGCCCCCGCTTCATGGATCACCTGGCGCTGTGCCGGCGACAGGCCTGCATCACTGATGACCCGCTGGAAATCCGTCAGCTCGGCAAAATGCGCCGCGCGTACCTGGTCGAACTTGGTGTGATCGGCCACCAGCACACAGGTCTGCGCGCGGGCCATGACCCGGCGTTTGACGTCCACTTCATTGAGGTTGAAACAGGTCACGCCCTGGCTCGCGCTGACCCCGGCCGCCGAGATGAACGCCCAGGCCACGCGAATGCCATCAATGATCCCGGCCTCGGCACGGCTTTCGAACACCAGGTTGCGCCGGTCAAGCATGCCGCCGCACAGAATCACGGTGCAGCCCGGCTTTTGCTGGAGCTTGAGCAGCACGTTGAGGGAATTGCACAGCGCGGTGAACTCAAGGTCGTCGGGCAATGCGTCGATGATAAACGGCGTGGTGGTGCCGCAATCGATGAAAATCGTGTCGCCCGGACGTACCAGGCTGGCGGCGAGCAGGCCGATCTGACGCTTCTCGGTGACGTTGCGCTGGTCTTGCTCGGCGACCTGATAGTCCGGCTCCGGCGCACCGCTGCGGGTCACATGGCCGCCCAACAGGCGCAGGCCCTGGGGGCTGTCCACCAAGTCACGACGCAGGGTCATTTCCGATACGCCCAGCAAGGCGGCCATGTCCCGCAGGTGCACCGCTACCTCACCCTGCAAGGCCTGATGCATGGCTTTGAATCGTGCGTTTTTCTTTGAATCCACTGCGCTTTCACCCAGGTTGTATGTGGCCGGCTGACAACAAGGCTCACAAAATCCATTTACAATGTTATTTATTTCACATTTAATGCCTTCAACTTAACACAAACAGGCTTTTCCCAGCACCCTCTTCCCCACAGGACGCCCCTCATGCCCCAAGATAACGCAGCCCTCGCCGCCTATATCGACCACACACTCCTCGCCGCCGATGCTTCCCGGGCGAGCATTCGCAAACTCTGCGACGAAGCCCGCGAGCATGGCTTCAAGTCCGTGTGCGTCAACAGCGCCAATGTGCCGCTGGCGGTTGAATGCCTGCGCGGTACCTCGCCACTGGTGTGCGCCGTGGTCGGGTTTCCGCTGGGCGCCGGCTTGAGCGCCGCCAAGGCGCATGAAGCGCAGTTGGCGATCCAGGCTGGCGCGCGGGAGATCGACATGGTGCTGAACATCGGCTGGCTGAAGGACGGCCTGCTCGACCAGGTGCGTGACGATATCGCTCAGGTCCTCAAGGCCTGTGGCGAGGTGCCGCTGAAGGTGATTCTGGAAACCGGCTTGCTCGACGACACTCAGAAGACCCAGGCCTGCGTGATCTGCCGCGCCTTGAACGTCGCCTTCGTCAAAACCTCCACCGGTTTTGGCCACGGCGGCGCCACCCTGGCGGATGTGCGCCTGATGCGCGAAGTGGTCGGGCCAGAGATCGGCGTGAAAGCCTCAGGCGGCGTGCGCGACCTGGCCACCGCCCAAGCGATGATCGAGGCCGGTGCCACGCGCCTGGGCAGCAGCTCCGGGATCGCGATTGTCAGCGGGCACACTGCGGTGGCCGGCGCCTATTGAGCATGAAAAAGCCCAGCGGGGTTGCTGGGCTCATTGGCTCATTTCACTTTGCTGCTCAGGTTGTCAACGGTGCGCTTGAGGTCGTCATAACTGCGTTTCTGGTCGCTGATATCGCTCTTGAGCCGATCGATCGTGCTTTTCTGATCGGCAACGGTGCGCTTCAGGTCCGCCAGTTGACTGTCACTGCTGCTTGAACTGGAACCCTCCTTGCGCCTGAACTCATCAAGCGTTCGGGTCTGAGCGTCCAGCCGGGACTTGAGGCTTTCCAGCGTCTCGTCTTGATGCTTTTGTGCGGTTTGCAGCGTCTCGATATCCCCTACCGAAATACCCGATGTCTGCAACACATACTCGTCTCCCTTGACCCGCGACGCCGCCGTCAGGCGATCACCTCGATCAGCACTGTACCGGCCCCATTGCACCACCTCCTGCGCCTGCACAGCCGTTACCGCGCTGGCCGCCAATACACCCACAACACCTGCAACAAGCTTCCAGGACGACGTGCGAACACTGAGCATCACTTGATTCCTTTCCAGACAGCCGGGATGGCATATCGCTACGACTGTCATTTTCGAAACTTATTCCCAAGTTGCGGGAATAGGCCGATTGACTCTGCAAAGCCGGCGTAGATCACTGATCTATCGAGCTTTTTCGTACGCTTCCACAGAGAAGAAAGGGCTTCATGACCTTGCGCCACAGAGCCTGGATCTATATATTCCCAACCCTGCTGCACCGCGCTACCGCCCGAATGGCGAAACTGGTAGACGCATGGGACTTAAAATCCCCCGCTCGAAAGGGCGTGCCGGTTCGATTCCGGCTTCGGGCACCATAGATATCAAGGGCTTGCATGATGAACTTCATGCAGGCCCTTATCTTTTGTGTTCCGCAATTTCTGGATCTGTTTCATCCTCTTTTGACTCTTGTATTGACATATCGGTAAATCTCGATATCTTGCGCTCATGGAATTACTCGAAATATTCAAAGCCCTCTCCAACCCTACACGCCTTGAAATCCTCAAAGGCCTGAAGGACCCCGTTAAGAACTTTCCTCCACAGGATGAAGGAGACGTTCTCACGGTGGGGGTCTGCGTCAGTAGTATTCAGGAAGGCATCGGGCTGTCGCAGTCAACGGTGTCTGGTTATCTTGCAACACTGCAACGAGTGGGCCTGGTCGAGGTCAGGCGCATCGGTCAGTGGACCTACTACAAGCGCAATGAAGCCACCATCAGTGCGCTTGCCAAGATCATAGGGACAGATCTGTAATTTTTTTACCGCATGATATCGAAATATCTCGATATCCCTTTTTATCGATATGAGGATTCACAATGAAAGCGTTGATGCTTAAGTCATTTGGCGGCCCGGAATCGTTCGAACTCTGCGACGTGCCCAAGCCAGTGCCGGGTGCGGGACAAGTCCTGGTGCGGGTACACGCGACCTCCATCAACCCCTTGGATTATCAGGTTCGACGTGGTGACTATTCCGACCTGGTGCAACTACCGGCCATTACCGGACACGACGTCTCGGGGGTTGTCGAAGAAGTCGGGCCGGGGGTGACGTCCTTCGCTCCGGGCGACGAAGTCTGGTACACCCCGCAGATATTTGAAGGGCCAGGCAGTTACGCCGAATACCAGGTTGCAGCCGAAAGCATTATCGGGAAGAAACCGCCATCGCTGAGCCATCTCGAAGCGGCAAGTCTGACCCTGGTTGGCGGGACGGTGTGGGAAGCATTGACCGGTCGTGCAGTGCTCAGAGTGGGAGAAAGCATCCTGATCCACGGCGGCGCGGGAGGCGTAGGTCATATCGCGATCCAGGTCGCCAAGGCCATTGGAGCGCGGGTCTTCACGACCGTGCGCGAAGCACACTTCGAGTTCGCACGAAGCATGGGGGCCGATGTGGTTATCGACTATGAAAAGGAGGATTACGTCGATGTCATCAATCGGGAAACGCATGGCCGCGGAGTCGATGTGGTGTTCGACACCATCGGCGGCAACACGTTGACGCGCAGCCCTGATGTGCTCGCTCAACTCGGCCGCGTGGTCTCGATTGTGGACATTGCTCAGCCGCAGAACCTTGTCCAGGCATGGGGCAAGAACGCGAGTTATCACTTCGTTTTCACCAGACAGAACCGGGGCAAACTGGATGAGCTGAGCGCATTGGTAGAGCGCGGTCAGCTGCGGCCACACGTCGGCGCTGTCTATTCGCTTGCCGACATTGCGCTCGCCCATGCCCGACTGGAAAAGCCCAACAACGGCATTCAAGGAAAAATCGCGATTGCAGTCGAGCCATCGCTTATTTCGTAGGTTCGTACTTTTAACTGTTCAAGTCATATGAGAGGAACACCATGATTTATGAAATCGCTCTGCTCCCCGTCCACAAAGAACGCATTGAAAATTTCAGACGTGCATTTGCCGAAGTCGCTCCATTGCTCACCCGTGCGAAGGGTTACGGCGGACACTTGCTCGCGCAAGGAATTGAAAGCCCCGAGCGGTTTAATTTGATAGTGCGTTGGGCTTCACTTGAAGATCACACGCCGGGCTTCGAAGAGAGTGAAGACCATCGGATATTCATGGCAGGCCTGGAAGAATATTTTTCGGAAGAACCGAGGGTCTACCACATTGAAGGAGCTGCTTTTTCTGCTGGCGAACAGGTAGTTGCCGGTTTCGTAGAATGGCGAGGCTGACTGCTTTTGGCCGATTTACGCAGGAGCTGACCGGCAGCTTTGGGTCGTTAGCTGCCGGTCGTGGATGGGGACTATCACTCATTAGACATACGTGCGACTGGTCAGATCGAATGCTAGTGGCCGGTCGCCCTTATCTTTTTGTCTCGCAATAACTTTCCAGCAACTGCCTAGGACTTGGCAGACGGTGCACCGTCTCCATGCGAGGCGATGATCGCGTCGAAGATAGCGGCATATTTACGATTGTGACTGTCGCGGGCCGCCGCCGATCCTTTGTCCAGCATCTCGTCAACCGCCCTTTTTTGTTCAAGAACCCGTGCCAGTGTCTCGTCACTGTTACGCAATGTGCGCCCTTGCAAATCCAGCATCATCTTTTCCTCGATCATTCAAAGGCGGCATGAGCCGCCACATGCTGAAAAGGTTAGCCTTGCAGTGGTTCGTGAGAAGTAAAGAATTGTGAGTATTTTGAGGACGCCTATTAAGAGCTTGAACACCCCGGCAATTGCCGGGGTACCTCCCAAAACCACCACATCATTCCGTCGGCGCGTACTGCATCTCACCGTTGCCGAACGACCAGTCTTCGCGCTTCACGTCCACCAGGCTGATCCACACGTCTTCCTTGCGCAGGCCGGTTTTTGCGTGGATGCCCTCGGCGATGAACCGGTAGAACGCCTTTTTCACTTCAACCGTGCGGCCGGCGTTCCAGGTCACCTGGATAAACACAATGCGCGGCGTATAGGTCACGCCGAGGTAGCCGGCGGCGGGATACACCAATTCATCCCGGGCATGGCGGTTGATGATCTGGAATTTGTCGTGCTCCGGCACATTGGCCACGCTGGTCATGGCGGCATACACCACATCGCCGATCGCCGCAGCGGTTTCAGCGGAAGTGTCGGCGGCGAGGTCGATTCGAACTAAAGGCATGGCAATCATCTCAAGGGTAAACGGCCTATCCACGGCGGCGGCCCGTGGTGATTACGCTAGTCTCGACCTATTGATTCATCAAGCGCATAATTTTCCAAATCATGATGAGTAATAAGCATGCTATTTCAGGATTTGAAAGCGTTCGTGACGGTCGTCGAGAGTGCGTCGCTGACCCGCGCTGCGCAGACCTTGTGCCTGACGCAATCCGCCGTATCCCGGCGCATCCAGCACTTGGAAGAAACCCTGGGTGAGGCCTTGTTCGACCGCTCCACTCGCCCGCCTTTGCCCAATGCCATGGGCTGGCGCATCTATGAGAAAGCCGTGGATCTGCTGCGCGACGCCGACCATCTGCTGAGTATTCCCCAGGAAAACGCCTTGCCCAGCGGTCGCTATCGGGTGGGTTTGACGCAGATCGTCGCGGATGCGGTGGTGCTGGAGGTGGTCACGCGGATCCGCACCGAACTGCCCGGCCTGGAGATGCAGATCGTCACCGACTGGAGCTCGACGCTTGAGCAACAGATGCTCGCGGGCGAACTGGATGCGGCCACATTGATGCTGCCGGCGGCCAACCGCCCGCCCGCCGGCCTGGACAGCCACTTGCTCACCACGCTCGATATTCTGGTGGTGCAAAGCAAGCACCATCCCCTGGTCCGCGCCGCCAGTGACATCCACCAATTAGCCTCCCTGGAATGGGTGTTGAACCCCAAAGGCTGCGGCTACCGCGCGGCGCTGGAAGCGGCCATGGGCAGTCGCGGCCAACGCTTGAAGCTCGCCGTCGACACCCACGGCGCCGGCGTGCAGATGCGCATGGTGGCCGCCGGGCTGGGATTGGGCCTGATCCCCCGCACGCTATTGCCCGGCACTGCCTATGCGGATGAACTGAGCATCGTCGAGCTCAGCGACTTTCAGTTGACCTTGGGCGTGTGGATGACCCAATCGCCCCACCCCGGCAATTTGCGACGGGCCAATCAGTGGCTGGCCGAGACCATCGCGCAAGGGTTGTCAGCCTGAATCACTCACGCTCCAGCACAAAGTCGTAATGCGCACGCTTGAACGGCAGCGCCATGCCAAGCCTCGCGGACAGCTCGTCATGGGCCGTCTGTGGCGCATAGGCCACCTGCAACGACGCCTTGACGCCAAACACCGCATCGGACGCCAGGTACGGGTCCCCCTCAGTGAACAGGTGGGTCACCAACTTGCGATAACCCGGCGCTTCCAGCATGAAATGCACATGCCCGGGCCGCCAGATGTGACGGTTGGCGGCATGCAGCATGCGCCCGACAGTGCCGTCGTCCGGGATCGGATAGCACACCGGCAGGATCGTGCGGATCGCATAGTTGCCCTGCTCATCGGTGCGATACCGTCCGCGCAGGTTGCCGAACGGTTGATCGACGTCCTGTCCTGAATACATGCCATTGCCGGCGGTCTGCCAGACATCCAGCAGCGCATTGGCCAAGGGTTTACCTTCGGTGTCCAGCACGCGCCCGTGTATCAAGGTGGATTCGCCGGGCGTAAGGGCCATGTTTTCGCCAAAGACACGCTCCGGCATGCCGTCAATGTAGAACGGTCCGAACACCGTGGTTTGCGTGGCCTTGGCACTCTGCCGGTGGTTGACCGCGTCCACCAGCATCGACAGGCCCAGGGTGTCCGACAGCAGAATGAATTCCTGACGCACCGCCCCATCGCACAGCTGACCCGTTTCGGTCAGAAAACCGATGGCTTCGAACCACTCCTGCTCGGTCAGCTCCACCTCACTGGCGAACGCGTGCAGGTGGCGAACCAGGCTCTGCATCACTTGCTTGAAGCGGGCGTCTGGCGCGTCGTTGAAACTGTCGACGGCTTGTTGAGTAATCAGCGATTCGAAAACACGGTCGGGATGGGACATGGGCAGGCTCCGGCACATCAGCGCTCCGGGGCGGATACTCCGGAGAACCCTTGTTGTTTTATGGGTTATTCCAGAAACACCCCGGTATGCCGGTTTATTCCACTAGAGCATCGGCGAACTGCTGACCACGCGCAGCGCCAGCCCTTCGTAGGCGTCCAGCGTGATGGTGAACTCGCCCTCGGGCGTCAGGTCGCCTTCGACCCGCTCGTTGATGATGTCCACCACCGGACCTGGCGCAACGTCGGGCAAGTGCAGGGTTTCGGTGAGCGGCGTGGCGCCGAAATTCAAGGCGGTGATCTGCGTGCCTTTGCCGGCAGGCAGCTCGTGGACCATCACCAGCAGCCCTGGGTGGTCCACGTCCGGCACCTGGATCTGGCGGCTTGCGGCAATGTCGTAGGCGCGGCGTACGGCGAGGATTTTCTGCAACTGCGAAGCGAAGGACGCCGGGTCCTGCAACTGGCTGTTCAAACTGCCATACAGCGTATTCGCGCGCGGCATCTGCCCGGCCGACAGCTCGGCGTCCGGGTTGAGGTCCACCAGGTCGTAGGCGCCGCGATGAATCCAGCGCGTATCGCCGTCGGTCATCAGGTGCGCCACCTCATCGGCGGCCAGCGGCAGCGCGCCTACCAAGTCCCAGCCGGACAGGGCAAATACCCCGGGCTGCATCGCGTTGTACATCACCAACAGCAAATGAATCTGGCGAATCTGCTGGATGTCCGCCGCGCTGATCGCCTCCAGCTCGCGAATGCCCAGCGCTGCCGTGATCAGGCTGACGGTGGTGCAGGCCACGCCATTGGTGACGAACTTGAGGTTATACGGCGCGTGTTCGCCGGCCAGGCGTTCGTACATCTGCTCGCGGATATGCTCGCGCAGGATATTGCCGGGGAACGTCTGGCCCTGATACAGGAAGGTGTCATGGGCATGCAGCGTCCAGAAATGCACGAGTTCCAGGGTCAACTCGTCATGGTTTTGCAGGGCATGGATCAACGAGCCGGGATCGATGCCCAGGCTGTGCATCTGGCGCAGCATGAGGCGAAGGAACTCGGTGTCGCCCATCAGCAAGGCGTGTTGGTAGGCGGGCCGGGTGATGAAGTCATAGGACAGGTCGGCGCCGCCGTGGGACATGGCGGCGATATCGTCGACGGTCAGGTTCAGCTCCTGGAAGCTGAACCCGCCCGCCTTGCGGATCGCCCCGCCCAACAGTTGGTTGCCAGTGATCGACAACGGATGGCTCTCCGACCACGCCGAGCCTTCCAGCTTGCGTTCCACGCCGAGAAAACCGTTGGCGTCCAGACGCAGGATCTTGGCGCCCATCACGTCGATGGCATGCAGCGCATCGCCAATGATCATCTGCTGCGCGGCGAAGGACGGATCGAGCCAGTTAAGCGACGGCTGGCCCTCCTTGAAGTAATGCAGGTACACCCAGCGCCGCGGCTTGCCGTCCACACCGACCACCACGGGCGTGGCGCTCCAGTCGGTCTCCTTCACCCCGGGCTCGAAGAAGATCACCCGTTGCAGTTGGCCGACGATGTAATGCTTGTCGCGCAGGGCATCGACCTGCAACGGGCTGAGGTTCTGCGCATCGCGCCCCTCGGCCACCTCGGGCAGGAGCGGCCAGTCTTCCTCGCGGATCTCCACCATGTGGTACAGGCCCGGGTAATCCTCATAAGCCATCTCGGCCAGGCGAAAGTCCGCCCCCTTGCCGGTGTGCGACGGGATCACATCGTCAATGATCACTGCGTTATGCGCCGCAGCCATGCGGGTCATGGCCTGCAACTGTGCTTCGGTGCCGAGTTGCGGGTCGATGTCGAAGCTGATGCGGTCGAAATTGCCATCGATGGTCGGCGTGTGCCGCGTGCCGGACAGGCCCCCGGACTTTTTCAGCGGACCATTGTGAATGCCCTGAATACCGATTTTAGACAGCGCGTGCCACAGGCTTTCGTCCCCCAGGGCTTCAAGCACCGTGCCGCCGTCGCGGGTGATGATCGACGCGGGATATGCGGTGAACCACACCGAGGACAAGGCACTGGCATCACGGGGCCGGGTTTGTGCGTAAGGCTGCTGCCACAAGCGACCCTGCCCCGAATAAAGCCGGGCCCGCTGCCGCGCCGCGTGCAGCATCGATTGTTCCACCAGCCAGTTCACATGGTCCTTGTCCGCCGCCGTCATAAGCTCGATACCCGTCGTCGTGAGTGAATCCAACCGGCAGATTCAGCCGGTGGTAAGCATATGAGGCGCCCCGTGGCCATTCGTTGCATCGAATCTGCCATCACGCATGAGGCGACGCCTACTGTTGTCGGTACTCGCGCGGCGTCATGCCGGTGTGACGCCGGAACACCTGGGCGAAATGCGCCGGGCTGTTGTAACCCACCTCCAGGGCGATCTGGATGATGCTCTGGGAAGTGCTCGACAAGAGCTCACGGGCCCTGGCCATGCGCAGCCGAATAAAGAACTGCGACGGCGAATGACCGGTCGCCTGGTGGAACAGGCGGCTGAAGTAGAAGCGGCTCAACCCCGCTTCTTCGGCGAAGTCGTCCAGACTCAGGTCGAGGTCCAACGCTTGCTCCATCCGTTGAATCACCCGTCGCAGTTGATATGCGGGCAAGGCATTTCGCGGCTTGGCCTGTGTGCCATGCTCACGATAGTGCCGTACCAGATGCACCGCCAAAGCCTGGGCCAGGCCGGTGGCAGAAAGATTGCTGGGCGTGCGGTGCCCGGCCAGCTCCTGGTGGATGCAGCGCACCAGGCACGCCACGTGAGCATCCCTGGCCCCGGACAGCTCGACCAGGCGTATACGTTGACCGTGCTGTTGAAGATCAGCCGCCGCCTGGTCCAGCAGACGTTGGCTCAGGTACAGATGCACCACCTGGAACGTCGCTTCGCCTCGGGTTTGCCAACGCATTTCGTAAGGCCGCTCAGCCTGGGTCAGGAAAAAATCGTCGACACCGACGTCACTGTTGCTCCACCCCTGCCCCAACTCGCGTTCCTGCACCCGTGCACCTCCGCAAAGCACCAGCACCAACAGCGGTTCGGCCACCGCCGGCACCATGATGGCGTGGGCAGTGCTGGCATGGGTGAACACCTGTATCTGGACATCCGGGTGCAACCAATGCGCAGGCGCTTCAACGGGACTGGGCGCCAGGTAATGCGGCATCGACTGCGCAGCGATTCGTTCAAGTGGTTTCATCAAGTGGCCAACGTGTATATGGGCGTTAACGGTAGCAATAAAAAGCAAGATCACAATAGTTTCGACAAACACCCTCCAGATTCGAATGGGCCAACAGCGGACAGTAGGCCCTCATCCAATGCCTGTCGGCCTGGGTGCCTTAATTCGATCAGGAGTGCTGTTTCAATGAATACCATCCCTCAAGACTTCGCCGGAAAAGTCGTACTCGTCACCGGCGCCGCCAGCGGTATTGGGCGCGCGGTTGCGCTGCTGATGCATGAACGAGGTGCAAGCGTCATCGCCGAAGACAAAAACCCGACAGTCGAGCAATTGGCTCGTCCCGGGCTGGTCCCCCTTGTGGCGGACATCACCCGGGACGGCGTCGCCGAACAGGCGGTGGCCAAAGCCATCGAACACTTCGGGCGGCTGGATGTACTGGTGAACAACGCCGGGATCATCATCAACAAACCGGTGATCGACATGACCCGGGAAGACTGGGAGCGCGTGCAGAACGTCAACGTGACCGCCGCGTTCCTGCATTCGCGCGAAGCCATCAAAGCCATGATTCCCAACGGCACGGGCGCCATCGTGAACATTGCGTCCTACGCGGCGTACCAGGCGTTTCCCACCATTGCCGCCTACACCGCGTCCAAGGGGGCGCTGGCGCAGCTCACACGGACACTCGCGCTGGAAGTCATCGAGCACGGCATTCGCGTCAACGCGGTGGGCTCCGGGGATGTGGTCACCCATATTCTCGACAGCGTCGTCGCCGACGGGCCGAGCTTCCTGGCACAACACGGCGAAACCGCACCGATCAAACGCGCCGCACAGCCGGAAGAAATCGCTGAAGTCGTGGCATTTCTCGCCTCGAACAAGGCGTCTTACATGGTCGGTTCAGTGGTCATGGCGGATGGCGGTATGAGCGTGGTTGCCGGCTAAGCGGACAGGCGATCTTTTCAGCGCCTGCGCTACCGCTTTCGCAGGCAAGCCAGCTCCCACAGGCGATTCGCTGTGGCTGAAAGAGCTCTGCCAACAGGGCCGGCGCGCCAGACGCTTTCTCCCCAACAATAGAGCTCTAATGTCGGAGCTGGCTTGCCTGCGAAGACGGTGGCACAGCAAGTACCTCTGCACCTGACACAACTCCCGCGACCTGGAGCTACTTGACCAACCGCTTTTCCTTGGAGGGGCGGTATCCGAAATACGAGCTGTAGCACTTGCTGAAGTGGCTTGGCGAGACAAACCCGCAGGCCACCAGCACTTCCACCTGCGACAGTTCGGTGTGCTGCAACAGGCGGCGAGCTTCGGTGACGCGCAGTTCCATGTAGTAGCGTTGCGGCGTGGTGCCCAGTTGTTCCTTGAACAGCCGCTCCAGCTGGCGGCGTGAGCGGCCGGCGTAGACCGCCAACTGGACCAGTTCCAGCGGTTCTTCGAGGTTGGCGTCCATCAGTTTCACCACTTCGCGCAAGGGCGCGCTGACGCTGATGTTTTCGGTGGGTTTGACGCGGCGGTAGCGAGACTCTTCGAAGGCCAGAATGTCTTCGATGCCTTCGACCAGCGCCTTGCCGTGCAGGCCTTTGATCCAGTCCAGGGCCATATGGAAGGCGCCGGAGGGGCTGGACGCAGTCAAGCGGTCGCGGTCGATCACATAGGGTTCGCTGGTGACGTGGGTGGCCTTGGACACTTCCGCCAGGGCCGGGCGATGTTCCGGGTGGATCGCGCAACGGTAGCCCTGCAACAGACCGGCGCGCCCAAGGAACCAGGAGCCGTTCCACAACCCGGCAAGATGGATGCCGTGTTCGGCGGCGGTGCGCAGCAGATGGATGAAATCTTCGCTGGCCTTGAGTTCGGTACGGAAACCACCGCAGATCACCAGCAGTTCCAGGGTTTGCAGCGCCGCTGCGTCGAGGCGCGCGTCCGGGCGGATGACCAGCCCCAGATCGCTGATGACTTCGCCATCGTCCCAGCCGAACGTGCGGGACTTGAACAATTCGGGACGCAGCAGGTTGGCGGTGACCAGAGTGTCGAGGGTCTGGGTGAAGGCCGGAAGCGAGAAGTGTTCGAGCAACAGGAAGCCGACGCGGGTGACCGGTGTCGGCTGCCAGGGCGCATCGTTGAGGTAGCGCAGGTTCTTGCCTTGCATGCCGCCGCTGAATTGACGTCTTTCCATCGAGGGTTGGCCCACTCTTGTTGTTGATGCAGTGGGCGCCATCTTAGGGGCAAATGCAGCGGCTGTCTCAGGCGGCGCGCAACGCCGCCAGCTTCAGGCCGAAACCGACCAGAAACATGCCCGCAAGCTTTTGCATCACCCGCGAAGCCGTGGCATTGGCGCGCAGGCGACTGGCGAAAAAGCCGGTCAGCAGCACCACGATCGTGCCGTAGATCAGGGTCAGGCTGGCAACGGTTGCGCCCATGAACGCAAAGGTCGAAAAGCCCGGGTTGCTGGTCGGATCGATGAACAGCGGGAAGAACGCCATGTAGAACACAATGGTCTTGGGGTTGAGCAAGGCGATCGTTGCGCTCTGGCGCAGGTAATGGCGAGGCTTGATCTCCAGTACCAACGCGGCGCCCGGCTTGGCGAGCAACAGGCTCGCGCCCAGCCACATCAGGTAGGCCGCACCCAGCCACTGCACGGCATGGAAGGCCGCCGGGTGGGATTGCAGGATGGCCGCAACGCCGGCCACCGCCAGCCACATCAATACCTGATCGCCCAGGATCGCACCAAACGTGGCCGCTATGCCGGCACGCAGTCCGCCTTTGCTGGTGGAGGTGATCAACGCCAGGTTGCCCGGCCCCGGGATCAACAGCAGAAGGATGAACGCCAGCACAAAGGAGCCGTAGTCAGTTACGCCGAACATGGGAATGCCTCACGGAAAAGGTGGATCGAGTCTAAAACGCGCAATAAAAGCTGAACAAGATGTTTCAGCGCCATTGCGTTGCTGTATCGAACAAAACAGCGCAATCCTGGGTTTTATTCCCTGATACTCAAAAAAACCGCTGCCCTCCAGCCCCTCAACCTACTGAGAGGCGGCGCATCTGATACGGTTTTTTCTTCACTATCTGAATCTGTACCAAAAACGCCTCGACGCCGACAATCAACGCACGCCCGACATCCCTGTCGGGCGCGACAGGCAGGTGCCTGCCGCCCTTCCCTCCGGAGGTCCCATGACCAAGATGGCAATTTTCCTGTTCGGCTTTTTGGCGCTGACCATCGGTATCGGCCTGCTGGCGACCATTTCGCCGGTCTGAGCCTAGCGGAACGTCACCATTTCAAAGTCCGCCGAGGTGCCCGCCGCCTGCATCGCCAGCTCCTTGATGGCGATGGTGCGCACCTGGACGCCCTCGTTCCACGGGTTGGTGTAACTGAGCAGTCCGCTCGCCGGGTCGATATGGAGAATGGCAAAGGCATGCCCATCGCCCTTGGACCAATCCCCATTGCGCGCCGGTTTGCCGCCGAACACGATGGCCGCCCGCGTGCCGACTGCGCCGGCATTGCTCAGCAGGAAGCGGGTGATGTCGTCAGGCGAGCTATGGGCGTCGGCCAGGCGCAGGTGATCACCGTACTGACCCGCCAGCAACTCCATGACTTTGTTGGTGGGCAGCGCACCTTTTGCCGGGTCCAGGTGGAAATACTGGAACATCGCCCCCACCACCGCCGCTGCCGGCGCATCGCCCTTGCCGTATTGGTCCAGATCACCCGCCTGCAAATGGAACACCGTACCCGGCGCCCCCGGCAGGCTGACGTTGAAGCTGCCGTCGGTATTCAGGGTCACGCCGCGTTGCAGGATGTCGGCACCGGTGCGGGTGTTGGAAAACGCCTTGACCACCGAAATGCCCACGCAGTCGCCTTCGCTGGTCTGGTTCAAGTGGGTGCCGATGGGTTGGCGGATCGGGCTGCCAGCCAATGCCGGCGCCCAGGGCCCGGCGTCGATCACGCTGCCCTTGGCGTCTCGTTGCAGGGCGCGAATGCTGCCATCGGCGCTGTAGCTGCCGTCGCTCAGGGAATTGACGATGTTTTTCACGTCGGTGTTCAGGTTGTCGCGGGCACCGCCATCGCGCTGCATCGCGGCCTGAAACACCTGGGATGCCTGGATGATGCGCTGACGGGTATCGGCATCCGGACGGGCGCCACGGCTGTGGTCCAGTTCGGTGAGCAGTTGATGGTAGGCGGTTTCGATGGCGCGAATACCGACTTGGGTGTCGGCGTGCGCGGCAACGGAGGTACTCGCAAGCACCGCGAGGGCAAGGCAATGGAATAAAGGACGCTTCACGCTGAGGGTCTCGAATGAGAGTGTTGAAGCGATCCCTTGAACCAGGAACCCGTTCAATCGCTTCGTGCCGCAACATCCAGTAGCAGGGCTGACATGCAGCGGCGAGCATGCAATAGCCGCTCAAAAGCCGTCAATGGCGGCAAGCGGCTATAGGCATTCCCTCACCCCGAGAACAACATCGGGTACAGCGACAGCACCAGCAACCCGGCCATCGAGCCATTGAACAGGCGCAGCCAGCGCGGTTCGCGCAACACATTGCGCAAACCGCTGCCACAACCGACCCAGATGCACACACTGGGCAAGTTGACCACGGCAAACACCAGGGCAATCAGCAGCACGTTGGCCACATAACCTTCGGCCGGCGTGTAGGTGGTGATGGCACCCAGCGCCATGATCCACGCCTTGGGGTTCACCCACTGGAAGGCCGCCGCGCCGAGGAAGGTCATGGGCCGGGCTTGCGCGTCGCCACCCTCGGACATGCCCCCGGCCGTGGCAATTTTCCAGGCCAGATAGAGCAGATAAGCCGCACCGACGTAACGCAGCAGCGTGTACGCCCACGGGAATACCTTGAACACTTCGCCCAACCCCAGGCCCACGGCGATCACCAGCACCATGAAACCGATGCTGATCCCCAATGCATGGGGCATCGAACGACGGAAGCCGAAGTTCACGCCCGAAGCCAGCAACATCGTGTTGTTCGGCCCGGGTGTGATCGACGACACGAAGGCAAACAGTACAAAGGCCGACAATAGGCTGGTGGACATGAACATGGCGCGGTATCCGGGCGAAGAGGCATGCCAGTGACATTAATGGCTTGCGAGGCCGGCTGCCCCGTACAGCCATGCTCGGATCGAGGGATACACTTTCAAGGGACGACGCTGACGGTGAGTTGTTCGATCACCAGTGGGCCGCCTGTCCTGACCGTCCAGTCCTGGCGCAACTTGCGATGGTAGACACGGCTGTCACTGCGGCTCTGCCATCCGGCCAGTTGCGCACTGTCGGCGCGCACTTCCCCGTACCAGTCGACCACGAAGCTGACGTGATAGGACTGCGCGGCGGTCTGCTTGATCTCGATGGCCGACACGTCATGGAAATTCCACAGTGTCTGGGCCAGCAGGTTGTTGTACCAGTCGGCGAACGCGGCGTGGCTGGTCAGCGGCGCCATGCCGGGGAACACCGCCGACAGGTGCTGGTCATCCAGATGGGCGAGAAAGTAGTCGGCACTGGAGGCGTGTTCGAAATGGGTGAACCATTCATAGATGAACTGGCGGATGTCATTGCTGTTGGTCGCGGCCAAGCCGTTTAGCGGCTGGAACTGACGAGCCTGTTGTTCGTACTGGGCCAAAGGCGCGATTGCTTTCGCCGTGGCGGCATGGCTGCATCCCAGCCACGCGACTGAAAGGCTGAGTGCAAGTATTTTGAAGCAGGCCCCTGCGGCCCGGCGGCGATAAAGTGGCATGGCATGTCCTCGTTGGGGTTCGAGGGGCCAGCTTAGGGCGCGGGATGGGTGCGAAAAAGGCGCCCAAGCCACAAGCGCTTTGAAGAGAAACTTCAGGATCAATCGCATGAGCAGACGACTCCCGGTTTTGCCCCGGGAGTCGTGTGAGGCGGGAACGGCTCAGTTCTGCGGACGTTGCTTGGTCGAATCCAGCTCGGCTTTCTTGGCCGTGGAAATTTCGGTGATCTGCGCCGACTTGGCGATGGCCAGGTCGAAAGTGTCCTGCATCTTGGCAATGGCTTCGGTGGATGTGCCTTTCAGCCCACCGTTGGCCGCCCAATCGAAGTTCCACACGCCGGACAGGTTGTCGGCACCCGCCACGTCATGGGTTTCGATGGCGGTGAATACATCCGGATGACGTTCCATGTACTTGGCCGCGTCGGACACATCCTTCGGCACCTTGCCCGACGCATTGTTGGCCAGTTGCGTCAGTTCCTGCTTGGTGATCGCCGACTTGCCATTCTGGCGCATATAGTCGGCGATGACCTTGCTGGACTTGGAGATGTTCAACTTGTCGTCGAACACCGAAGGTGAGGTTTTTGGAGTGTTCGACCCGCCACCAGTGGGCGTTACAGTAGTAGACATCGGCGCTGCTCCCTCAATGAAACGAATGAAATCGTCGAGCTGACGATAGCCCGTCACGGACGGTAGCATGGGCCAGTGGCCATTAATCACCTCCTTCACAACAATTCACAAGGACCGCCAATGTCGCGACCAAATGCCGAGACAGCCCGCCGGAGCACTCACGCAGAGCATTGATCAAGACTGCTTGCCACGCTGGCGCACCAGCCCTTCCAGCGTAAAGCGCGCCTGCATCAACACCACATCGCGCACCTGTTCCATTTCCTTCTGATTGATTTCGCTCCACTTGAGGGCCGTGAGCAGCTTGGGTTTCTGCACGCGAAACGCCAGGCCCTGGGTAAACAGCGCCATCGAGTGAATCACTGTGCGATCGTCCTCGACGGCAAAGCCGGCCAGCCGTGCGATCAACTGGCGGATCACCCGGCCAATGCGCAGCTTGAAGCGCTCTTCGAACGCCATTGTTGCGCTTTCCGGACACAGGCCGGCCTGATGCCGGTCGAGGAACGCGCGCCACGCGCTGGTCTGGGGGCTGTCCTGGATGGTCGAGACCACGGTGCCGAGAATGCCCAGCGACACCTCGATCAGTGCCGGGTCGCCGGATTCGGCATCGGCCAGGGCGGCTTCGGCAGCCTCCACACTGGGGGCCATTTTGCCCCATAGCAACCTGATCAAGTGTTCGACGCACTCCAGGTACACCCCTTCCTTGCCGTCGAAGTAGTACTGGATCGCCGGTGCATTCACCCCGGCGGCGGTGGCGATATCACGGGTGGATGCGCCGTCGTAGCCACGTTCGCCGAACACCGCGACGGCAGCTTCGACAATGCGTGCGCGGGTTTCCTCGCCCCGTTGGTAGCCCCCTTCGGCGGCTGGTTTGTGTCGTGCCATGGGCAACTCCCTTCGAATATCGGACCAAAATATACCAGTTGACAAAAATTCGCGAAGATTGGAATTTATACCACCCGATATAAATCCGGAGTGACCCGATGTCCGCTGCCCCTCCCTCCCCTCAGGTCATGCCTGAAGACACCGTCAACGGCCAGCGCGGCAAGGCGCGACGGATCCTGCTGAGCCTCGCCGGCGTGGCGCTGCTGATCGGTGTGTCGTGGGCCGCCTGGTGGTGGCTCACCGGGCGCTTCATCGAAACCACCGATGACGCCTACCTGCAGGCCGACAGCATCAGCGTGGCACCGAAGATCAACGGTTACGTGGCCGAAGTGCTGGTGGCCGACAACCAGAACGTGAAGCGCGGTGACATCCTGGTGCGACTCGATGCGCGCAAATACCAGGCCGTGAGTGACGAAGCCTCGGCGACCATTGCCGCCCGCGAAGCGGACTTTGCCAAGGCCCAGGCCGACCTGGTGCAGCAGGACTCGACCATCGCCGAAGCCCGTGCACAACTGCAAGGCGCCGAGGCCGACGCACGCCATGCCCAGACTGAAGTCGCCCGCTACGCGCCGCTGGCCCGTTCGGGCGCAGAGCCGGAAGAACGCCTGGCGCAGTTGAACAACCAATTGGCGCAGGCCCGCAGTACCGTGGCCGCCAAACAGGCCGCGTTGCGCTCCAGCCAAACCCGCTACGGGACGCTCCAGGCCCAGCTCAAGCAGGCCCAGGCGCAGCTCGGCGTGGCCCGTGCCAGCGAAGCGCAAAGCCAACTGGACGTCGATGACGCAGTGATCCGCAGCCCGCTGGATGGCCGTATCGCCGACCGCGGCGTACGCGTCGGCCAATACGTGCAACCGGGCACACGCCTGTTGACCGTGGTGCCGCTCAGCGCCATTTACCTCACGGCCAACTACAAGGAAACCCAGATCGGCGAGATGCGCGCCGGGCAGTCGGTCAGCGTGCATGTGGACGCACTGCCCGGACGCACGCTGCAAGGCCATATCGACAGCCTTTCACCGGGCACCGGCGCGCAATTCGCCTTGCTGCCGCCGTCCAACGCCACCGGCAACTTCACTAAAATCGTACAACGCGTGCCGGTGCGCATTGCCCTGGACGTGCCGGATGAGGTGCGCACGGCCTTGATGCCGGGCCTGTCGGCGACCGTGGAAGTGGACACCCGCACCCACGACGCGGACGCCCACCATGGCTGAAGCGCTGATGGCCGAGGTGGCCGCCGAGAAACCGCGCAATGCCTCGCTGACCGACTGGATCGCCGTCGCCGCCGGGGCACTGGGGGCCTTGCTGGCCACCCTTGACGTGTCGATCACCAACTCGGCGCTGCCGCAGATCCAGGGCCAGATCGGCGCCACCGGCACCGAAGGCACTTGGATCGCCACCGGGTACCTGATGTCGGAAATCGTCATGATCCCCCTCGCCGCCTGGCTGACCCGTGTGTTCGGCCTGCGTCGGTTCCTGATCGGCACGGCCTTGATGTTTACCCTGTTCTCGATGTTCTGCGGCCTGTCCTCCAGCCTTGGCGCGATGATCGCCGGGCGTATCGGCCAGGGCTTTGCCGGCGGCGCCATGATCCCCACCGCACAGACCATCGTGCGCACGCGCCTGCCCCCGCACCAACTGGCGATTGGTACAACGATGTTCGGCATGACGGTGATCCTCGGCCCGCTGCTGGGCCCGGTTATCGGCGGCTGGCTCACGGAAAACATCAACTGGCGTTGGTGTTTCTTCCTCAACCTGCCCATCAGCATTGCGTTGATCACCTTGCTGATCACCGGCCTGCCCACCGAGCGCATGAACCTGCAACGCTTCATCAGTGCTGACTGGCTGGGCATTCTGGGATTGGCCATGGGCCTGAGTTCGCTGACGGTGGTGCTTGAGGAAGGTCAGCGCGAACACTGGTTCGACTCGCTGCTGATCACCTGGCTGAGCGTGACTACCCTGGTCGGTTTTTTCCTGATTGCGGTCGGCCAGTTCCGTTCCAGCACGCCGATCCTGCGCCTGCCGTTGTTGCTCAATAAAAGTTTTGGCGGCGTGTTGTTGATCGCCACCACCGTCGGCGCCGGGTTGTATGGCACGGCGTACCTGGTGCCGCAGTTCCTGGGCCTGCTCTCCGGCTACAACGCCGAACAGTCGGGCTCGATCATGTTGCTGGCGGGCGTACCGGCATTTCTGTTGATGCCGATCCTGCCGCGCATGCTCGGGCGCTACGACCTGCGCTGGATGGTCGGCCTGGGCCTGCTGCTGTATTGGGGCAGTTGTTTTGTCGACACTCGACTCACCGCCGACAGCGTCGGCCATGACTTTGTCTGGTCCCAACTGCTGCGCGGCTTCGGGCAGATCCTGGTGATGATGCCCCTCAGCCAGTTGTCCATGCGTTCGGTCGAGACCAAGGATGCCGGTGATGCGGCGGGGCTCTACAACATGTCGCGCAACCTGGGCGGCACCATCGGCCTGGCGTTGCTGGGTGTGCTGATGGACCGCCGCAGCCACTTCCATGACGACCGTTTGCGCGAAGGCATCCTGGCCAACAGCCAACTGGCCCAGGACCACATGACCAGCAACACCGCCAGCTACCTGGCGCAAACCGGCGATGCCTCCACTGCGCAGTTGCAGACGCTCACCCAATTGGCCAGCGACATCGCGCGGCAAGCCTCGGTGATGGCCTACAACGACGCGTTCTACTTGCTGGGCCTCGCGATGCTTGCGTGCCTGCCCCTGATCTTCATTCTGAAAAAGCGCACGGTACAGCCATGATTGCTCGCTCCCTCCCCCTGCTCCTGTCCGTCGGCTTGCTGACCGCCTGCACCGTCGGCCCGGACTACCACGGCGCCCCCGACGTTGCGCCAAAAACCCTGGCAGCCGGTCACCTGCCCCATGCCGACAGTGCCGTCGGCACACCTGCCGTCGCTCAGTGGTGGCACGCCCTGGGTGATAAACAGCTGGACGCGCTGGTCAGCCAGGCTCTGCAAAATAGCCCTGACATCGCCACCGCCCAGGCCCGCGTGAAGCAGTCACGCGCCAGCCTCAGCGGGGCCCGGGCAGACGCGATGCCCAAGGTGACCGGCGACGCGGCACTGTTGAAACTGCGCTCGCCCGACACGTCGGCGCTGGGTGGCAGCGGCGGTGGCGGACGCGGCCCCTTGAACCTCTACCTTGCAGGCTTCGACGCCAGTTGGGAGGCCGACCTGTTCGGCGGCACCCGCCGGGCCGTCGAAGCGGCGCAGGCCGAAGCCGATGCTTCGCAAGCCCAACTGGCCGATGCCCAAGTGCAACTGGCCGCCGAAGTCGTGCAAGCCTACACCGACCTGCGCGACCAGCAGGCTCGGTTGGCCCTGGTGGACGCCAGCGTCGATATCGAGAACCAGGCCCTTGACCTTACCCGCCAACGCCGCAGTCGCGGAGTGGCCTCACAGCTGCAACTGGAGCAAGTGTTGACCCAGGCCGAAAACACCCAGGCCCAGCGCATGCCACTGCAAGCAGCCATCGTTGAATCCCTCGACCAACTGAGCCTGCTGTGCGGTCTGGAACCCGGCGAACTGGACAACCGCCTGGCCAGCACCAAAGCCCTGCCGAGTATTCCTGCCGAGGTACCTTTGGCCAATCCCGCCACCTTGCTCAAGGCCCGCCCCGACATCCGCGTCGCCGAACGCAAGCTCGCCGCCAGCAACGCCCAGATCGGCGAGAAAACCGCCGACTGGTTTCCCAAACTCAACTTCATGGGTGACTTGTCATTCTCCGCCGGCGACCCCGGCCACCTGACCCGCAAGGACAACGGCACCTGGCTGATCCTGCCCAGGCTGACCTGGAACGCCCTGGACTTCGGGCGTGTAGCGGCCAGCGTCAAAGGCGCCGAAGCGGGCCGCGACGAGGCCCTCGCCCAGTATAAAAGCGTGGTGCTGAGTGCATTGCGTGACGCAGACGTGGCACTGGCGCGCTACGGGCATCAACGCCAGAACGTGGTACTGCTGCGCAACGTGGAATCGTCCGCCGTGCGCGCAGCCGACCTGACACGCCAACGCTATCGCGCGGGTACTGCCAGCACGCTGGATTTGCTGGATGCGGAGCGCACGCGCTACCAGGCACAGGAGAGCCGGATTTCGGGGGACGCGGAGTTGCTGAAGGATTTTGCGTCGCTGCACAAGGCGCTGGGCTTGGGGTGGACATTGTGACATCCGCGCTTACACTCCCCTGGCAATCGGCTGACCGCCCTCCGCCAGGCACCGCGCCAGATGAGCATGAGGGATGGCATACCCATCGTCACCGACTCCACTCAAAAAAACATAACGCTGACCCTTGAGAAGAAGCCCTATCAGACGCTTTCTTTCCAATAACCGCGTTTTGAAAAAGGTCCCTATTGCGCAGCCGTTGACGCCTTCAAAAACTAGGGTCTGTATGAAAAGTCGTGAGCAGCGTGTCGGCATGGTCGGTATTTACCGGCCTGCGAGAGTATCTCTCTGGCCCGGCTCCCTCCCAAATGACGGCGTGAGCATCAGCGCTGATTCATGACCGCCCGGCTCCCGCTTCGCCCCAAGCGAGACTCTTATGGCATAATTTTTTTCTTAACCCATAAGGATGCCTCCGTACCCAGCATCGAAAGATTGTCAATCGTATTTTTGTTACTATTGTTTCCAGGCGCATTTTTTTATCATACGGCCATTGGCCTTAACTACATCTCGCCATTTCTGAATGGGTACATAAGCATCGTCGGAGCATTGGCGACAGCAGTACTTATGACGCATGCAACACTCACCCTGTTAAGTAAACAATCAATAGAAAAAAGAAACATCACTTTCCTGTTTTTCATGATGTTCTTTGGCGGTGTCTCTGCTTATCACTACCTCATCGGCCCGCACACAGAAAACGCGCAGAACAACCTTCTGCTGTTTGTAAACCTTGCAGCCTGCTACTTTATTTTCAAAAATATCAACGCCTTCGATAACAGCTATAAAAAGACCATTACATCACTGGGTCTTGCGATGAGCGCCGTCATCATTTATCAGTCCAACGACGGTGCCTTTGACTTAAGCGCGCACTCCGAAAACCCGTTATCGGTGGCTAATTACCAGACTATTGCACTGGCTTATATGCCCCCGATGATTTTGGCCATTGCAAAATCAACCTCCAGAATACAAAGATATATTTTATTCATCATTGCCGCCTCATGTCTGTATCTTAACGGCGCGCGAAGCGAATTCGTTGCCATCCTGATATTTTTCACCACTTTTGAGTCTTCGCTGTCCAACCGCAGAATACTGGAAGCACTACTCGTTACCATCGCCACAGCAGTAACGATTACCGCAGTCCTCACGTTCAGCGATGAGAGTTCGAACAATAGAACATTGAGACTGGCCAACCTGGCCGAAGACAACTCATCCATTGTCAGGGATCAGATTGCACAAGAAGGCTTATCAAAAATAATCGAAAACCCTCTATTGGGCGCCTACGGAAACTATGAACCTGGCTTGTATATACACAATATATTGTCCGCGTGGCAGGACCTGGGTTTATTCGGCTTTATCTATTTCTGTCTGATGCTGGCCATTCCGCTGGTTTATTTCACACGGCAATCCTTGCTGAAACGTCAAAAATCAAAAGACGTCGCGCTGTGCATCGGCATGCTCGCCACTACCTCCGTTCTACTGCTATACGGAAAGTATTTTGCTTATCCTTTGGTGGCTATCACGCTGGGGATGGTGTCCAGCAGAAGTCGGATAATGAAGGCGCCCCACTCCAACTCATTGCATGCTGTTTCATGATGGCCGGCGCGCAATTTTCACCGAAGAGTTGAACGCTCAGGCCTATCGTTGTTGCAGAACGCCCCCTGAATCCAGAGCAATAAAAAACCCCGTAGACGTTAATCTACGGGGTTTTCAAGAGTGGAGGCCGAGGTCGGAATCGAACCGGCGTAGGCGGATTTGCAATCCGCTGCATAACCATTTTGCTACTCGGCCTCAAACGATCAGTGCTTTTACAATCAACACTCACCGCGTAAAAACTTGAGTGGGCTTTAAACCCTGTCTCTACTCTAACTCATTGAATACATTGAAGTTTTTAATGCTTCGATGCGTTCGATGGGCGCCATTATGTACGTATTTGCCAACCCGTGCAACCCCTTGATTTCAAAAATATTTCGGTTTGCCATCAAGGAGTTGCGTGGTCGGCCTACTCCTGGATCCGTTGCTCTTGGTACTGGGGATCGGCCTTGATCTGGGCTTCGGTAAAGGGCAACGGGCTGAGTGTTTTCCGGGAGAACGCTTCGGTCTGGTCCTTGAAGTGCGGGGAAGCCGGATTGCTCGACAAGGAAAACGCCAGCACGCCCAGGGCATGGGGGCCTTTTTCGTCGAAGGTGACGATTTGCAGGTAGCTGCTGCCGCTGACCACTTCACGCTTGCCGTCGGCCCGGGGCACGCTTTGCATCGCGTTGTAGATCCCCAGTTGCTGAGGGCCGCCATGGATCGGCGTCTGGCCGGACACCTGCACATCGCCCCAGTGGCTGTCCGCCGTCAGGCCGAGTTTGGCCACCTCGGCACTCGACGCCAGCATGGCGTTGCGCAGCGCCTTGGCCACCGGCTCACGCTCGATGGCCAGGCCACGCGGCGTGGTCAGGGGTTGCGTCGGGTCGAAGGCGACGCGCCAGGCATCGGGGATGGCCTGCAGTTGTTCCACCAGGTCGGTGAAGTGCACCAGGCCCAGGCCGCTGTCGAGGTTCGCGCGCTGGTCCCAGTCTTTCAGGCTGGTGCACAGTGGTTGCAAAGTACTCGCGTCAGTACCGAGGTGCTTGGCGCAGAATTCCAGCAGATCAGGCATGACCTGGCTCGCCAGGTACACCTCGTTGTCCATCACCATGTTTTGCAGATCGACCACTGTGATCGGCTGCTTTTCCAGGGATTGCAGACGCTGTAGGGCAAACCGCGCGCGCGGCCCCAGGCCGATTTTGTCCTGGCTGATCAGCGGTGAAAAACCTGTGAGCGGCGCCTTGGGGTTGGCCAGCCACGCCGAGTCGTTGGAGTGCTGGACGTAGTCGGTGCGTTCCAGTTGCGGCAGTTGGTCTGCGGCAAAAATACCGGCCTGGGCCGCGCGCGCGTCAACGTCCCAGGCGCAGGCGCCATGGGCACCGTCCAGCAGGATCAATTGCAGGCCCGCACGCGGATCGCTGCATTGAGCCAGTTTGGCCGCGCTGACGTTGGGCACCACCGACAGGTTCATGTACAGGCTTTGGCCCTGGTCATCGGCGGCCAGGGTGTTGACCCACGGGATACCTTGCAAGGTGTGCACCGAGGTTTGCAGCTCTTTGAGGCTGCCGGCACGGTTCATCGCGTACCACTGTTGCAGCACACGGTCGTTACCAAGGTTGGCGTCACGCAGGCTGAAGGCGTAGTGAGTGTCCCAGTCCAGCTTGCCGGGCCATTGCACCACCGGGCCAAACTGCGAACTGTAAACCGTGTGCGGTTGCGCCTTGAGACTGCCATCGGCCTGTTTGACCTGCACCGTCAGGGTGGTCTTGTCCAGGGGGATGGATTTGCCGTCCAGCAGGTAACGCGTCGAATCCTTGGGGTCCAGCGTCAGACGGTACAACATGAAGTGCTTGGACGTATCGACCGTATGGGTCCAGGCCACATGCTGGTTGAAACCGATGTTCACCACCGGCAGGCCCGGCAGCGCAGCCCCCATCACATCCAACTGGCCAGGAATGGTCAGGTGCATCTGATAGAAACGCATCCCGCCCACCCACGGAAAGTGCGGGTTCGCCAGCAGCATGCCGCGGCCATTGAACGAACGGTCACGGCCCACGGCCACTGCATTGCTGCCGCGATCCAGGCTGAAGCGTTGCTGTTGGGCCGTCGCCAGGGCAAAAGCCTTGGCATCGGGCTGCACGCTGGCCGTCGCCTGCGGCGGCGCCGCGCCCACCAGCGCTTCGGCGAATTGACCAACACCGCCTTCCACCAACAAGCGACGGGTCAACTTCACCAGGTCTTCAGCCACCAGCGGTCGCACCCAGGCTGCCTGGCACTGCACGGGCGCGCCCTGCTCTTTCAGGTATCGGTTGTAACCGGCGACATAGCCTTCGATGCGCTGCCGGATCTGCGGGCTTTGCGCTTTCCAGAACGCCGCAACGGCCTGGGGTGAGTTGAGCCAGGTGAAAAACACATCGCTGGCCAGGTTGTTGCGTTCTTCGAGGGTCGCTTGCTCCGGGCCGAAGAACTGGGCGCGCTGGCCATTCACCGTGACCACTTCATTGGCCAGCAGGCACAGGTTGTCCTGGGCGTAGGCATAACCGATGCCGTAACCCAGGCCGCGCTCGTCGCTGGCACGGATATGGGGCACGCCGAAGCTGGTGCGACGGATGTCCGCCGACGCCTGTGTCACCTGTTCCCGTGCCGAGGCGGCCAGGCTCAGCCCCAGCATCACACCCGCCATGCACACACCGGACAACCGCTTGGAAATAATCACGCAGACTCCACAGTCAAATTGAACACCCTCACAGGGCAGTTACCCCACCGTAAGAACGCACACAATCGGGATTAATTTAGCGCGGGCCGCCGTTTATTTAAGGCGTTCAACGGGACGCAACATGGGCATCGACAAAATTTCTACACACATCCGTTCATGATTTTGCTCGCTCGTTCGTCTTATTACTAAGAGCGCCATCATTTTCCTGATCAGGCTCTGATAAGGAGTTTTTTGCATGTACAACCCGCAACTGCCCACGGATGGACATTCAGCCACTGCCGACGCCAATTTCAGCGGCGGCGCCCGTGCGTTCGGCAAAGCGCCCGAACAGCAGGGCAACCAACGTATTCGTCACTTGCTCAAATGTTTCGGGCTACGCACCAGCCTGATTCGGCTGAAGGTCATCGACGCCTTGCTCACCGCAGCCGACAACCAGCGCACCCTGGGCGTGCGCGGCGTGCACAGCCATTTGATGGAGCTGGGCATCCCGTTGTCGTTTCTCAGCGTGCGTGAAGTGCTGAAGCGTCTGTGCAGCGAAGGTGTGATCACCCTCAACGCGGATAAAAGCTACAGCCTCCATGAAGAGGCTGCCAAGGTACTCGAAGGTCGGCCTGACTGATTAACGCCAGGCTCATTGCCTCACATTCAGAGCTTGACCTTGCGGCGCATGATGCCGTTGATCACCACCACGACCACAGCGATTGCAATGGCGATGGTCTGGAACGTCTTCTCACTGATCACGCCGATGTTCTGCAGGTAGGACAGGCCAAACATCGAGGCCAGTACGGCCAGGGCGATCAGAATCGAATACTTCAAACGTTGCTTTTGTGTCATGACGGGTTCCTGAACCTGAAAAATGTAGCCGGTGCCAAGCGCCGGACCCGCCCTGCGTACAACGGCGAACGGATCCGACAGGCGCCCATGGTACAGGAAACTCTGGCCCGGCCAATCAACCGCCATGCACCCAACGTTGATGCAGCCAGCGGGCGAACGCATCCAGCGCGAACCCCAGCAGCCCGATCAGCAATACCATCGCCATCAGTTCCGAATAGGCCAGGCGATCCCGGGTGTCGAGGATGTAATAGCCAAGCCCTGCACTGACACCCAGCATTTCGCACGGCACCAGTACGATCCACAGAATACCGATGGCCAAGCGCACACCCGTCAACACATGCCCCACCACACCGGGAATGACCACCCGCCGCAGAGTTTCCCAACGCGTCGCGCTCAGGCTTTTGCTCAGTTGCAGCCAGCGCGGGTCGAGTTGCCGAACGCCAGCGGCGGTGTTGAGCATGATCGGCCACACGGCGGCAAAGGCCAGCAGGAAGTAGATCGGCTGGTCCCCTACCCCCATCAGCATCACCACGATCGGCATCCAGGACAGCGGCGAGATCATCCGCAAAAACTGGAACGCCGGCGTGGTCGCCGCCTCCAGATTGCGCGAACTGCCCACCAGCAGCCCCAGCGGCACGCCCACCAGCAACGCCAGAAACAAGCCGACGAAGATGCGCTTGAGGCTCACCGCCACGTGCAGGTACAACTCACCTCGCCCCAGTAACTCCCACAGACTGCTGAAGGTGGCCGCTACGGAAAAGCGCGCCGACAAGCCGTCGGCCGCCCCGAATATCTTCACTCCCAGCCACCAGAGCACCACCAGGGCGGCCAGACCGCCCAGTCCCAGCAAAGCGCCCGGGATTTTGCTGTTATTCAAACGCCAATCTCCTCGTGCCGCTCAAAGCCGTCCGGCAAACCGAAGGTTTTCATGCCGCCCACTGCCTGGATGGCATTGCGCACGAAGCGGTCATCCACCAGGTCCTTGGCGACGAACGCCGGGTCGAGGTCGGCGAGGAATTTCTTGTCGCCCTCGATCAGCGTGTCTTTCAAACGGCGCACCAGCTCTTCGGTGTAACTGGGGAACGGATAAGGCTGAAAGTCGATGCGGTGCTCGTCCCAGTTGGCGTGCTGGATCGCCCCATCGGCCAGGTACGCCGCACGATCGGCCGCCACCGGCGCCAGCACCTTGCTCAACACCGGCTCGGCATGTGGGGTGTAGCGGTTCGGGCCGTCCTTGGACAGCAGTTTGACTGCCTCTTCGCGATTATCACGGGTCCACACCTGGGCCTTGACGATGGCATTGACCACCTTCTGCGACCACTCCGGACGATTGGCCAGGTCGTGTTCATGCATGAACACCACGCAGCACGCATGATTGCGCCAGACATCGCCGGTAAAGCGTTGCACACGACCGACCTTGAGGTTCTCCGCCAAGGCATTGAACGGCTCGGCGACGATATACCCGTCGATGCGCTTGCTGGCCAAGGCTGGCGGCATGTCCGACGGCGGCAGCACGACCAGGTTGACTTCATTGGGCGCAATCTCGCTGCCCGTCGCGCGAGCCACCGGCGTCAGGCCGTTGTCGCGAAACAGCTGTTGCACCACCACGTTATGGATCGAATACCAGAACGGAATCGCCACCGACTTGCCGCCCAACTGCTTCACGTCGGTAATGCCCGGTGCCACCGTCAGCCCCGAGCCGCCCACATGGTTCCAGGCCACTACCTTGGCCGGCACCTTGCTGCCATAGCGCGCCCACACGGTCATCGGCGACAACAGGTGAATGACGTTGACCTGGCCGGAAATGAACGCCTCGATCACCTGCGCCCAACTGCGCAGCAGTACCGGACGTTCAGCCTTGATGCCCTCGGCTTCGAACAGGCCATTGTTGTGCGCCACCAGCAAGGGCGTGGCGTCGGTGATCGGCAGGTAGCCGATGCGTACCGGTGCATCCGGCTCGCTGGCTGCGCGGGCCTGCAGGCTGCTCAACAACGGGAGGGCACCGGCGGCACTGAGCACCGCCGAGAGTTTGAGAAAGTCGCGGCGCGAGTGGGTCAGGTCATCCAGGCACATGGGCAGGCTCCAGCAGATCAAGAGGGTTGGGTTGAGGGCGGCTCGCCTGCCGTAGGGTTTTGAGAATGTCGATACGCAGCGCGCCAATGGCTTCCACCTGTTCTTCGCGCGGGTGCGCCAGGTCGATGTGCCATTCGCCGAGGGTCCGCGCCGGGCGGTTGCCCAGTAGCAGAATGCGGTCGGACAACAGCAGCGCTTCGTCGATGTCATGGGTGATCAGCACCGCTGCCGAACCCTGCTCGCGGTTGACCTTGAGCAACAGGTGTTGCATGTCGGCACGGGTCACTTCATCGAGGGCACCGAAGGGTTCGTCCAACAGCAGCACTTGCGGCTGGCGCGCCAGACAGCGGGCCAACGCGGTGCGCTGGGCCATGCCGCCGGACAGTTGCGCCGGAAACTGCTGACGCGCATGTTCCAGGCCCACCGCCGCAATGGCATGGTCGACACGGCGCCGACGCTCGGTGCTGCTCAGGTGCGGTTGTCGGGCGAAGTCCAGGCCGAACGCGACGTTTTTCTCCAGGTTCAGCCACGGCAACAGGCTGGGGTCCTGGAACGCCACCGCTACCCGCGGATGTGGCCCGTGCAAGGCTTCGCCGAGGGCCTGCACGCTGCCGCCCTGGGGGGCCTGCAAACCGGCGAGCACCCGCAACAGGCTGGACTTGCCTACGCCGCTGGGGCCGAGGATCGACACCACTTCACCCGGCTGCAATTGGAGGTCAAAGCCCTGCAACACTGGCCCGCTGGCGTACCCCAGGCAAACGCCCCGGGCGCTCAATACCGCCGCACTCACAGGCCGGCCTGACGTTGCAGTTCGGTGCGCAATTGCACCAGGCTGGGCGTCACGATCGGCACAAACGCCGACTCGCGCCAGCGCCGCGCAAAACCGCTGCCATGGGCCGTGAGGTAGGCCTTGCCGCCACTGGCCTGCAATTCGAGTTGCACGGCGCTGGCCGCCGTTTCGGCCAAGGCGATGCGCAGCTTGAACAACGGCACCGGCTCGGCGGCGAAGCGCTCGGCGAGCAGGCCTTTCTTGAGCTCGGTGACCAAATGATCAAGGGTCACCCGCAGGGCTTCCAGCTCTTCGCGCAGCACGGTGCGGCTGGCGCCCAGGTGGTTGGCGACTTCCGCCAGGGAGCGCCGGGCCAGGCCGATCGACATACCGCACTGCAACCCCAGGAAGGCTGGGCGTACTGCCGGCAAGAATTTGCGCGCATCGTCATGCAGCAACCAGTCGCGACTCAGTTCCACGCCTTCCAGCCCCAACGCTGCGGTGTTGCTTGATTGCAGGCCGAGCAGTTCCAGGTCACGGGAGCGTTGCAGACCGGCCACCGAATCCGGGATCGCCAGGATAAACGGCGCGCCACCGGCGGCATGCTCGATGGCCGCCGCCGCCACAAAGCCATTCTTGCGCAGGTTGGTCACCCAATGCAGGCGACCGTTGAGCGTCCAGCCATCCGCCGTAGGCTCGGCGCTGATTTGCAGGCTCTCGATCCCCGACAGAAACTTCATCGCATTCGACAGCCCGGTGGCACCGGCCAGGGTGCCGTTGAGCAAGTCCGGCATCAGTTGCTCACGCAGCCGCGCGTTGGGACTTTGCAGCAGGTATTCGATAAAGGAACGCTGGCCCCAGCAGACAAACGCCGCCGCCAGGGAATGGCTGGCGACATTGGCGATGGCTTCCACCGCCCCCGTGACATCACCGCCCAGCCCGCCAAGCCGAGTGGGCACGCCAATGCGTAGCACATTGGCTTCGGCCAGGCGGGGTAACACATCCTGTGGATCGCAACTGCCCACGTCCAGGGCCTGCGCTTGAACATCGAGCCAACGGCTCAAGATAGGGTCAAGCATGGGTGTTTCTCCTTTTTACAGCGGTAGACCTTCACAAACGCGTACGCGCCTTCAGCTTGCCGGCTTTTCCCAACGGTATTGCGCCAGCTCCGGGTTCAGCGGGGTACGGGCAAACACGTTAGCGAAGTTGCACAGGGTTGCCAGGCTCACGCCCAAAATAACTTCCAGGGCCTGGCCGTCGGTGTAACCAGCCGCGCGGAAGGCTTCAAAACCTGCATCGCTGACATCGCCACGGGTGGCGATCACTTCACGGGTGAAGGCGGCGAGTGTCTCATAACGGGCATTGGGCAATTCGCCGCGCTGGCGCAGCGCCTCGATCACCTCTTCGGGCAGCTTGGCCTTGTTGCGCGCCACGGCGGTGTGGCCGGCCACGCAGAAATCGCAGCCATGGGTGGTGGCGGCAATCAACTGCACCACCTCACGGTCGGCCAGGCTCAGTTCCGATTTGGCGTTAAGGCCCGACACGGTGATGTAGGTTTCCAGCGCTGCGGGCGCATTGGCCAGCACCGCCAGCAGGTTGGGAATGAAACCCGAGGCTTTTTGAGCGTTTTCCAGGAAAGGTTTGGCGGCTTCGGGTGCGGTTTCAGGGGTGAGCAAAGGTACGCGGGACATGGAGTGGTCTCCTGATGGGTTCGTGCCTCCAGTCTGTTGGTTATAAAAAATCGTCTCAATAGGCTAAAGTAGCGATTACTTGCTCTTGAGTCTTTCCGTTAGATGAATTCGTCCAGTGCACTTGTCGATTGGTTATTAGATAGCCTCGAGTTCAACACCAATCTCTTTCATGTCGGCCGCTATTGCGGCGATTGGCACGCGAGTACCCACGGCCTGGCGAGCGCAAGTTTCCATCTGGTGGTCCAGGGCCAATGCTGGCTGCACCTCGAAGGCGACACCACGCCGCACCGCCTGGACAATGGCGACGCGGTATTTCTGTTGCGCGACCTGGCTTATCGGCTCTCCGGAGAACCCACCGCAGAAGGTGCACAGGAATGCCCGCGCCGCCCGATGCTGCCGCTGGACAGCAGCGCCAGCGACGGCGTGGGGCTGGTCTGCGGTTTTTTCCACTTCCAGTCCGGACTCTCGGCGATGATCGTCGACACCCTGCCCGCCTGGATCATTCTGCGCGCGGGCGACCCGTCGCTCACCGCGGCGCGCAACCTGTTCGAACTGATCCTGCAAGAGTGCGAGCTTGCCCCGACGCCCTCACCCGCCCTGCTCGAACGTTTGTGTCATTTGTTGTTTCTGTATGTGTTGCGCCAACAGGTGCGAGATAACGCCGAGCTCGGCGGGCTTGCTGCACTCGGCCGCCAGCCGGCGTTTGCGGGCTTGCTGGAGCAATTGATCGCCCGCCCCGCCGACGCCTGGACCCTGGAAAGCATGGCGGCCAGCACCGGCCTGTCGCGCTCGGCATTCTTCAAGCGCTTCAACGAACTGTGCGGGCAATCGCCGGGGCAGGTGCTGTTGATGATGCGCATGCGCCACGCCTGCCAGCTGTTCAAGGGCAACCAGACCGTGGCGGAGGTGTCGTTGGCGGTGGGTTATCAATCGGTGGCGGCGTTTACCCGGGCATTCCACAAGGTCACCGGGCAACAGCCGGGGGCGTATCGCAAGGCGCAGGGCTAGCGCCGCAACCCGGTGGTGGGCTCGGCACAGAGTTCCACCAGCCAGTCCACGAATACTCGCACGCGTCGGGACAACTGACGGTGCGGTGGGTACAGCGCCGAGAGCGCCATTTTGGGCACCGCCACCTGAGGCAACACCTCCACCAGCGTGCCGGCAGCCAGTTGACGCATGGCGTGATAATGCGGCGCCTGAATCAAACCGAATCCCGCTTCGCACGCGGCGAAATACCCATCGGAGCTGTTCACCGCCAAGCCCTTTTTCAAATTTACGCTATGTAACTGGCTGCCTACCTGGAACTCCAGGCCAAAGCGTTTACCGCTGACACTGGAAACGTATTCCACCATCTGATGCTCAACCAGGTCATCCACTGAGCCCGGAACACCCTTGCGCGCCAGGTATTCGGGACTGGCCAGGGTCAGTTGGTCCATCATCGCCAGGGGCCGCGCCACCAGCGATTCATCCAGGGCCAGGCCACCGCGCAGCACGCAGTCCACGCCGTCACGGATCAAGTCCACCGGATGGTCGTTCAGGCCGATTTCCAGCTCGATCTGGGGATAACGCGCCGCAAAGGCAGGCAATGCCGGGATCACGATCAAGCGTCCGATGCCCGAGGGCATATTCACGCTCAAGGTACCGCTGGGGTTCTGGCGGCGGGTGGAAAACACCGCCTCGGTTTCTTCCAGGTCCGCCAGCAACTGCACGCACCGCTGGTAGTACGCTGCGCCATCCAGGGTCGGGCTGACTTGCCGCGTGGTGCGTTGCAACAGTTGCACCCCCAGATGCGCTTCGAGTTGCTTGATCAGCACGGTCACCGAGGCACGGGGCAATTGCAGGCTGTCGGCGGCCTTGGCAAAGCCTCGCAACTCGACGATCCGGGTGAACACGCGCATCGCGTTAAAACGGTCCAAATGACGACTCCCCCGGCCTGATTATTTAGATATTACGAATACTGATAGCACTTTTAGCCGGTTTATCTCGATTTTGTCGAGCGTAACAATGCAGCCCTACTCACCCAAGGAGCTGAACCCATGCACACCCGCCAACTCGGTACCCACGGTCCCCTCGTATCAGCCATCGGCCTCGGCTGTATGGGCATGAGCGATTTCTACACCCCCGGCGGCGACACCCGGGAAGCCACCGCAACCCTGCACCGCGCGCTGGAGCTGGGCGTCAACTTGCTCGACACCGCCGACATTTATGGCCCGCACACCAACGAAAGATTGATCGGCAAAGCCATTGCCGGCAAGCGCGACCAAGTGTTCCTGGCCAGCAAGTTCGGCATTCTGCGCGACCCGGCCAACCCCGCGTTGCGCGGTGTGAATGGCCGCCCCGAATACATCCGCACCGCTATCGACGGCACCCTGCAACGGCTGGGCGTCGACACCCTGGACCTGTATTACCAGCACCGCATCGACCCGAATGTGCCAATCGAAGAAACCGTCGGAGCCATGGCCGACTTGGTGCAACAAGGCAAGGTGCGTTACCTGGGCTTGAGCGAAGCCTCCGCCGCGACCCTGGAGCGCGCGCACAAAGTACATCCGATCAGCGCCCTGCAAAGCGAATACTCCCTGTGGAGCCGAGATCAGGAACACAACGGCTGCCTCGCCGCCTGCCGGCGCCTGGGCGTCGCCTTCGTGCCCTACAGTCCACTGGGCCGCGGGTTTCTGACCGGTGCACTGCAAAGCTCGGACGACTTCGGTGCCGATGACTACCGTCGCTCCAGCCCGCGTTTTCAAGGGGAGAACTTCGGCAAAAACCTTGAGCTGGTCAAACAGGTACAGCGGTTGGCCACCGACAAGGGCATCAGCGCCGGGCAACTGGCCCTGGCCTGGGTGCTGGCACAGGGTGATTTCATCATCCCGATCCCCGGCACCAAGCAACGTAAATACCTGGAGGAAAATGTGGCAGCGGTTTCGATCCGACTCAGCCCGAGCGAGCTGGCGACACTGGAAGCGATCTTTCCATTGGAAGCCACGGCCGGCTCGCGCTACCCGGAAGCGGTCATGGCGATGCTGAATATCTGACCCGGAGAGCGCCTCCGAAAAAGGCGCTCTTTTTTAGCACGATCGTACCTAAAGCTCCTCCCTCCCAAGCCGATAGCCCTACGAAGCTCCAATAAAGCCGCGTCGACAACAAACGCTTCGTAAGGACGACTGCCATGCCCCCACTGCGCTCCATCCAAGCCCGCTATACCCTGTTTCTGGTGCTGTTCGTCCTGGTGTTGTTCGTGTTGACCGTGGTCGGCATCGGCCAGTTGGTCGCGCCCACGCTGCGTCACACCGAGGAACAGGTGGTGCTCAACCGTGTCGCCGAAGTGGCCGACCAGATCAAGGGCGAACTGAACAAGGTTCAGGCCCAGCAACGCAGCATCACCCAGACGGTGCCGCTGCTGGACAGCGATGCCATCGACAAGGTCCTGCCCGGCCTGGTCGACCAGTATGGCGAACTGAAGGTGTTTGGCGGCGGTATCTGGCCGCTGCCCGATCAGCGCACGCCGGGGCGCAACAAGCACAGCACCTTCTGGCACCGCGACGCCTCGGGCAAGCTGGTGGTCAACACGTTCTGGAACAGCGACCCCGCCCCCAATTATTACGACCAGAGCTGGTACAAGGGCGGCCTCGCCGCGCCCCGGGGCCAGTGCGCCTGGGCGGCGGCCTACAAGGACGACGCCAGCCAGGAGCCGCGCACCAACTGTGCCATGGCCATCCAGCGCGACGGCGTGCCCTATGGCGTCGCCACCATCGATGTGACCCTGGGCTTCTTCAATGACCTGGTGGCCAGCAAGGAAAAAGACATCGGCGGTCAACTGCTGATCGTCGAAGGCGACGGCAAGATCATCAGCAACAGCACACGCATCAACGGCCCGGTCGTGCTGAAAAACATCAGCGAACTGACCGGCACCTCGGCGTTCGCCGCCCAGGTCAGCGCGGCCCTCGCCCATCGTGACCAGGCGTTGCAACGCAGCGAGTTCGACAATGGTGGCGTGGCCAGCACCTTCTACATGCGCCCTATCGAAGGCACGCCGTGGTTCCTGGCCACCGCCCTGCCCACCTCGCTGATCACCGCCCAGCGCGATGATGTGCTCGGCAGCCTCGCGCTGCTGCAAATCCCCATGGTGGTGTTGCTGGTACTGCTGGCCGCCTATGCGATCCGCCAACTGGTGCAACGCATGCGGATGCTGAAAACCAATATCGATGCCTTGTCCACCGGCGATGCCGACCTGACGCGCCGCATCACCATTCGGGCCGAAGACGAACTGGGTGCCATCGGCCACTCGGTGAACCGCTTTATCGTCTACCTGCAAAACATGATTGGTGAAGTGACCCAGGCCACCGGCGCCATGTCCTCGGGCCTTGCGCAGTTGCAGCACACTTCGGCGCAGACCAACCAGATTCTGGTGCGCCATGCTTCG
Organism: Pseudomonas sp. SDO524_S393; assembly: GCF_054071875.1. Lineage (NCBI taxonomy): Bacteria > Pseudomonadati > Pseudomonadota > Gammaproteobacteria > Pseudomonadales > Pseudomonadaceae > Pseudomonas > Pseudomonas sp. SDO524_S393. The sequence continues at coordinate 94,760 of NZ_JBSVVZ010000001.1, read as the reverse complement.
GAAACCGATCAGACGGTCACGGCGATCACCGAAATGAGCGCCACCGCCGACACCGTCGCACAGAACGCCGCCGAAACCGCGGCCTTCACCCAGCGCGCCAACGAGCATGCCGATCGCTCTCGCGTGGTGGTGGGCGAGGCCTCCAGCAGCGTCAGCGCGTTGATCGGCGAGGTGTCCAGCGCCACCCACACGGTGGACAACATGCGCCAGGACGCCGCGCGCATCACCGAAACCCTCGGTGTGATTGGTGCGATTGCCGGCCAGACCAACCTGTTGGCACTCAATGCCGCCATCGAGGCGGCGCGTGCCGGTGAGCAAGGGCGCGGGTTTGCGGTGGTGGCCGACGAAGTCCGCGCCCTGGCCGCGCGCACTCAGGCCAGCACCTCGCAGATCAACGACATGCTCACGCGCTTGACCAGCGGCGTGAGTTCGTCGGTGGCCGCCATGGAAAACACCCAGGCCAGTTGCCAGTCGGCGGCGGACGCCACGGCACGGGTCAACAGCGGCCTGGATGAGATGGCCGGCTCGGTCAACCATATCAACAGCCTCAGCACCCAGATCGCCACGGCGGCCGAACAACAGAGCGCGGTCACCGAGGAGATCAACCGCAGCATGGTGCAGATCCGACAGATGGTCGAAGAGCTGGTGCAAAGCGGTCATGCCACGCAAACCAACACCCAGAGCCTGCTGGAGGCCAATGGTCGGGTGATTGCCTTGATGAGCCGCTTCAAAGTCCGTTGATAAAATGCGTGGACACTCCCGTGCAAAGCGCGGGAGTGGGACTATTCTGACAGTTCTCAGTCGTCACACAGGAGGTGTGCCATGCGCGCTGCCGAGCAATCGGTCCGCTTGGAGCGGATCAGTCAGGAACGGTTTATCCAGGCCCCCATCGACGCGGTGTATGAGTATGTGACCCAGCCAGACCGCTGGCACGAATGGCACCCCACTTCCCTCAGCGCCGACACCGGCACCACCGGCTCTCTCCCCGCCGGCACCCGCTTCACCGAGTTCATCGACCTGCTGGGCGTGCGCGTGCCCATGAGCTATCGCGTGCAGATCGCCCGGCGCCCCGGGGAGTTCAAGACCGTATTCACCTCCCTGGCCGTCGACGGCTCCATCCACTATTTCCTGCAACCCTTTCGCGGCGGCACGCTGTTCAAACGCGTGCTCACCTACGAAACCGAGTTGCAACTGGTCACTTTGCATGAGCGCATGATCGAGCTCTCGACCATCGCCCTGGACCAGCTCAAGCACCGCCTGGAAAACCCGCCTTTCGTATAATTTGGAAACACTCCGCACCGGTATGAACTGGCTTGCCTGCGATGACGTCGTCATGATCGCCTCATTCTGACGACGTTCTCCCACCCGCGAGCCTCACCATGAAAACCCCACTGCGCCTGGTCTTGCTGTCTGCCTTGTTCACCACCTCCCTCGTCCAGGCCGCCGACCTGGTCCCCATTGACGTGCACCGCGACGCCAATTGCGGCTGCTGCAAAAAGTGGATCAGCCATCTGGAAAACAACGGCTTCAAGGTCAATGACCACGTCGAAACCGATATGAGCGCCGTCAAGCAACGCCTGGGGGTGACACCGCGCCTGGCCTCGTGCCATACCGCCGTGATCGACGGCAAGTTCGTCGAAGGCCACGTGCCCGCTGACCAGGTCATGGCCCTGCGCAAGCGTGACGACCTGCTCGGCATCGCCGCTCCCGGCATGCCCCTCGGCTCGCCGGGTATGGAAGTGGATGGCCGCAGCGATGCCTATCAGGTCATCGGTCTGAGCCGCGACGGTCGCAATGTGGTCGTGGCCGACTACCCGGCGCACTGATCAGTGCTGGCGGGCTATCTGGGGCTGTTCGTCGCGGCGTTTGGTGCCGCGACGCTGCTGCCGCTGCAATCGGAAGCCGCGCTGGTCGGGCTGCTGCTCAATGGCCAGTATTCCCTGTGGCTGCTGCTGGGTGTCGCCACCCTGGGCAATGTGCTGGGCTCCGTGGTGAACGGCTGGCTGGGACGCTGGATCGAACACTTCAAGGATCGACGCTGGTTTCCGGTCAACGACAAGCAACTGGACAAGGCGCGCCGGCATTACGCGCGCTGGGGGCACTGGACGTTACTGCTCAGTTGGGTGCCGATCATCGGCGACCCGCTGACCTTGGTCGCGGGCGTGATGCGTGAGCCCTGGTGGCGTTTTCTGCTGCTGGTGACGCTGGCCAAGGGGCTGCGCTATGGCGTGCTGGCCGCGCTGACCTTGCAGTGGGTGCCGACTTAATCCCCACTTAATCCACCGGCAACAGCATCCGGGCACTCGTTTTCGGAGCCGTCCCCATGCCGCTGATCCGCTCGCTCTGCCTTTCCAGCCTGCTGCTGGCCACCGTTCCCGCCTTTGCCGACAGCCCCACCTACGGCCCTGAACTGCAAGGTTTCACCTACCCCTACCCGGTCGAACACTTCCATTTCGAGTCCCAGGGCAAAGCCTTGCAGATGGGCTACATGGACGTCCCCGCCAAGGGCCAACCCAATGGGCGCAACGTGGTGCTGATGCACGGCAAGAACTTTTGCGGCGCCACCTGGGAGGACTCGATCAAGGCCCTGAGCGAAGCCGGCTACCGGGTGATCGCACCGGACCAGATCGGTTTCTGCACCTCCAGCAAGCCGGACCACTATCAGTACAGCTTCCAGCAACTGGCAATCAACACCCACCAATTGCTGGAAAAGCTCGGCATCCATAAAGCCACGATCATCGGCCACTCCACTGGCGGCATGCTGGCCACCCGATATGCGCTGCTCTACCCCACGCAAACCGAACAGCTGGGGCTGGTCAACCCCATCGGCCTGGAAGACTGGAAAGCCCTGGGCGTGCCGTACCGCAGCGTTGACCAGTGGTATGAGCGCGAGCTGAAACTCAGCGCCGAGGGCATCCGCCGGTACGAACTCAACACCTACTACGCAGGGCGCTGGAAGCCCGAGTACGAGCGTTGGGTCGACATGCTCGCCGGCCTCAACCAAGGCCCGGGGCATACTCAGGTCGCATGGAACTCGGCATTGATTTACGACATGATCTTCACCCAGCCGGTCTATTACGAATTCAAGGACCTGCAGATGCCCACTCTGTTGTTGATCGGCACCGCCGACACCACTGCCATTGGCAGCGATATCGCCCCGCCGGCGGTCAAGGCGAAGATCGGTCGCTACGCAGAACTGGGCAAGCAAGCGGCCAAGCTGATCCCCCACGCGACCCTGGTGGAATTCCCGGGCCTGGGGCATGCACCGCAGATGGAAGAACCGGTCCGGTTTCATGCCGCACTGTTGCAGGGCTTGAATGCCCTTTAATCCAACCCTTTTCGAGGCACTCGTGAATGTCGGTACAGATTGCAGTCATTGATGATTGGCAGAATGTGGCCAGTGACGTAGTGGACTGGTCGAGCCTTGCGGCCGTGGGCCAGGTGCATTTCCTGCACGATTACCCGGCGGATACCGCCACGATGATCGAGCGTTTGCAGGGGTTCGAGGTGATCTGCGTGATGCGCGAGCGCTCCACCTTTGACAAGGCTCTGCTGCAAGGCTTGCCCCGGCTCAAATTGCTGGTGACGGGCGGCATGCGCAACGCCGCCATCGACATTCAAGCGGCCAAGGCGCTGGGCATCCAGGTCTGCGGCACCGACAGCTACAAGCACGCAGCGCCGGAACTGACTTGGGCGTTGATCATGGCGTCCACCCGCAACCTGGTGGCCGAGGCCAACTCCCTGCGCGCAGGCCACTGGCAAATCGGCCTGGGGGGCGACCTGCATGGCAAGACCCTGGGCATTCTCGGGCTGGGCAGCATCGGCCAGAAGGTGGCCAAATTCGCCCAGGCGTTCGGCATGCGCGTGATCGCGTGGAGTGAAAACCTCACCCCGGAGCGCGCAGCGGAGTCAGGCGTGACCTGGGTCAGCAAGCGTGACCTGTTCGAGCAGGCCGACATCCTCACCGTGCACCTGGTGCTCAGCGAACGCAGCCGTGGCCTGGTGGACGCCCAGGCCCTGGGCTGGATGAAACCCACCGCACGCCTGGTGAATACCGCACGCGGACCGATCGTCGACGAACAGGCGCTGATCCATGCCCTGGAAAGTGGCAGCCTGGCCGGCGCGGCGCTGGACGTGTACGCCGAAGAGCCATTGCCGGTAGGCCACCCGTTCCGCCGCCTGCCGAATGTACTGGCCACGCCCCACGTGGGCTACGTCAGCGAACAGAACTACCGGCAGTTCTATGTGCAGATGATCGAAGACATTCATGCCTGGGCCAATGCGGCGCCTATTCGGGTGCTGGGCTGACGCACCAATCGAGGGCAAGCCGCACCGATGTAATACTCACTGTAGTGAGCAGGCTTGTCCTGCGCCGGGGCGCGAAGCGGCCCTGGAATCAGGCGCCGCATTCTGTCTGACGGGATGCGGCGTTTTTATTGGGGCGGCTTCGCCACCCGGCGCGGGCGGTGCGACGATTCGACAAGCCCGCTCACCACAAAAAGCAGCCCGCTCACTACAACCTGTCCCCCCACCCCTTCCAGTTGGGCATAGGCTTAAAAGTTTTTTGTCCTACAAAATTTCCCCAGAACCCCTACAGGCTCTGGGATCTGTCCTAGACTCATGACCGATGGGTCCGTTCCAAAACAAAAACCCCGCAAAAAATCGAAACTTTCCAACTCTGCCGTAGGTCCAGTTTCAGGTAAGGCGAGCGCACGCGGTTCACACCCCATGCCCGTCCATCCAATCTTTTTACGCCGACCGTGCAACTGGCATACGCCTTGCCAGTTTGTAAAGCGCTTGTGCGCCTGGCCGCAGGATGCGGCCAATCGGAGCTAGTGGCAGCGGGCCATTAGCCGACCAACAGATGGGAGTGCATTATGATCAGTGCCGCAGTAGATACTCAGGGAGAGCGTTTCAGTCAGCCAGCAGGGGGGCCGACATCGTTGGCCGACCTGCCCACCACTATGCGGCCGATCGTGAGTCAGAACCCCAATCGCAAGAAAGTGTTGTTTGTCACTTCGGAATTCGCCGACCTGATCAAGACAGGCGGCCTGGGTGACGTGTCCGCCGCCCTGCCCCGTGCCATGGCGCACCTGCATGATGTGCGCGTGTTGATCCCCGGCTACCCGCAGGTGATGGAGAGCGACAACCCGATCCATATCATCGGTGAGCTGGGCGGTCATGCCGCATTGCCACCGTGCAAGATCGGGCGTATGGACCTCAAGGATGGCCTGGTCATTTACGTGCTGATCTGCCCCGAGCTCTATGAGCGCGAAGGCACGCCCTACGGCGCCAACAACGGCCGCGACTGGCCGGACAACCATATTCGCTTCGCCCGCCTGGGCCTGGCCGCCGCCGACATGGCCGCCAACCTCGCCCAGATTCACTGGTGCCCGGACCTGGTGCACGCCCACGATTGGCCCGCCGGCCTGGCTCCGGCCTATATGCACTGGCGTGGTTCACGCACGCCGACGCTGTTCACCATCCATAACCTGGCCTACCAGGGCGTGGTCAGCCTGGCTTCCACGCCAGAGCTGGGCATTCCGCCCCATGCGCTGCAACAGGAGGGCATGGAGTTCTACGGCAAGATGTCGTTCCTCAAGGCCGGCATGGCGTACTCCAGCCATATCACCACCGTGAGCGCGACCTACGCCCAGGAAATCACCACCCCCGAATTCGGCTGCGGCCTGGATGGATTTCTCGCCAGCAAGACCCAGCAAGGCTTGCTCAGTGGCATCCCCAACGGCATCGATGAAAGCTGGGAAACCTCCACCGATACGCACCTGATGCACAACTTCAATATCGGCGACTGGGCCGGCAAGGCGGTCAACGCGGTCCACGTGCGCGAACTGTTCGGCCTGGACGACTCCACCGGCCCGCTGTTTGCGGTGGTGTCGCGGCTGGTCTACCAGAAGGGCCTGGACCTCACCGAAGCCGTGGCCAGCTTTATCGTCGAGCATGGCGGCCAGATCGCGGTTATCGGTCGCGGCGAGCCGGAGGAGGAACAATCCATGCGCGAACTGGCGCTGCGCTTCCCGGGCCGGGTCGGCGTACGAATCGGCTTCAACGAAACCGACGCACGCCGCATGTTCGCCGGCAGTGATTTCCTGCTGATGCCATCGCGTTATGAACCCTGCGGCCTGAGCCAGATGTACGCCCAACGTTTCGGTTCGCTGCCGGTGGCGCGCAACACCGGCGGGCTGGCGGACACCATTGAAAACGGCGTCACCGGTTTCCTGTTCAACGAGTCCACCGTGGAAAGCTTCGAAGAAGCCCTGAGCCGCGCGTTCAAGGTCTTCGCCTACCCGGGCCTGCTCAACGCCATGCGTTCGCGCGCCATGACTCAACCGTTCAACTGGTGCCAGGCGGTGGAACCCTACGCCGAACTCTACGAACAACTGGTGGCCAAGGCACTGGGGAAACCGACGAAATAACCAAGGGAGGTCTCTGCAGATGCCGTCACGGACTCTGGAAACCTGGCCCCACGGCGCAATCATGCTGGACGCGCAACACACGCGATTCGCTCTGTGGGCGCCAGACGCATTTTATGTCAGCGTCGAGCTGGAAGACGGCAAGTCCATCGCCATGCTGCCCCAGGCGGATGGCTGGTTCGAAACGGAAATACCCTGCCCGGCGGGCACGCGCTACCGCTTCAATATCGACGGGGAAAAGGATGTACCCGACCCGGCGTCTCGGGCCCAGGCGTCGGATGTGCATGGCTGGAGCCTGGTGGTCGATCCGCTGGCCTACCAATGGCGGCATACGCATTGGCAAGGTCGCCCCTGGCACGAAGCGGTGATCTACGAGCTGCATGTCGGTGCGCTGGGCGGCTATGCCGGCGTGGAGCGCCACTTGCCACGCCTGGCCGAGCTGGGGGTGACCGCCATTGAACTGATGCCCCTGGCGCAATTCCCCGGCGAGCGCAATTGGGGCTACGACGGGGTGCTGCCTTATGCGCCCCAGGCGTCCTATGGCACGCCCGAACAACTCAAGCATTTGATCGACTGCGCCCACGAACACGGCCTGGCCGTTATCCTCGACGTGGTCTACAACCACTTCGGCCCGGATGGCAATTACCTCGGCCAGTACGCCAAGGGCTTTTTCCGCGAAGACGTGCACACGCCCTGGGGCGCCGGGATCGATTTCGACCGCCGGGAAGTGCGCGATTTTTTTCTCGATAACGCGCTGATGTGGCTGCTCGAGTACCGATTCGATGGCCTGCGTCTGGACGCCGTGCACGCCATCGACAACCCCGGGTTTCTGCAGGAACTGGCCGAACGGGTGCGCCAACAGGCGGACATTGGCCGACATGTGTGGCTGGTGCTGGAAAACGAATTCAACCAGGCGCACCTGCTGGAGCACCACTTCGACGCGCAATGGAATGACGACGGGCACAACGCCCTGCACGTGCTGCTTACCGGAGAGACCGACGCCTATTACCGCGACTTCGCCGAAGACACCACCGCCAAACTCGCGCGCTGCCTGGGGGAAGGCTTCATCTACCAGGGCGAAGCCACCCGGCATGGCCATGCACGCGGCGAACCCAGCGCCCACCTTCCGCCCAGCGCTTTCGTGCTGTTTTTGCAGAACCACGACCAGATCGGCAACCGAGCATTGGGCGAACGCTTGCATCAGCTCTGCACGCCCGAAGCACTCAAGGCAGCGACCACGCTGCTGTTGCTGTCACCCATGATTCCGCTGCTATTCATGGGCGATGAAGTCAACGCCAGCGAGCCGTTCCTGTTTTTCACCGACCACCATGGCGAGCTGGCCGAAGCGGTGCGCGAAGGCCGGCGCAACGAATTCGCGGACTTCACCGCATTCAAGGACCCTGAGCGACGCAAGCGCATTCCAGACCCCAACGCCGCCGCAACCTTCGAACAATCCACACCGACGTTCAGCCACCCCGAACACGCGCAGTTCTACCGTCACCTGCTGAGCTTGCGCCATCGCCATATCCTGCCGCACCTGCCCGGCTGCGTGGCCCTGGGCGCGCAGGTGCTGGCACCGGGTGCCGTCAGCGCACGTTGGCGACTGGGCGACGGCAGCCTGTTGCAGATCGACTTGAACCTGGGCGCAACCGCCCTGGAGCATCCTGCCTGCGGCCAGCGCCTGTACGAAACGCCCGCCCATCAAGACGCACAACTGGCGCCATTTGGCGCGCGCGTCACCCTATTCCCTGTTGGAGAACACCCTTGAGCGAAGCGAACCTGGAAATCCTCGCCAGCCGCGCGGGTCTGGCCGTCGATTGGATCGACGCAAACGGCCGCCCGCAACGAGTGAAACCCGACGCCCTGCGCGCCGTTCTCAAAGGCCTGGGCCACACGGCCGACACCGATGCCGAAATCGACGCCAGCCTGCTGGCGCTGGAACAGATACAACAAGACAAGCACCTGCCGCCCTTGCTCACCATCGACAGCGGCGAAGGCCTCGACCTGGCTCGTTACTTCGAGCCCGACACCCTGTGCCGCGTCAGCCTGGAAGACGGCGACACCCTGGACCTGCGCCTGGATGGCGACGCCGTGCTGCCCGGAGTGATCGCCCTGGGTTATCACCAGGTGCACATCAACGGGCAGACCTTCACCCTGGCCGTGGCCCCGGCCCATTGCTACAGCGTGGCCGAAGCGGTCAACAGCCGCCCTGCCCGCGCCTGGGGCCTCAGCGCCCAGCTCTATGCACTGCGGCGTCTGGGCGACGGCGGTTTTGGCGACACCCTGGCCCTGGAACACCTGGCCCGCGCTGCCGCCGAACGCGGCGCCGATGCCCTGGCAATCAGCCCGATGCACGCAATGTTCAGTGCCGACACCGGGCGCTACAGCCCCTATTCGCCGTCGAGCCGACTGTTCCTCAACAGCCTTTACGCGTCACCGGCCTGCATCCTCGGTGAGCGCGAAGTGCGCAACGCCATCGAGGCCAGCGGCCTGGCAGAGACGCTGCATGCCCTGGAACAGGACAACCTGATCGACTGGCCCGCTGCCGCCAGCGCCAAGCAACGTTTGCTGCGCGCCTTGTATGAAGACTTCCGCCACGGCCAGCATCCGCAGCATGCCGACTTTCTGAGCTTCCGCCAGGCCGGCGGCGAAGCCCTGGAGAACCACTGCCGCTTCGAAGCCGTGCAAGCGGTGCGTGCCGAGGCCGGCGAAGACCTCGACTGGCGTCATTGGCCCCAGGAATGGCGTACCCCACAGAGCCCCGCGCTGGCGCAATTCGCCGAGGAGTACGCGGATGAAATCGGCTACTTCGCCTTCGCCCAATGGCTGGTTGCCCGCAGCCTGGAGCGCGCCCAGCAAGCGGCGCGCGGCAGTGGCATGGGCGTCGGGCTGATCGCCGACCTGGCGGTGGGTGCCGACGGTGGTGGCAGCCAGGCCTGGAGCCGGCAGGACGAACTGCTGGCCGACCTCACCGTCGGCGCGCCGCCGGATATTCTCAACCGCGCCGGCCAGGGCTGGGGCATTTCCGCGTTCTCCCCTGAAGGCTTGAAACGCAACGGCTTCCGCGCGTTTATCGAGATGCTGCGCGCCAACTTTGCCCATGCCGGCGGTCTGCGTATCGACCATGTGATGGGCCTGCAACGCCTGTGGGTGATTCCCCTGGGCGCCTCGCCCCGGGAAGGCGCCTACCTGTATTACCCGGTGGATGACCTGCTGCGCCTGCTGGCCCTGGAATCCCATCGGCACCAGGCCATCGTACTGGGTGAAGACCTGGGCACCGTGCCCGACGGCCTGCGCGAAAAACTCAGCGGTCGCTCGATTCTGGGTATGCGCGTGCTGCTGTTCGAGCAAAACCACGATGGCCAGTTCAAGCCGATCCTCGACTGGCCGGACAACGCCCTGGCCACCACCAGCACCCATGACTTGCCCACGCTCAACGGCTGGTGGCACAGCCGTGATATCGAGTGGAACATTCAACTGAGCCTGATCGACGCACCTACCGTCGAACAATGGAGCGAACACCGCCTGCGCGAACGCCAGGCTCTGCGCCAGGCGTTGAGCCAGGACCCGCAGAACTTCGTCGACGAGATCCGCAACGAAACCGACCACGTGCTCGACGCCAGTGTGCGCTACCTCGGCCACACCCGCGCACCGTTGGTGTTGCTGCCCTTGGAAGACGCACTGGGCATCGAAGAACAAGCCAACCTGCCCGGCACCCTCGACACACACCCCAACTGGCGGCGACGCCTGCCGGGGGAAGCCAGTGCCCTGCTCGACAACGACAACGCCGCCCGCCGCCTGGAGCTACTGGCCGTGGCGCGCAACCAGGCCTACGAGCGTGACCGATGAAGGCCTTGCCGCTACGCGCCACCCAACGCCTGCAATTTCACAAAGGCTTCACCCTGGATGATGCGGTGCCGCTGGTGCCGTACTTCGCGCAGCTGGGCATCAGCCATCTCTATGCCTCGCCCTTGCTCAGCGCGCGGGCCGGTTCCATGCACGGCTACGATGTGGTCGACCCCACCCGCGTCAACCCGGAACTGGGTGGCGAGGCCGCGTTGCGGCGTTTGGTGATCACGCTGCGCGAACACGACATGGGGCTGATCCTCGACATCGTGTCCAACCATATGGCCGTGGGCGGCGCGGATAACCCGTGGTGGCTCGACCTGCTGGAATGGGGCCGCTTGAGCCCCTACAGCGAATTCTTCGACATTCAGTGGCACTCCCCCGACCCGCTGCTCAAGGGCCAACTGCTGATGCCGTTCCTCGGCAGCGATTACGGCGAAGCCCTGCAAACCGGCACCCTGGCGCTGCGCTTCGATGCGGCCCAGGGCGAGTTTTATGCGCAGCACTACGAACACCGCTTCCCGATCTGCCCACGGGACTACGCGGCCATACTCGGCACCGACGAACCGCTCAAGCCGCTGGCCGAGCGTTTCAGCGCCCTGGCCTATCAGGACGACGCCCACGCCGCCGCCGTGCCGCTCAAGCGCGCGCTGGCCGAGCAGGCCCGCGACGTATCGGCCCTGATCGAACAACGCTTGAACGCATTCGACGGGCGCCAGCCCGAAGGCTTCGAGCGCCTGCACCCACTGTTGGAACAACAGACCTATCGCCTGGCCAGCTGGCGCACCGCCGCAGACGACATCAACTGGCGGCGCTTCTTCGATGTGAACGAGCTGGGCGGCCTGCGCGTGGAGCGCAGCGCCGTGTTCGAAGCCACCCACGGCAAGATCTTCCAATTGATCAGTGACGGCCTGGTGGATGGCTTGCGCATCGACCATATCGACGGCCTGGCCGACCCTCGGGGGTATTGCCGCAAACTGCGCCGCCGGGTGGATTCACTGGCACCCGGACGGCACTTGCCGATCTTCGTGGAAAAGATCCTCGGCGAAGGCGAGACCCTGCGCGAAGACTGGCAGGTAGATGGCACCACCGGTTACGAATTCATGGACCAGGTGTCCTTGCTGCAACATGATCCGGCGGGCGCCGAAACCCTCGCCAAACTCTGGGCGCACCACAGCGAACGCCCGCCGGCCTTTATCGACGAGGCGCGGCTGGCGCGTCAGCAGATCCTCAACGGTTCCCTCGGAGGCGACTTCGAAAGCGTGGCCCAGGCCCTGTTGCAAGTGGCCCGTGACGACGTGATGACCCGCGACCTGACTCTGGGTGCCATCCGCCGGGCGTTGCAGGAACTGATCGTGCACTTTCCGGTGTACCGCACCTACATCAGTGCCCGGGGCCGCAGCGCCGCCGACGACCGGGTGTTCCAGCAGGCCATGGACGGCGCGCGCAGCACCCTGGGCGAAGGCGACTGGCTGGTGCTGGAACACCTGCAAAACTGGCTCGGCGGCCAGCCCTGGCGCAATCGCCCGGTGGGCCGTGAACGCAAGATCCTCAAGCACGCCTGCGTGCGCTTCCAGCAACTGACCTCGCCCGCCGCCGCCAAGGCCGTGGAAGACACCGCGTTCTATCGCTCGGCGGTGCTGTTGTCGCGCAATGACGTGGGCTTCAGCACCGAACAGTTCAGTGCGCCGTTGGCGGATTTCCATGCCGTCAACCAACAACGCCTGCGGGCCTTCCCCGACAACCTGCTGGCCACCGCTACCCATGACCACAAACGCGGCGAGGACACCCGCGCGCGCCTGGCGGTGCTGAGCGAATGCGCAGGCTGGTATGCCACGCAGGTCGCCCACTGGCGCGAACTCGCCGCCCCGTTGCGTGACGCCGCCGAGGCGCCGTCGGCGGGCGATGAGCTGATCCTTTACCAGGCGTTGCTCGGCAGTTGGCCGCTGGACCTCGACCTCACGGATAACGCGGCGCTCGAGGCCTACGCACAGCGCCTGTGGCAATGGCAACAAAAAGCCTTGCGCGAGGCCAAGCTGCAGAGCAGTTGGAGTGCACCGAATGACGCCTATGAGCAGGGTGTGGAAAGCTTCCTCAAGCGCCTGCTGCTCAGTGACGCCGGCCAGCCCTTGCGCGATGCCCTGAACGCAGCTGTTCAGGTTATCGCCCCGGCTGGTGCGGTGAACGGGCTGGCGCAATCCTTGCTTCGCATCACCGTGCCTGGCGTGCCGGACCTGTACCAGGGCGACGAGTTCTGGGACTTCAGCCTCGTCGACCCGGACAACCGTCGTCCGGTGGACTTCATCGCGCGCCAACAGGCCTTGGCCGCCCCGCCGGACCTCGGCGAGTTGCTGTTCCATTGGCGCGACGGACGCCTCAAGCAAGCCGTGATTGCCCAGGGCCTGGCCTTGCGCAACGCCTGGCCCGAGCTGTTCCACAGCGGCACCTACACGCCGCTGGAGGTCGTGGGCGCGCAGGCGGATCGCGTCGTAGCGTTCAGCCGCGAATGGGCGGGTCAATGGGTGCTGGTGCTGGTGCCGCGTTGGCCCCATCACCTGCTGGAAAACGCGGTGCACCCGCTGATCAATGCGCGGGTTTGGGGCGATACGCGGGTGAAATTACCGCTCGCCGCCCCGACCCGAAACTGGAAGGGACTTTTTCATACCGGTGCAGTCACACCAGACAAGGAGCTGCTGATCAGCACTGCCCTGGGGGAGCTCCCGGTCAATGTCTTCACCAATTCTGATGATCGACAAAGCTGAAATTTTCTGCGAGGAGCATTGTGATGAGCACTGAAGACAAACGCATACGCGAATTGGCGCATCAGATCTGGGAGTCTGAAGGCAAGCCCCATGGACAGGACACGCGGCACTGGGAGATGGCGCGCAAGTTGGCGGAAGCCGAAGCCCTGACGCCGAGCAAGCCCAAGGCGGCCGCCAAGCCGAAAACCGCGCCGAAGGCTGCGCCCAAAGCCAAGCCCGCAGCTGCGAAAGCTGCCGCGCCCAAGAAGCCCAAGGCGCCGCCCAAGCCAGCGGGCTGACGGCTATCCCCTGTGGGAGCAAGCCAGCTCCCACAGGAAACCACACTCCGAACTTGAGATTTGCCTGGCGCACAGCCGGCGCGGTCGCGTTCGGCCCAAAAAACACCTTGCAGGAGCAATTCAATGAGCCAACCCGATAAAGGCCAGGCGACGCCCGAAACCGAGCCGTCGCGGATTCGAGAAGGCTTGCCCTTCCCCCTTGGCGCCACGTGGGACGGCCTGGGCGTCAACTTTGCACTGTTTTCTGCCAATGCCACCAAGGTGGAATTGTGCCTGTTCGATGACACCGGTGAAGTGGAGCTGGAACGTATCGAGCTACCCGAATACACCGACGAGACCTTCCACGGCTACCTGCCTGACGCCCATCCCGGGCTGATCTACGGCTATCGCGTGTACGGTCCGTATGACCCGGCCAACGGTCATCGCTTCAACCACCACAAATTGCTGATCGACCCCTACGCCAAACAACTGGTGGGCGCGCTGAAGTGGTCCGAAGCGTTGTTCGGCTACACCATCGGCCACCCCGATGACGACCTCAGTTTCGACGAACGCGACAGCGCCCCCTTCGTACCCAAGTGCAAGGTGATCGACCCCGCCCACACCTGGGGCAACGACCAGCCGGTACGTGTGCCGTGGGACCGCACGATCATTTACGAAACCCACCTGCGCGGCTTCAGCATGCGTCACCCGTCGGTGCCCGAAGCGGTGCGCGGCACCTGCGCCGGCCTGATGGTGGATGACGTGCTCAAGCATGTGCGCCAGTTGGGGGTGTCGTCGGTGGAATTGCTGCCGGTGCACGCGTTCGTCAACGACCAGCATCTGCTGCAAAAAGGCATGACCAATTATTGGGGCTACAACAGCATCGCGTTTTTCGCCCCCGACCCGCGCTACCTGGCCAGCGGCAAGATCGCCGAGTTCAAGGAGATGGTCGCGCACCTGCACGAGCAGAAGCTCGAAGTGATTCTGGACGTGGTCTACAACCACACCGCCGAAGGCAATGAGCGAGGCCCGACCCTGTCCATGCGCGGCATCGACAACGCCTCGTACTACCGGCTGATGCCGGATGACAAGCGCTTCTATATCAACGACTCCGGCACCGGCAACACCCTGGACCTGAGCCATCCCTGCGTGCTGCAAATGGTCACCGACTCCCTGCGCTACTGGGCCAACGAGATGCACGTGGACGGTTTCCGCTTCGACCTGGCCACCATTCTGGGGCGCTACCGCGACGGTTTCGACGAGCGCCACAGTTTCCTCGTGGCCTGCCGCCAGGACCCGGTGCTGCGCCAGCTCAAACTGATCGCCGAACCCTGGGACTGCGGCCCCGGCGGCTATCAGGTGGGCAACTTCCCACCGGGTTGGGTGGAATGGAACGACCGCTTTCGCGACACCGTGCGCGCCTTCTGGAAAGGCGATGACGGCCAGCTGGCCGATTTTGCCGGGCGCATGACCGCCTCGGGCGAGATGTTCAACCATCGCGGGCGCCGGCCTTACAGCTCGGTGAATTTCATCACCGCCCACGACGGTTTCACCCTGCACGACCTGGTGTCGTACAACGACAAGCACAACGAGGCCAACGACGAAAACAACCAGGACGGCAGCAACAACAACCTGTCCTGGAACCATGGTGTCGAAGGCCCCACCGACGATCCGGACATCAATGCCCTGCGCCTGCGCCAGATGCGCAATTTCTTCGCCACGCTGCTGCTGGCCCAGGGCACGCCGATGATCGTCGCCGGCGACGAATTCGCGCGCACCCAGCATGGCAACAACAACGCGTACTGCCAGGACAGCGAGATTGGCTGGGTCAACTGGGACCTGGACGATGACGGCAAGTCGCTGCTCAAGTTCGTCAAGCGCCTGATCAAGTTGCGCCTGACCTACCCGATCCTGCGCCGTGGCCGTTTCCTGGTGGGCGACTATAACGAAGACATCGGCGTGAAGGACGTCACCTGGCTGGCGCCGGACGGCAATGAAATGAGCACCGAGCAATGGCAGGACAGCCATGGCCGCTGCCTGGGCATGCTGATGGATGGCCGGGCCCAGGAAACCGGCATCCGTCGCCCCGGTGCGGACGCGACCCTGCTGCTGGTGGTGAATGCCCATCACGACCTGGTCAACTTCCGCCTGCCACCGGTACCGGAAGGCGGCTTCTGGACCTGTATGGTCGACACCAACCAGCCTTCGGTGCGCGGCCAGGAACGCTTCGAGTTCGATCACGAGTACGCCGTGACCGGCCGTTCACTATTGTTGTTCGAGCTGCAATACGAGGAAGAGGTGTGACATGGCACTTCATGGATTCCTTCAGGGCTTCCGTGGGTATGCGGACACGCAGGCCCTGGGGGCCGCGCTGAGGGCGCTTCAGGAAGAAGGCCTGGACCAACTGCCGCTGCCCGGCGGCGGCCAGACATTGGAACGCTTCAGCCGGCTGGCGCAAGTGGCCGGGCACGACCTGCGGCTGTGCAAGTTGTTCGAAGGGCATACCGATGCCCTGGCGATCATCGCCGAACTGCACAGCCCGCTGCCGCCTCTGGGCAGCACCTGGGGGATGTGGGCCGCCGAACCGCCGAACGCCAGGGTGCGCGTGCACAGCGACGGCGCGCGATTGACGCTGGAGGGGCGCAAGGCGTGGTGCTCCGGCGCCGCCGTGGTCAGCCATGGGCTGTTGACCGCCTGGGATGAACAGGACCGCCAACAGCTGGTTGCCGTGGAGATGCAACAACCGGGCGTCAGCGTGACCGATGAGGGCTGGCATGCGGTCGGCATGGCGGCCACCGGCAGTGTCGAAATCGTGTTCAGCGGGGCCTACGCCATCGCAGTGGGCGGCCCGGGCGACTACCTCAGTCGCGTCGGCTTCTGGCACGGCGGCGTGGGCATCGCCGCGTGCTGGTACGGCGCCGCGCAACGCCTGGGCGAAGCGCTGCGCGAGCAGTGCGGCAAACGCCCGGAACCTCACGCCCTCGCCCACCTGGGTGCGGTCGACAGTGCCCTCAACAGCGCCGCTTGTGTGCTGCGGGCCTGCGCGGAGCAGATCGACCGCGCCCCCCGCGCCGATGCCAGGCAACTGGCGCAACAGGCCCGGGCATCCATTGAGGACACCGTGGAACAGGTGATGCGCCATGTGGGCCGCGCCGTCGGTGCCGGGCCTTATTGCAAGGACCCGCACTTCGCACAGTTGATGGCGGACCTGCCGGTGTACGTGCGTCAAAGTCACGCCGAACGCGACCTGGCCGCTCTCGGCGAACAGGTGGCCGGCGACCCCACAGGGAGGTGGCAACTATGAGACCCAACCCGATCGTTGGCCAGGGCACGCCGCTGCATCACTGGCAAGGTTCGACGCGGTTGGCCGAGCTGCCCGAGGTCAGCGTCGAGCAATTGGTGCCCGAAGGCCATCGCGCGGTGATCATCGCCCCGCACCCGGACGATGAAGTGCTGGGCTGCGGTGGCTTGCTGCAAGGCCTGGCGGCGCTGGACCGGCCGATCCAGTTGATCTCGGTGACGGACGGCAGCGCCAGCCATCCGGGCTCGCGGCGCTGGCCGGTGGAACGCCTGAGCGTGGTGCGCCCCCAGGAGTCGGCGCAGGCCCTGCACCGACTGGGTGTGCCGTTGCACAGCCTGAAATGGCTGCGCGCCGGTTTCACCGACGGCAAGGTCGCCGCCCGTGAGGCGCAACTGAGCGGGTTCATTCAGCGCTATCTCAAACCCAATGACGTGGTGTTCACCACCTGGCGTGAAGACGGTCATTGCGACCATGAAGCGGTCGGTCGCGCCAGCGCCCAGGCGGCTTCGAACACGGGTGCCGCCTTGTATGAACTGCCGGTGTGGACCTGGCATTGGGCCACGCCTGAAGACGCCCAGGTACCTTGGCACCGCGCCCGTAAAATTCCGCTGACATGCGAGTCCGTGGCCCGCAAGCGTCACGCGATTCACGCGTTTGCCAGCCAACTGGAGGGCGACCCGCAGATCGGTTTGCCGCCGGTATTGGCGCCCTATGTGGTGGAGCGCTTGCTGCAACCCTTTGAGGTGGTTTTCGTATGAGTGTGGCAACGCCTTACTTTGATCGGATGTTTGCCGGTAACGACGATCCCTGGGCTTTTCGCCAGCGCTGGTACGAGCGTCGTAAGCGCGCACTGACCCTGGCGGCCTTGACTCGCCCGCGCTACGCCTCGATTTTCGAACCTGGCTGCGCCAATGGTGAATTGAGCGCAGAGCTGGCGCCGCGTTGCGACAGTCTGCTGTGCTGCGACACCGCAGCGGCGGCAGTCGACTTGGCGCGCAGTCGTTTAGGGGGATTTCCCCATGCGCAGGTACGCCAATCCCGCCTGCCCGAACAATGGCCCACCGAACGCTTCGAACTGATCGTCTTGAGTGAGCTGTGCTACTACCTCGACACGCAGGACCTCTGCCGCCTGATCGGGCAGGCCGTCGCGTCCCTGACTGACGGCGGCCAGTTGCTCGCCTGCCATTGGCGCCCGCCTATCGAAGGTTGCCCACAAACGGGCGAACAGGTGCATGCCCTCCTGGAAGAGCGCCTGCCCCTGCATTCGCTGGTTCGCCACCATGAAAGCGACTTTCTGCTCGACCTGTGGAGCCGCGACGGCACCTCGGTTGCCACCCTCGAGGAATTGCGATGATCGGTGTGCTGATCCCGGCCCATAACGAAGAGCTGCTGCTGGAGGCGTGCCTGGACGCGGCGATGGTCGCCGCCGGGCATCCGGCCCTAAAGGGTGAGGCCGTGCAGATCCTGGTGGTGCTGGACAGTTGCAGCGATGGCAGCGCCCGTATTGCCCAAGGCTATCAAGTGCAGTGCCTGGAAGTGCAGGCACGCAATGTCGGGCACGTGCGTGGGGTTGGCGCGCGGCATCTGTTGAACCTGGGGGCACGCTGGATCTCCTGCACCGATGCCGACAGCCGCGTCGCACCCGACTGGTTGGTGGCACAGCTGGCCCTGGAGGTGGATGCGGTGTGCGGCACGGTCACCGTCGATACCTGGAGCGAAGGGTTCGATGCGGCGGCGCAGATTCGCTATCACCAGGGCTATGAGGCACGGGATGGCCATCGGCATGTGCATGGAGCCAATCTGGGGGTCAGCGCCGGTGCCTATGTACGCTCGGGTGGTTTCGAACCACTGGCGTGCCATGAAGATGTGCAACTGGTGCGGGACCTGGAGCGCTCAGGCGCGAATATCGCCTGGAGTCATGCCCCGCAAGTGATCACCAGCGCCCGGCTCGACGCTCACGCGCAGGGCGGGTTTGGCGATTATTTGAAGGGCCTGGTGTGCGCTACGTAAAAAAATCGATGTTTCACGATGTAAAAGAATCGAATCCTTGTCTATGCTGAGGACGCCTTGCTGGCAGTCCAAGGGTTGGAGTGTCATGCAGCCACGACGGCGGAGTCTGTCGTGTGTAAAAGAGAGTCGTCCCCGCCATGGAGTACGACCCCGCCTCACTCGACAAGGATGTGACCCCCATGAAACCTGCCTCCCTGAAGGAAGGCCGCCGCGGCCCGGTGCAAATCTGGAACACCGCCCCGCAATTGGCGCAGATTCCCCCCATTCCCATTACCTCGCTGGTGCCTCCTGGCGCGCGGGTCGTGATCATCGCCCCCCACCCCGGCGACGAAGTGCTGGCCTGTGGCGGCCTGCTGCAACTGCTGTGCACCCTTGAACACCCCTTGCAACTGATCTCCATCACCGACGGCAGCGCCAGCCACCCGGGCTCGAATGTCTGGCCGGCCAGTCGCCTGAGCGTGGTACGCCCCCAGGAAAGCGTGGAAGCCCTGCGCCGCCTCGGCATGCCGCTGCACAGCCTGAAGTGGATTCGCGGCGGCTTCTGCGACAACGCCCTGTCGGCGCGCGAACCGCAGTTGAGCCAGTTCATCGCGCGCTACCTGCAACCGGGCGACGTGGTCTTCACCACTTGGCGCAAGGACGGCAACGACGACCACGAAGCGGTGGGCCGTGCCAGCGCCAATGCCTGCACCCTGATCGGTGCGCACCTCTACGAACTGCCGATCTGGGCCTGGCACTGGCCGGCGCGCGAAGCCTCGGTGATTCCGTGGCAGCGGGCGCGCAAGGTGCGGCTCGACACCTGGAGCGTTGCGCGCAAGCTGCATGCGGCTCACGCCTACGCCAGCCAGTTGGTCGGCGATCCCGCCATCGGCCTGGCGCCGATGCTCGCGCAAGTGTTGCTCGAACGCATGCGCGAACCCTACGAAATCGTTTTTTCGTAGGTTTTTATTCGTGCCTACCTGTCAGTTCTGACAGTAGCGCTCTGCTCCAGGGACGACTAGGGTGCAAAAAGTGCTGTGCCTGTTGAGGTGCAGTCGAGAAAGCCATGCCAACGCCTTGCATTGGCCGGTGTTTTCGAACAGGTAACCCGCCCTCCCTGATCCGTATCGCGCGTCACGTTGTCATGGTCTGGCCCGCACTTGCCTTTGCAGGTGCCGGGACAACGTTCCCCAAGCGAGGACGGATCATGCGCATACGGACACTTTCGTGGTTGTACCTGATGGTCGTGGCAGTTTCGCCGACGACTTCCTACGGAGCCTGCACGCCCGTCATCACTGCCGCAGATGACACCTCCTCCTGCGACAGCGCCACGGCGCCGGGCTTTACCGACACCGCTGGCAACAACACCCTGAATATCACCGACACCGGGCGGATTACCGGCAATGTGGTGTTTGGTGCGGGTAACGATCTGGTGGACATCAACGGGCCGAGTGCGGGCATCGACGGCTCGCTCAACCAGGGCGACGGGGCGAATATCTTTCGTATCAACGAAGGCAGCGTCACCGGCTCCGTAACCCAGGGCGCCGGGGCCGATGTGGTGCAGATCGCCGGTGGCCAGGTGGGCGCCATCAGCCAGGGCGGCGGCATCGACAGCTACGCCCAGAGTGGCGGCACCGTCGCCTCACTGGCACAGGGCGATGGCCTCGACACCTTCAACATGAGTGGCGGCACCGTCACCGGGGCATTCGAAGACGGCGACCAGGCCACCATGACCGGCGGCACCATCGGCCGCGTTGACATGAAGCTCGACAACAACCTGTTCGGTATGTCCGGTGGCAGGATCATCGGCAACCTGGTGACCGGTTTTGGCAACGACACCATTCTGATCTCGGGCACGGCGTTCGTCGGCGGCAATATCAGCGTCAGCGGCGGTGACGACCAGGTGACGGTGTCCGGCGGCGAGGTCAACGGGCAGATCCTGCTCAGCTTCGGCAATGACCAGTTCATCTGGAGCGGTGGCAACCTGCACGCCTTCGTATTGATGGGCGCAGGCGACGACACGGCGCTGCTGCAGAACCTGAGCGCTGCGCAAGTGAACGCCACCCAACTGCTGGACGGCGGCCTGGACAACGACCGACTTACGCTGGACAACACCAAAGTCGACAATCCGGGCTTGCTGACCAATTGGGAAAACCTGCAGCTCGACAACCAGTCGGAGCTGACACTGGGTGGCACGCTCATCCTGGGTGACAGCGCGACCGGCACTGGCACGCTGGGGTTGGATGGCACCAGCAAACTGTTGGTCAGCACCGGGGTCATCGGCGCCTTTGCCGCCGGCCGGCAGGTGACCGTCAACAACAGCGGCTTGATCGATATGCTCACTGGCAGTTCCAGTGCCGGCGACACCCTGACGATCAACGGCAACTACACCGGCAACGGCGGGCGCCTTTCACTGCAAAGTGCGCTGGGGGGCGACGGCTCGCCCAGCGACAAGTTGGTGATCAACCAGGGCACCTACGGCGGCACCACGGCCATCAGCGTGACCAACCTGGGCGGCGCGGGCGCGGCGACACTGCAAGATGGCATTCAGGTGGTGCAGGCACTCAACGGTGCCACCGGCAGTGCCGGCGCCTTCAGTCTCGCGGGGCCGGTGTCTGCCGGCGCATTTGACTATCGCCTGTTCAAGGGCGGCGTGACGGCGGGTACCGAAAACAATTATTACCTGCGCTCCACGGTGCCCGTGCAACCACCCGGCCCCGTGGTGATCGTGCCTTTGCCGGCTCCCGGCGCGGCGCCGCTGCCCTTCAACCCGGGGCTGACACCGATTCCTCTGTACCGCCAGGAAGTGCCGGTCTACGCAGCGATCTTTCCCGCGGCCGACCAGATGGTGCGCGCCATGCTGGGCACCTATCACGAACGCATGGGTGACCAGAGCCGGCAACAGGCAGGCAATGTTCCGGCGGGATGGGGCCGGGTCTATGGCAACAGCAGCCGGCAGCGTTTTGCGGGGACGGTCAATCCGACGCTGGACAGTAGGCTCACGGGATTTCAGGTGGGCAGCGATGTGTATGCCCATACCCACGACAGCGGCAGCACGCAGCGCGCCGGCGTGTTTGTCGGCCACGGCACGCTCAAAGGCAACATCAAGGGCTTTACCGGCGGCTGGCAGGACATGGATGCGGGCAAGACCACCCTGCGCGGCGACAGCCTGGGGGTTTACTGGACGCTGATCGGCGCGAACCAGGGGTATGTGGACCTGGTGCTGATGGGCACCCGCTTCACGGGCAACAACGAGTCGGACCGGGGCGTGAAGATGAAGACCCGTGGGCGTGACCTCACTGCCTCTGCCGAAGTGGGCTGGCCACTGCCGGTCACGTCGAACTGGATCGTGGAGCCGCAGGCGCAACTGATCGTGGGCAAGACCCGCCTGGACAGCCAGAACGACAAAATTTCCGACGTCAAGTACAGCGCCGACACCCGCGTCACCACGCGCCTGGGCGTACGCCTGCGCGGTGACTACACGCTCTACGGCATGCCGTGGCAACCCTACGTGCGGACAAACGTATGGCACACCCGCGCCGGGGAAAACAGCGTGATCTACAACGATGTCACGCGGATCGACACCGAGCAGCAATCCACCACCCTTGAACTCGGCACCGGCGCCAGGGTGCAGGTCGCTGAAGGCGTGAGCCTGTATGGCGAAGTGGGCTACCAGCGCAATCTGGACAGCAACCGCTCCAGCGGTCGCGAAGGAACGCTGGGGGTGAGAATCGAATTCTAGGGTCTCGATGAAAAGTCTTGAGACGAAGGTCAGGCGAGGCTGTTTTCGACGCAGCATCACCGAGTATCAAGGCTTTTCGTACAGAGCCTGGGTTTGTATCGCAGTGTGTACGGAGAGCCCTGCGATACACAGTCTTTAACTCGGCGGGTTTCCTGAAACAGGCCAGATACAGCCGGGCGTTCAACTGAGCACCAGGCAAACATCAAGCCCCGGGAGGCTCGCCATGCACACTCAGAAGAATCGCCGCTTCAACCGCCACTCCCTTTTCCTGGCCCTGGCCCTGTCGCAATTCGGTGTGATGGGCATGGCCCACGCGGAAATGCCCGAAGCGCCAACCCGTGCCGTCGCGGCCCCGCAGACGGGTTTCGGTGCGCTCAAGCACGTCAAGGCCGGCTTGCTGGACGTGGCCTACGCCGAAGTCGGCCCGGCCACCGGTCCGGCGGTGATTCTGCTGCACGGCTGGCCCTACGATATCGACAGTTACGCGCAAGTCGCGCCGTTGCTGGCCGCCAAGGGCTATCGCGTGTTGATCCCTTACGCCCGGGGCTACGGCGACACACGTTTCCTGTCGGATAAAACCCTGCGCAACGGTCAACCGGCGGCACTGGCCAGCGACGTGATCGACTTCATGGACGCGCTGAAGATCAAGCAAGCCGTGCTGGGCGGCTACGACTGGGGCGCACGTTCGGCGGATATCGTCTCGGCATTGTGGCCGGAGCGGGTCAAGGCGCTGGTGTCGGTCAGCGGTTACCTGATCGGCAACCAGGCCGCCGGTAAAAACCCGTTGCCACCCAAGGCCGAGTTGCAATGGTGGTACCAGTTCTACTTCGCGACCGAGCGTGGTGCGGCGGGCTACCAGAAAAACACCCATGATTTCGCCAAGCTGATCTGGCAACTCGCCTCGCCCAAATGGGCCTTCGACGACGCTACCTTCGACCGCAGCGCCAAAGGCCTGGACAACCCCGACCATGTGGCTATCACGGTGTTCAACTACCGCTGGCGTCTCGGCCTGGTACAGGGCGAAACCCAATACGATCCGCTGGAGCAAAAGCTCGCCCAGGCCCCTTCCATCGGCGTGCCCACCATTACCCTGGAAGGCGACGCCAACGGCGCCCCCCACCCGGCCCCCGAAGACTACGCCAAGCGGTTTACCGGCAAATACGAATTCCGCCTGATCAACGGTGGCATTGGCCATAACCTGCCGCAGGAAGCGCCCGAAGCGTTTGCCAAAGCCGTCATCGACGCGGACCATCTGTGATGAAGCGCCTCTACATAGCCGCACTGGCCCTGGCGGGTTCAGCCAGTGCCTTCGCCGACAGCGCCCCGTCACCGATCTATGGCGTGACCATCCCCGACGGCTACCGCCAATGGGAATTGGTGGCGCCGGCCCAGGAGGCAGACCCGCTGAACGAACTGCGCGTGGTGCTGGGCAACAGCGCTGCACTCAAAGCCTACCGGGAGGGCAAGCTGCCCTTCCCCGATGGCACCGTATTGGCCAAGCTGGCGTGGAAACACGAACAGTCGCCGGAGTTCAAGACCGCGTCGATCCCCGGCGCGGCCACCACGGTGCAGTTCATGGTCAAGGACTCGAAGAAATACGCGTCCACCGGGGGCTGGGGCTTTGGTCGTTTCATCAACGGCAAGCCGGCGGATGAGGCACAGCATCAGACCTGCTTCGCCTGCCACCAGGCGCTGGTGAAAGACCGGGATTATGTCTTTACCAAGCTGGCGCCCTGAAAGCGCGACAGCGGGTGGGCAATCCCCAACCAGATAAACCAGGCCGGCATCACGCACAGCGCCAGGCGTGTGTCCGGCCGATCGCGCCATCCTCGCCCTGCTACAGGAAGACGCGAGGTCAGAACGACCAGCCGCCTGACGACTCCCGGAGTGATCAATCACGGGAGCGACCCCCGGATTGACGGCGTTTCGTCTTTGAAAGTGGCAAAACGCCTGCTCCCTTAATGTGAAAAATTCGTTAACCAATTCTTGGCAAAGGCTTTTTTTCCCGGATCCAATCCGTCACACTGATGCGAATAATTATCAACATCTTTATTATTCGCCAGGGACGGTGTATCGGGGAGAGTCAGTTTCATGTCTGTGCAACAACGCAATGGCAAAGGTTTTTCACCCAGTCTGATGGCTTTGGCGGTCTGCCTGGCAAGCTCGACAGCGGCCTTCGCCGCCGACACTGAAACACCACCCGCCACACTGGAGTTGGGCGCTACGCAAATCTCGGGCGAAGGCCAACTGGGCGAAACCACCGAAGGCACGCAGTCCTACACCACCGGCGCGATGAAGACCGCGACCAAGCTGCCACTGACGATGCGTGAAACCCCGCAGGCCGTGACCGTTATCACGCGCCAGCGCATGGACGACCAGGCCATGACCAGTATCAACGACGTCGTCAACGCCACGCCGGGTCTGTTCCTGAACTTCTCCAGCGGCCCTGGCCGGCAGTCGTACACATCACGGGGTTTCGACATCGACAACCTCATGTACGACGGCATTCCCAGCGGCTACAACGGCGTGTCGGTCGGCGCCCAGCCGAACCTGGCGATGTTCGACCGCGTCGAAGTGGTGCGCGGCGCCACCGGCCTGGTCACTGGCGCAGGCAACCCGTCGGCCGCCATCAACCTGATCCGCAAGCGCCCGCTGGACGAGCAGAAAGTCACCCTCACCGGCGCCGCCGGCAGCTGGGACGACTACCGTGGCGAACTCGACGCCTCCAGCCCGCTCAACGACAGCGGCACCTGGCGCGGCCGTGTGGTCACGTCTTATCGCGATGCCAACAGCTTCATCGACCACGCCGAGGACTATCACGGCCTGTTCTACGCCGTCACCGAAGCCGATCTGGGCGAGGACACTACCCTGACCCTCGGTTTCTCGAACCAGAAGGACAAGACCAACTACTTCTGGGGCTCCTCGATGGTCGGCCAGGATGGTCACCACCTGAACCTGTCACGTTCCTACAACCCGGGCACCGACTGGGAAAACAAGGACCAGGAGATCAACACGGTCTTCGCCGAACTGCGCCAACGCCTGGCCAACGACTGGAGCCTGCAAGTCAACGCCAATTACGCCGAACAGAACGCGCTGTTCTCCGGCTCCTACCAGTCGCGCTGGGTCAATAACACGCTGGCGCGCACGGTCTACCAGGCCGCCTACGATGAGAAGCAAGCCGGCATCGACGCGTTCGCCAGCGGCCCGTTCGAGGCCTTCGGACGCACCCATGAGTTGGTGGTAGGCGCCAGCCGGCGCATCTATGACATGACCACCCACAACTACACCCCCTACGACACCAACTGGCCGCTCACCGCAGGCAAACCGGATTTCGTGCATAACAGCAACGACCGCGCCGTCACCACCCAGGATGGTGTGTACCTCACTACCCGCCTGAGCCTGGCCGACCCGCTGAAGCTGATTCTCGGCGCGCGCCTGGACTGGTATGACTACGACGCCCACGGCGACGACAATGGGGCCGACTACAAAGTCACGCGCAACCTCACCCGCTACGCCGGCCTGATCTACGAGCTGGACGACCATCACTCCGTCTACGTCAGCTACAGCGACATCTTCACGCCGCAAAGCGAAAAGGACACTGCCGGTACGCCGGTCAAGCCCATCGTCGGCAAAAACTACGAGGTCGGCGTCAAGGGCGAATACCTGGGTGGCGCGCTGAATGCGAGCCTGGCCCTGTTCCGCGTCGACCAGGAAAACCGCGCCGTGCAGGTGTTCGTGCAAAACTGCCCGCAGGCCTCCTGCTATGAAGGCTCGGGCGAGATTCGCAGCCAGGGCATCGACTTCGAACTGCAAGGCGCGCTGACCGAAAACTGGCAGGTCGGCGGCGGCTACACCTATGCGCGTACCCACACCATCAAGGACGAGGCCAACCCGCAGAACGTCAACAAACAGTTCGACACCGACACCCCCGAGCGCCTGTTCAAGCTGACCACCCGCTACAACTTCCAGGGCCCTCTGGAAAAACTCCGGGTCGGCGGCAACATCTCCTGGCAGAGCCGCATGTACAACGACCTCACGCTGGCGGATGGCAGCAGCTATCGCCTGAAACAAGGCGCGTACGCCGTCACCGACCTGATGGCTGGCTACAAGGTCAGCGACCACCTCGACCTGCAGCTCAACGCCAACAACATTTTCGACCGTCGCTACTACTCTTCCATCGCCAACTCGGTCAGCTACGGCGGTGACGCCTATGGCAACCCGCGCAACATGATGCTCACGGCCAAATACAGCTTCTGACCGCGATCCGATCAGCGGCTGCCTGCCCGGGCAGCCGCTCCTCAAGTCCCTCCCTCTGATGCCGATAGATAACAAGCATCACTGAATCCCATAAAAAATCGAACACCGCCGATTCGCTCCACCCTGCCCTCGTCCTGCGTCGACCACACCACATGGAGTCAGTGTGCATGCCCACCTCTACGCGTTTCTTCGAGCACTACCGCAAAGCCGACCGCATCATGCTGGCGCTGGTCTGGCTGATGTTCGCGTTTTCCCTGGGCCTGGCGTTCTGGCACGACAGCCTGTTGCAGGCCGTGTTCGTGGGCGGCGGCACCAGCCTGGTGCTGACCGCGCTCTACCGTGCCATCGGCGGTACCCGCGTGATGCGCTGCGCCCTCGGTGCCGGCCTGATGGTCATGGCGGCGCTGCACATCAACCAGGCACAGGGCGTGATCGAATCCCACTTCGGCATTTTCGCCCTGCTCGCGGTGCTCACGTTTTACCGCGACTGGCTGCCGATCCTGGTGGCGGCCGTGACCATCGCCGTGCACCACGTAGTGTTCCATGCGTTGCAGCATCAGGGTTTCCCGGTGTTCGTGATGGAGCATCACGGCGGCTGGGGCATGATCTTCGTTCATGCGTTCTACGTGGTGATGGAAACCGTCGCCCTGCTCTACCTGGCCGTGCACAGCCAGGCCGAAGCGGTGGAAAGCCAGGAAATGCTCGAAAAGATGCTCGCCGTCACCTCTCAGTTCACTGCGCAGACCACCCAGGCTGAAGGCAAGGTGCATGTCTCATTGGCCCAACGTTTCGACCACTTCCTGTCGCAACTCACCCAACTGATCGACGGCGTCACCCGCGACTCCCACGGCCTCGGCCAACTGGGCCACGAGTTGGCGCATGCCAGCGGCACCTTGGAAAAAGGCGCACGGCATCAATTGGCAGAAATCACCCAGATGACCGGCTCGATGCAGCGCATGGAAGACGCCATGGGCCACATCACCGTGCACGTCGAACAGGCGGTCGAACACGCGGGGCAAGCCAGCCGGCAGATTCAGCGCGGCCAGGAAAGCGTCGGCCGCGCCCAGCACGAAATCACCCAATTGGCCTCGCGCCTCACTGGCACCAACGAGACCGTGCAATCGCTGGCGGTACAGGCCGAACAAATCGGCTCGGTGCTGGAAGTCATCAGCAGCATTGCCGAACAGACCAACCTGCTGGCCCTCAACGCCGCCATCGAGGCCGCCCGCGCCGGCGAGCAAGGCCGCGGCTTCGCCGTGGTGGCCGACGAAGTGCGCAACCTGGCCCAGCGTACCGCCCTCTCCACCCAGGAAATTCGCCAGATCATCGAGGGCCTCCAGCAAGGCAGCCGCAAGGCCGTCGACGCCATGCACGACAGCCGCCAGGGCGTGGAACGTTGTGTGGAAGACAGCCATCTGGCCGTGGAAATGCTCAAGGCCGTCGGCAACGACATCGCCCATATCGATCAACTCAACGGGCGCATCGTCACCACCACCCGCGAACAGTCCGCCGCCAACCTGGACATCGTTGCCCGCTTGCAGTCCGTACAGAGCATCGCGCAAGGCACCGCCGAAGACGTGGAAACCCTGGCCCGCAGCAGCGAACGCCTGCCGCCGATCGCCACACGGCTGGACGCGCTGGGGCGCCGCTTTCATCCCCAGGGCTCGAACTCGTGAGCGACATGCGCTGATTATCCGCTGACCGGCCATTGCACTGTGCTCTGCAATAGTGGATTTTGATGCCGCTGCTCACCCGCGAGCAGCCCATCCTCAGGTATGCACGACAAGGCACAGGCCATGGCTCACGCAAAAATCCAGGCCATTCACAACGGCACTTCCATACCGCTGTTTGGATCCAGCACCACCGGCACGCCGTCACCTGCGGCCATGCCGGTTGAAACCCACCGCATCGAGCCCGGTCACTGGCACTCCCATCGGCTCGACACGCAAATGCTGACGATGTTCTTGCGCACCAGCAGCCTGCTGCACAACACCGATCACTCCGCCACACGGCAGATTCCGGTGGCGGCGCGCTCCCTGGCGTTTTCCCTGCGCGGGCAAGACGAAAACATTCGTTGGCTGGCACCGGCCCATCTGATCAGCGTCAGCTTGAGCGATGCAACGCTGAGCGCCGTCGCCGACGAGGCCGGCAAGAGCCAATTCGAACTGCTGCCGGCACCCGGGGTGCGCGATGAGCGTCTGAGCGCGCTGTTCCAGGCGCTGCACCTGGAACAAAGCGAAGGCTTCCCCTCGGGGCGCTTGTTCGTCGACGCCATGGAGCATGCGATCGCCGCGACCCTGGTCAACCGCTACAACGCCTTTGCCCCATCCGGCATCAAACCGGTCAGCGGCTTGCCGCCTTACAGCGCCAAACGGGTCGAGGATTACATTCAGACGCACCTGGACCAGCGTCTTTCCCTGCACGACCTCGCCCTGTGTGCCGGCTTCAGCCGCGCGCATTTTTCCCGGCTGTTCCAGGCCACCTTCGGCCTGCCGCCCCACCAGTACGTGCTCAAGGCTCGTATCGACAGAGCCAGGACCTTGCTGCGCCAGCCTCGGCTGTCCATCCTGGAGGTCGCCCTGGCCTGTGGCTTCCAGACCCCGCAACACTTCGCCCGCACCTTTCAACGTCAGACCGGCGTCACCCCGAGTACCTTCCGACACGCTTGCGAATAGCAGGATCAGGCCCCTCACCGCACGTACAGACACGCAGACGCCAGGCCGCCCATGCTCAAATCCCGGCTCCTTTCCCGACGCTGAAGGTAGCGCCATGTTGACCAAGCCGGCCGTTCACAAACGCCATCCCGACACTTATCTGCTCTTCGGAGTGCAACTGAGAATCCTGCTCTCGAGCCAGGAAACCGCCGGCCAATTCTGCATGGTCGAAGGCTTGATGCCGCCCGGCTGCGATGCCGGCCTGCACATGCACATCCACGAAGACGAATCGATGCACCTGTACGAAGGCGAACTGGAAGTCACCATCGGCGAAGAAGTGTTCACCCTGCGGGCCGGCGAAAGCTACTTCGCACCGCGCAACGTCCCGCAACGCCTGCGTAACCTCGGCAACACCACCGTTCGCGCCGTGGTCATGGGCACACCTGGAGGGTTTGACGAATTTGTTGCAGCAGCGGGTATTCCGATCATTGATGGCGTGGTGCCAGAGGTGGCGCCGCCGACCGAGGCGCAGTTGGAGGCCGTGGTGGCGTTGGCGGAGCGCCATGGGATTCGGATTTTGAGGGGGTAACGGCCTTGCCACTCAGCCTGAAACCCTGAGCGACAAGACCGCTTTCAACGTTTTACTGCGCGGCTTTTTCGATCAGGTCAGCCACAACCTGCGGGTTGGAGATCATGACCGCGTGGGACGCGCCCTTGACCACCACCGTTTGTTTCGAGTGCGCGCGCTCGGCCGTGAATGCCAGTGCGGTGGGTGGAATGGCCTTGTCGGCGTCGCCGAACACGAACCAGGACGGCAGTTTTTTCCAGGTCGCTTCGGTGGCGGCGTCGCTCAGGGCGGCGGCGGTAATCGGGCGCTGGGCGATGGCGGCCAGGCGAGTGGCGGCCTCTGGCAGGTCGGCGGCGACCTGGTCGTGGAACTTGTCCTGCTGGATGTACAGGTCTTTGTTGCCGTCAGACAGTTCGACCGGTTTTTCCAGCGAGGTCGGCAGCGTGCTGCCCGGGAACCTGGCCAGGATGTCGTGCACGCTTTCGCCCTTCTCCGGGGCGACGGCGGCGACGAACACCAGGCCTTTGACATTCGAGTTGCCTTTGGCCGCTTCGGTGATCACCGGGCCGCCGTAGGAATGCCCCACCAGCACCACCGGGTGCTTGATGGTGCGAAGCAGCTCGACCACCGAGCGTGAGTCGTTGGCCAGCCCACGCAACGGGTTGGCGGCGGCGATCACGTCGTAGCCGTCCTTGTGCAGGATTTGGGTGACGCCGTTCCAACTCGACGAGTCGGCAAACGCGCCGTGGATCAGGACAATCGTGGGTTTGGTATCAGACGTGGCAGCGAAAGCGCTGGAACAGATGGCAAGGGCAAGGGCGAGACCGGGAAAAAACGTTTTCATATAAGTCCTGTAAATAGAAACACTGATCAATAGGAAAATCGCAGATTGTCGCCGGGGCAGTCTCGTCCCTTCCCTGGGACGCCAGAACATCCATGGTTCGCAATTGACTATTCCACTGCGTGGAACGCTGCGTTACTTGCGCTTAACGTTGTGGTCGAGGAATTCCACGATGTCCGCACCGATCTGGTCCAGGTGGGTTTCCAGTGCGAAGTGCCCGGTGTCGAAGAAACGTACGTCCGCGTGTTTCAGATCACGCTTGAACGCCTCGGCCCCCGGCGGAATGAAGATCGGGTCGTTCTTGCCCCACACCGCCAGCAAACGCGGCTGGTAATCGCGAAAGTACTGTTGCAGCTGCGGGTACATATCGACGTTGGACTTGTAGTCGCGGAACAGGTCCAGCTGGATTTCCGCGTTGGCCGGCTGGCCGACATGCGCGGCGTCCATCAGGTAGGTTTCCGGGGCAATCACACTCGGATCCGGCGTGCCGTGCTGGTACTGATCCTTGATCGCGGCCACATCCAACACTGCACGCAAGGCATCGCGGTTGGCCTGGGACGGTTCCTGCCAATACTTCTTCACCGGTGCCCAGCCGTCACTCAACCCCTCGACGTAGGCGTTGCCGTTCTGGGAAACGATCGCGGTGACTCGCTCCGGATGCTTGACCGCCAGGCGCCAGCCCACCGGAGCGCCGTAATCGAAGACCTGCAACGCGTAGGTCTTGAGGCCCAGCACCTGGGTGAACTGGTCGATGGTGTTCGACAGGTTCTCGAACGAATAGGTGTACTGACCCTGCGGCGGGCTCTCGGTCAGGCCGAACCCCGGCAGGTCCGGCGCAATTACGTGATAGCGCTTGGAGAGGATGGGGATCAGGTTGCGGTACATGAACGACGACGTGGGAAACCCATGCAGCAACAGCACAGTGGGATTCGCGGGGTCACCCGCCTCACGGTAAAAGACCTTGACGTCCTTGACCTGGGCATAACGGTAATGCACCTGGTTAAACCCAGCGATCTTCGCACTCATGCTTTTCTCCGGCGCCGCGTTCGCGGTCATCATGCCAAACCCAGTGTTAATTACGGCGCACGCACACATCGCGGCGAGCAACTTGTTAAGGCTCATACGGTTTACCTGACTGTTCTGCATAAAAGTTCGGAGTATTGCTCGCGCACTACCCATGGTCTGCCGAACAAGTATGCGCACTCACGCCCAGGGTGATAATCGGGTAATCTTGCGAAGTACCTTCAACAAAAATGGGAAGATACAACTCAAGGTTATTTTTCCATAACGAAACAATCGACCGCTGAACTACCGTACTTTTTCACTTAACAAACCCATCAACTTTCCTCCTTAACGTTCAGGTTATTCCCGATGGACCGTATCGAAGCCATGACATTGTTCTTGACCACCCTCGAAACCGGCAGCTTTTCCGCCGCCGGGCGCGCACTACGGATTCCGGTTCAAACAGTCAGTCGCAAAATCGCGGACCTTGAACGCTGCATCGGCACCCAGTTACTGACGCGCACCACCCGCAAAATCGGTCTGACCGATGCCGGGGCCGGCTACGCGCAGGCGGCGCGTTCGATCCTGGAACAGCTCGCCGAAGCCGAGCGCATCGCCGCCGGCGAGTTCGTCGCACCCCGTGGCGACCTGGTGATCTCCGCCCCGGAACTGTTTGGCCGGCTCCACGTGCTGCCCATCGTGTCCGATTTTCTGGAGCGTTTTGCAGACATCAACATCAAGCTGGTACTGGGCGACCGCAACGTGGACCTGTTCGACGACCAGATCGATCTGGTGGTGCGCATCGGCCACCTGCCGGACAGCGGCATGATCGCCAGCCAGGTCGGTTCGCTGCGCGGCGTGGTGTGTGCAAGCCCGCGGCTGCTGGAGGTACACGGTGCGCCACGAACCCCCGAGGCGCTGAAAAACATGCCCTGCATCTCGACCTACGGCCCCACGATCACCACGGCCTGGCGCTTTATCGACCCGCACAAGGGGTCGCCAATCGAGCTGGCGGTGACGCCGCGATTGCTGACATCGGCAGTGGCCCTGGTCGACGCGGCGATCCGCGGCACCGGTGTGGCGCGGCTGCTCCATTACCAGGCGCTTGAGGCGATCGACTCGGGCACCTTGTGCCGGGTGCTGGAAGACTACGAGCTGGAACCCTTCCCGGTGCACCTGCTGTACGCCGCACACCCTCACATGCCGCTCAAGATGCGGCGTTTCCTGGAGTTCGCGACGCCGCGCCTGCGGCAATCGTTGTCACGGTTTTCGACGAATCATTGAACACTTGGCGAGCTGTCATAAAAAAATAATCGTGCCTCGCGCATTATTTTTTCAAACCCAACTGAAACGCTGCACGAAACAATCACCCCAAAACAACGCCACGCCAGACAACAACTAACCGCACAACTACGCAAACACTTTCAACGCATGAAAAAGTAAAACCATCCTTTCAAAACCCATAATAATTTTGCCTGGCAATTTCAAAATCCGTGCGCTTGACGCTGTATTAACCGCCCCTATAACTTTAATTGGACCGAACGTTCGGCACATTCAAACTTTCAACTTAAAGGGCATTCCCCATGGCACGTATC
This sequence comes from Pseudomonas sp. SDO524_S393, assembly GCF_054071875.1. NCBI lineage: Bacteria > Pseudomonadati > Pseudomonadota > Gammaproteobacteria > Pseudomonadales > Pseudomonadaceae > Pseudomonas > Pseudomonas sp. SDO524_S393. Next base: position 61,515 of record NZ_JBSVVZ010000001.1, on the reverse strand, counting down.
AACGTATTGACTCCCGCCACTGCAACTGAAGAACAACAACAGATTTTTGCCAAGACCGAAGGCAAGTTTGGTAAAAACCCACTGATCATGAGTGCCCTGACCAACTCGCCGGCCACCATGAACAGCTACCTCACGCTGTTCCAGAACTTGACCGACGGGCGTTTCGATAAACAACTGGCACGCAAGATCGGCCTGGCCATCGGCGAAGCCAACGGTTGCGAATACTGCATTTCACTGCTGGCCTACATCGCCAAGCTGCAAAAGCTCACCGAGAACGACATTGAACTGGCGCGCAAAGGCCAGTCGGTAAACGCCAAGGAAACCGCGCTGCTGCAATTCGTGCTGCAACTGGTCAACCACAAGGGTGACCTCACCGACGAAGAAGTCCAGGCAGTGAAGGACGCCGGTTGGAACGACGAGGACATCACCGAAGTGTTCGGCCACCTGACGCTCAACTTCATGACCAACTACTTCTGGAAAGTCGCACGCACCGACGTCGACTTCCCGATCCTGCGTCTGTTCGACCAAAGCAAAATCTCGCGCGGCGGCAGCCACGCGTTCAAACAAGTGGTTTGAATGAAGTCACCGTGGTTTCGGGCCTTGCGCCCGAAGCCACGGCTGCTGTTCCGTTGAGCGAGAACCCCGTGCGCCATGACTAAACCACGCAAAGTAGAAGACGACGTGCTGATCGAACGCCTCGGTCAGGCGTTCAAGGACGTCGGTTTCGAAGGGGCCTCGATGTCTATGCTGTCGTCTGCCACGGGGCTGACGAAATCCAGCCTTTACCACCGTTTCCCCCTCGGCAAGGAACAGATTGCCGAAGCCGTTTTAAAACACACCCGGCTGTTCCTGGAGAGCCAGGTGTTCCCGGTCCTGCAAGGTGATCTGCCGGCGGCGACCAAAATGGAATTGTTCACCTCGGCCATGCGCAAGGTCTATCTGGAAGGCGCCGAATCGTGCCTGCTGAACACGCTGTCGCCGCCGCGCAACCAGGCAAAAGCCTGCGGGCAGGCCATTGCCGAGACCTTTCATCAGTTGCTGGAAGGTTTGATGCACGTGGCAAAAGCCTCGGGCGCGACAGAGACCGCAGCGCGCAATCGGGCCGAACAAGTCCTGATCGAATTACAAGGTGCCTTGGTGCTGGCGCGGGGTATTTCCGACCTGTCGGTGTTCAGCCGGATGTTGGACAGGCTGCCCACGATCATTCTGCAACCGCAATAACGCGTTATTCACCGCGGCGTCCAAGGCCGAACGGTGTTGTATGCCTGTCACATAACCTTTTTGACAACTAAGGAAGTTCCCATGAAACGTATCCTGATGCTGTTGGCCAATGGCGTAGAGCCACTTGAAATTGCCGCGTTTACCGATGTCTTCGGTTGGGCGGACCTGGTGGGCGACACGCCCTTCACCCTGGTACATGCCGGCCTGCGGCCGGAAATCCACACCACGTTTGGCTTGCACCTGCGTATTTCAAATCTGCTGGGTGAACTGAACCTCGACGACTACGACGCACTGGCGCTGCCCGGTGGTTCCGAGCCCGCAGGGTTCTATGAAGAGGCGTTGAGCGAGCCTTACCTCGCGGCAATCAGGCACTTCGCCCATGCCGGCAAACCCGTCGCCAGCGTGTGCGTGTCATCGATTGCGCTGGGGACGGCGGGCGTGCTGGAAGGCAGGAAAGCCACGGTCTACCACCAGGTTGGCGGCAAGCGGAAGCAGCAACTGGTGGACACCGGCGTCGAATTCTTCGACCGGCCAGTCGTCGAAGATGGCCCGTTCATTACCTCCAGTGGTCCCGGCACCGCCTCGGAAGTTGCCTTCCTGTTGCTGGAGCGTCTGAGCAGTGCGGACAACAGCCTGCACGTGCGTAAAAGAATGCGTTTCGACACGCCCAGCCAGCACTGGTTTGAGACACCTCAAGTTATGTAGCCGGTTAAAACACGATGTTCTCTTTAGAGGCATCGTGTTTTTTTATTCCATCCGAACGTTCCATAAAACGAAATACAGTGTTGTCAACCCGGCCTATTCAAGCCCCGCCTTACATCAAAGAAAATGCTTCAACGCAGTATCAAGGCTTTTCGTACAGAGCCTAGAGGACAGGGAAGTTACGAAACATAACCGGGGTTAATCATGGATCGTTTTCAAGAAATGCAGACTTTTTTAACCGTGGTCGAGGAAGGCGGATTCTCGGCGGCCGCTCGCCGCCTGGAGATATCACCGGCCAGTGTCACCCGCGCGGTGGCCTCCCTGGAAAAAAGAATCGGGGTGCACCTTATCCTGCGCAACACCCGCAGCATGAGCCTCAGCGAAGTGGGCGAATACTTCCTCAAAGACTGCCGCCATATCCTCGAACGGCTGCGCGAAGCCGACGAAGGCCTTGAGGGCATCTACGCCGCCGCCCCCTCCGGCCTGTTGACGCTGACGGTGCCCGTGCAGTTCGGTGAGCGTTACATCGCGCCACTGCTGGGGCACTACACGGCCCGCTTCAAGGACGTCAACCTGTCCAGCATCTTCCACGACCGGCCCGTCAACATGCTGGAGGATGGCATCGACGTCGCCATTCGCATCGGCAACCGCATCAGTGATAGCGAGCACGCGATCACCGTCGGCAAGGCCCGACAGATCCTCTGCGCCTCGCCCGCTTACCTGGACACCCACGGGCGCCCTGAACGCCCCGAACACCTGCTCAAGGCCGATACCATCTGTTCGTTCTCCAGCCAGCGCGCGCAGGAATGGAAGCTGATGCACAAGGGCATTGCCTTGACGCAACGCATCAACCCGCGAATCTCCGTGAGTACCACCCAGAGCGCCATCGAGATTGCCCGGCAAGGGTTCGGTATCACTCGAGCGCTGTCCTATCAGGTGCTGGACGACATCGCCCAAGGCGCCCTGGAAAGCGTGCTGGACGCCTATGAGCCCGCGCCGCTGGCGATCAACATCATCATCCGCAAGAACAACAGCGCCTCGATCAAGATCCGCACATTTGTCGACTTTCTGGTCCACCATCTTAAAGACGACCCGCTCTTGCGTTCCGAACTCTGCACGCCCTGCCCAGCAGTCCAACCGTAGCATCGCCAAGGAGCCTCCCATGACAGACACCCCGCTCGACAGCCAGCCTCCCGGCTATGTGCCCGACAAGGTCTGGACCCCGAAAAACACCTACGGCGGCCAGTTCGGCAGCATCAACCAGCCGGTTTCGGGCGCCCGTTTCGAACAGAAACTGCCGGTGGGCAAACACCCTTTGCAGCTCTACTCCCAGGGCACGCCCAACGGGCAGAAGATCACCATTTTGCTGGAAGAGTTGCTGGCCGCCGGCTACTCGGAGGCCGAATACGACGCCTGGCTGGTCGACATTTTCAAGGGAGATCAATTCGGCAGCGGGTTTGTGGGCATCAACCCCAATTCCAAGATCCCTGCACTGGTCGACTATTCCGTCACACCGTCCATCCCGGTGTTCGAAAGCGGCTCGATCCTGGTGTACCTGGCGGAGCGTTTTGGCGCCTTCCTGCCGACCACCCGCCGGGCGCGCACCGAGACGTTCAACTGGTTGATGTGGCAGATGGGGTCGGCGCCGTTCGTGGGCGGTGGCCTGGGGCATTTCTACGCCTACGCGCCGATCAAGATCGAGTACGCCATCGACCGTTACGCCATGGAAACCAAGCGTCAACTGCATGTACTGGACACGCACCTGGCGACCCATGAATTCCTCGCCGGCGATGAGTACACCATTGCCGACATGGCGGTGCTGCCGTGGTACCCCGGCAGTCTGTACGGGGTCTATAAAACCCACGAATTTCTCGACGTCGAACAGTACCCGCACCTGCTGCGCTGGTACGCCGCCCTCAGCGCACGCCCTGCCCTGGCCCGTGGCCGCAGGGTCAATCGCCGGTCCGACACCCCGGGCGAGTTCCTGCTCGAACGCCACGCCGCCACCGACTTCGACTCCCTGTCCTGATAGCAAGAGGCTTCAATGAAACTGTATTTTGCACCTGGCTCCTGCGGGCTGGCGCCACAAATCGCCTTGCGCGAAGCCCAGCAGACCTTCGAGCTGATCAAGGTCGACTTCAGTACCAAGCAAACCGTGGAAGGTGACTATTTTGAGGTGACCCCCAAGGGCTTCGTCCCGGCGCTGAAACTGGCCGATGGCAACGTCATTACCGAGGGTGCCGTCATCCTGCAATGGGTCGCCGACAAACACCCGCAACTCCAGTTGTTGCCGCCTTTCGGTTCCCGGGATCGCTACACCGCACTGGAGTGGCTGAACTTCGTGGCGACCGACCTGCACAAGGGCATGGCCGTGATGTTTTCGTCCTTCGTCGATGCCCGCTCGAAGGCCAACTTCGCCGCCGGCAACCTGCACGAACGCTTCCAGTACGTGGACGAACACCTCGCCAGTCACGAATATGTGCTGGGCACGCAGTTTTCGGTGGCCGATGCCTATCTGTACAACGTGCTGTGCTGGCCACCCCGGGTGAACATTGATATATCCCGTTATCAGGCGATCCAGCGGTTCATGGCCACCATGGAGCAACGCCCGAGCGTGCGTGCCGCCCTGGACGCAGAAGGCCTGCTGCTCAAGTAGCTCTGGCGATGCAATGAGAAACGATGCGGGGCGGGTCACTCCTGGAGCCACCCGCCCCTTGCCGTTACTTAAGGCAGGGCCTTGGCGATGGCATCGAAGGCGACCATGTCGTCGATCACCTCGCCACCGGTGGGTTTGGTCTGGGCCTGCCACACCACGATCACGATATTTCGGGTCGGGTTGATGTACAGGTACTGGCCAAAGGTGCCCACCGCAGTAAAGGCTTTATCGGCTTTGGACGCCTCGGTCCAGCCTGGCCACCACATGGACGCGAAGTCACCGTAGGCCGCGTCCGTGCCGGTGGTGGCGCTGGCGAAGCGCATCCAGCCCTCCGGCAACACCTGCCGCCCACCGGCCTTGCCGCCACCGAGCAGGAACTGGCCGAAGCGCGCGTAATCCTCAAGGGTCGCACTGATGCCGCTGCCCCCGACTTCATTGCCATCAAGACCGTCGAGCCACCATTTGGCATCGCTCTGCATGCCATAGGGCGCCCAGATTTTCTCGCTCAGGTATTGCGTCAGGGGCTTGCCCACCGCCGCGCTGACCAGTTGCCCCAGCACCTGGGTTTCACCGGTGCTGTAGTTGGTCCGCGTGCCGGGTGGCGCGGCGGTCGACAGCGTGGCCATGAACTTGAGCAACGAACCGGGCACCTGCTCGCTGCGCAGCTTGATCAACTGGCGTTCGTCCGAGGACGGGTCGGTGTACTTCTCGTTCCACTTGACCCCGGAGCGCATCGCCAAAATCTGGCGCACGGTGACTTGGTCATAACCGCTGCCGGTCAGCGCCGGCAGGTAACGGGTGACCTTGTCGTCGAGGCTCTTGATCGCGCCGTCCTGCAACGCCGCACCCACCAGAGTGGATGTGATCGACTTGGCCACCGACATCGACATCCAGCGGGTCTGGGCGGTGTTGCCCTTTTCGAAACGCTCATTGACTACTTGGCCGTTCTTGAGCACCAGCAGGCCGGTCACGTGGTTGGTCGCCACATAGTCATCCAGGCTGTAACGCGTGCCCTTGTAGTCGAAGCTCACCGGAGCCAGCGGTTGGCTGCTGCGCGGCAACGGGAACGGATGGCCGCCCGCCTTGATCGTGCGCACGGGGAACAGGCGGTCCGTATTGCGGAACGTAGTGATCGCCAGTTCCTGGCTGAGCCTGCCGTCATAGATGGCCTGCACATCGCCAATCGGCTCCTGCGCATGGGGATAAGGCTTTGGGCCATCAGGGTTGACCGCACACGCGCTCAACGACAGTGCGAGGGTGGAAGCCCCCACCCACAGGTGAACGGCATTGCGCCCACCGCGCAATGAATGACGCAGAAACACCGGCATAAACACCTCATTATTATTGTTTGCAGGTCTTGAACGCATCGGCACATCAGCACGGCTGACGTGCCGAGGTCAGCATGCACGGTGGGGTGTTTTAGAGCGCACGGGATCGGGCCCGATCTCGCGCGGGATCGGGCCATGGGGTGGATCAGTCGGGGTCTTGCGCGCAGGCATATTGGCCGTTAGCGCGCAGTTGCCCCACGTCCCGCGCGGGCGGCACACCGAACAGGCGGCCATAGTCCCGGTTGAACTGGGACGGGCTGTTGTAACCCACCTCGAACCCGGCGCTGGCCGCGTCGATCCCCTCCGCCAGCATCAGCCGGCGCGCCTCCTGCATACGCAACTGCGTGCGAAACTCCAGGGGGCTCAGGGACGTGACCGAACGAAAATGCAGGTGGAAATTGGAGCGACTCATCCCGGCGACATCGGCGGCCTGTTCGATTCGACAGGCTTCGCGAAAGTGCTGGCGAATCCACACAATCGAACGCGCGATCTGATTGAGTCGGCTATTGGCATGCACCATTTGTCGCAGGATGCCGCCACCGGGGCCCTTGAGCAGGCGGTAATGGATTTCGCGCAGCATCAAGGGTGCCAGCGTCGGCACATCCTCCGGTGTTTCCAACAGCGCCACCAGGCGTGCAGCGGCCTCCAGCAGCGCCGGCGAGGTGTCGTTGAGCAACAACCCGGAAGCAGGCCCGGCGAACTCCCCAACGACGGGATGACGCATGGCCAGTTCGGCGATCTCGCGTATATCCAGGTCGATCTGCAGGCACAGATAAGGCTCGGCCTCAGTCGCCTGGATCACCGAACCCATGACCGGCTGCGCCACCGAGGCGATCAGGTGTCGCGCACGGTCATACACATAGGTGGTGCTGCCGACGCTCGCCTGCTTGCGTCCCTGCGCCACCAGGCACACCGTCGGTTCGAACACCACCGGCATCGGCTCGCTGGGGGACGACCAGCGGATCAGTTTCACCCCGGGCACCGCCGTCTCGAACGTACCGTCAGTGGCGGTCTGGCGTGAAATAAGCTGGGCAAGGCTCGTCAGTGTGGTCATGGAGGTTTCCCGTTCTGCGCAGGGGTCCGTTTTCTCACGGTTAGGCCCATTGGGGAAGTCACTTGTCCGCGTCTCTGGAGGATCGTGCAAGCATCCGGGACATGCATGCTACCGACCGCCGCCGCGCCAGGTCGACGATAGGTCTCGAAACAGCGGCGGCCAGCGGTCGTCACTGCCTTGTCTGATTGACCGAAGGAGATCGTGATGAAGTACAAGCAACTGGGTAATACCGGCCTGATCGTCTCGCAACTGTGCCTGGGTACGATGACGTTCAGCAGTGGCGCCGGCATCTATGCGCACATCGGCGCCGTGGATCAGAAAGGCGCCGACGAACAGGTCAAGGCGTCCCTCGAAGCCGGGATCAACTTCTTCGACACCGCCGACATCTACACCCAGGGCGAAAGCGAACAGACCCTGGGTCAGTCGTTCCGCAACCTGGGCGTCGCCCGCGAAGATTATGTGCTGGCGACCAAGGTCGCCGGCCGCATGGGCCCCGGCAAAAACCACGTCGGTGCGTCCCGCGGACACATCATGGATGCCGTCGAAGCCAGCCTGAAGCGCCTGGGCACCGACCATATCGACCTTTATCAGATTCACGCCACCGACACCCTCACCCCGCTCGAAGAAACCCTGCGCGCCCTGGATGACCTGGTGCGTCAGGGCAAGGTGCGTTACATCGGTGTGTCCAACTGGCATGCCTGGCGCCTGGCGACAGCGCAAGGCATTGCGGCTCGCCAGGGGCTGGCGCGCTTCGAAAGCCTCCAGGCCTATTACTCGGTGGTCGGGCGTGACCTGGAACGTGAACTGGTGCCGTTGCTGGAGGCTGAAAAAATGGGCTTGCTGATCTGGAGCCCATTGGCCGGCGGCCTGCTCTCCGGCAAATACAGCCGTGAAAACCAGTCACCCGAAGGTGCGCGTCGTTCCGGGTTCGACTTCCCCATCGTCGACAAGGAGCGCGGCTGGAAGGTCATCGACGTACTGCGCCCCATCGCCGAGGCGCACGGGTGCAGCCCGGCCCGTGTCGCCCTGGCCTGGCTGCTCGCCAAGCCTGCCGTGACCTCGGTGCTGATCGGCGCCAAGCGCCTGGACCAACTTGCGGACAATATCGCCGCCGTTGACCTGGAGCTCACGCCGCAAGACATGCGCCAGCTCGACGCCGTCAGCCAGCTGCCCGCCGAATACCCAGGCTGGATGGTCGACACCCAGGGCGCCGACCGTTTAGGCGCAGTGGACCTGTGGGACGCCGCGACGGCCCACACCTCCTGAACCTTGCCCGGCAACCGTTGAAAGGACGATAACGATGCAGACTGTACTGATATCCGGCGCCGGTTCAGGCATGGGCTTGTTGACCGCCCAAACGTTGATTCGCCAGGGCTACGCGGTGTTCGCCGGCGTACGTGACCCGAACGGGCGCAACGCCGACCGTCGCACCGCATTGGAAGGTTATGCCAAGGCCCAGGGCGGCCATGTCCGGGTGGTGGACCTGGACATTCACAGCGAGGCCTCGTGCCAGGCCGCTGTCGGGCGCGTGCTCGCCGAGCACGCAACGCTCGACATCGTGGTTCACAACGCCGCGCACCTGTTTATCGGCGTGTACGAAGCGTTCACCCCCGATCAACTGGCCAGCAGCCTCAACACCAATGTGGTCGGCGCCCATCGCCTGAACCGCGCCGCCCTGCCCCGGATGCGCCAGCAAGGCAGCGGCGTGCTGCTGTATGTGGGCAGCACGATCACCCGCATCGTGACGCCCTTCGTCGGCCCCTACATCACCGGCAAATATGCGTTCGATTCCCTGGCGGAAGTGACGGCCTACGAGGTCAACCGTTTCGGCATCGAAACCGTGATCGTCATGCCCGGCATCTTTCCCGACGGCACGGCTCACTTCCAGTCGGCGGTCTATCCGGCAGACCCGGCGACCGCCAAGGACTACGAGCGCTTCAAGGATGACTACGACCACATTGGCGACGGCCTGCGCGACCTGCTGCGCGGCGCCGATGCGCCGGTCCAGGGCGTGGCGGACGAAATTGCCCGTGTGCTCGCATTACCGAAGGGGCAAAAACCGATGCGCACGGTCGTCGATTACGCCGACTACGGCACCGAGGCCGTGAACGCGGTGACCGAAGCCCAGACCGCGCGGGTCTTCGAGATCATGGGCTACAAGCACTTGCTCAACGTGTCGTAACGCTGGACAGCACCCGGGTGGTGATCGCCGCACGCCACTCGGGGTTCTGCAGGACCAATGGCAACAAACCGCTGTGACCCGCCCCGGGGACGATCACCAGTTCCCGGTCGCGGGCGCACGTCGCGGCCTCGACCAACCGCTCGGGAATTTCCAGCGGAATGACCGCATCCTGTTCTCCGGCGATCACCAGCAACCTGCCGGTGAAACGTCCGAGAATGTCCCACACATCGCTGTCGCTCCAGCTGCGGTGGCGACGAATGATCGCCGAAAATTGCCCACCGAACGGCACCTGGTACGCCTCAGGGGTGTAGATGCCGGGGACGATCAAAATCAATGTTCCAGCATTCAGCGTTTCGCTCAGACGGATGGCGTTGTACGCGCCCATGCTGATCCCCACCAGCGCACTGGGCCGCACCTGACGGTGGCGGATCACCGACAACGCCTGTTGCTCGCGGCGGTAAAGGGACGAATCGGCAAACACGCCCCCGATTTGCCCGTGACCGATGCAATCCAGGGCCGTGGACCCCACCCCTTGCGCGTGCAACATCTGACGCAGCTCGGCGAACACCGAACGGCAGCGGGTACCGCCGCCGTGGATGCAAAACAGGTGCGGATCGAGCCGCCCCGTCAGCGTGTCGGCGCGAAGCAGGTGGCCGTCGAAGGGGACGGTGAATTCGGTGGGGGGTTGGAATGGATGCATGGGTGTCAGGGTTCCGGGCGGGAGGCCGCCCGGAACATTAGCATGAACGCCACCGGAATCCCTCTGCCCTGCTGACCTAAACCTATCCGCCCCGGCACCTGCAAGCCTGAAGTGCTTTCTGGATCAGATGGAGGAAACCTGCTCGGGATTGCGTAAGCTCCTCACAGGTTGCCACGGTGATCGCTTTTGACCGCCGGGCAAAATTCAAAAGCCACTAAAATCCAGCGACACAATTGGCTTCTTGTACCCAACCCCCTGGTTCTCAATATAGCCAATCAACTCATGGATAAACCCTTCAACCTTGCCCAGGGCAAAGATCCGAATGAAAGGACTCTGATTATTCTCCACGGGTTCCCAGACATCGATAAATCCGTGCTCATCAAGTAAATCCAACTCAACCTGGAGATCAGGGAACTTGCAAATCCTTAATAACTTATTTCGGTTAAACCACACGCACTCAGAATAATAAACCAAACCTTCCGGAATCAACTTTTCATCCATTTCCCTACGCTCTACAAGAAACGCGTAGACCTCACGAGTAATCCGTGGCAAGGCGGCTAAGCGACGTGCAAATTCTTTAAAATGTACAGCAATATCTTTCACAGAGTGTTCAAACGCTTCCTCTACTTCACGCTGGTATCGTTGATATTTTTTAAAATCAGAAAACTGAGGTTTCGGAATACTTTCAATATAAGAACTGATCGATGTCGCAAAATTACCGTCCTCATCCGGAATTTCAAGCTCTATGCGCACCCTCGCCAGATCACGACGTACAAGCTCATAAAGAGACTGCAGACGATCAAGCGGGAGAGATATCGTTTTCCTGCATAGATCATCCATATCCCAAATATCTTTATCCGTAAAACCAAGCTTTTTTGAACGCTTTGCATCCAGCGAATAAGTCTTCTGTTTTTTTCCAACAATCAGCACCACCACCTTATCAAACTGATTATCAAGCTTTGCAACCACCTCTAGTGTCTTATTAATTTTGGCAGACGTTCTCGTTGAAGTTACCTGAAAAGCCATTGAAGCAAGCGTATCTCCCAGATCCAGTCCTGGTTCATTACTCCGCTCATCATTCAAGTTGACCAGCGACAAACCCAACGCCGTATTCAGGTACTCTTTAAAAAAATCCTCCAGGTAATTATTGAGGTCTGTCAGCCCCAATTGACACCGAGTAGAAACTTGTTGTGAGATCGTGGTGAGCCCATCAATAACTTCACCAATAAGATGACCGCGCGTAATCATGATTTGCCTTAAATAGAGTTATCGGATGTCCAAGCTATTACTTCCTGTTTTTTGCACCATGCTTCGATCCGATACCCCTGCACAACGGGACGCGAGAAGGACAAGGCGAAGAACACAAAAACACCGGCACCGAGATTACGAAGATGTCAGTGACGTGTCCATGATCTCCGCCATCCCCCCTACTCTCCAGTCAACGCCAGCGCATCCGCCCCCGCCGCCAGGCGCATCGGTGTCGCCGGGTCATTCGCTGCGCGCCATACCGCCTCAGCGACATCCCGTGCTTCGGTGACCAGCGTGTCCTGCGACCACTCGGCGAAGATGCGCTGGGCCAGGTCGCCGTAGGCCTCGGGAATGCAGCCTTGCATGCGCGGCTGGGCGTTCTTGCCGAAGTCAGTGCCAGGCGCACGCCCGGGCAATACCAGCCTCACGCGCACATTGAACGCCGCCAATTCCAGGGCCACCGACTCGGTGAACGCGTTCACCGCCGCCTTGCTCGCGGTGTACACGCTGAGCAGGGGCAGCGACTTGAGCGTCACGCTGGAGGTCACGTTGATGACCACGCCCTTGCGGCGCTCGCGAAACTGCGGCAATACGGCCTGCGTCATGGCCATCGTGCCGAAGGTGTTGGTTTCGAAGAGGCCTCGGGCCGCGTCCATGGAAATGCCTTCCAGGGCACCGAGCAAGCCGATCCCGGCATTGTTGACCAGCACATCGATCGGCCCGGCAGCGTTCATCACGGTTTGGATACTCTGCGGATCCGTCACGTCCAGAGGCAACACCCGCAGGCGATCGGAGGGAGCAAACAACCCTGCGTTCGGGGTGCGCATGGTGGCGATGACATTCCAGTCGCGCTCGAGAAAATACCGCGCCGTCTCCAGACCAAAACCCGAAGAGCAGCCAGTGATCAGTACAGTGTTCATGGGGCGTTTGCCTCGATGATTGACAGGAACACCACGATAGGCTGTCGTAGCCGGACTGAATATCATCGCCAGTCCGTCAATTATTCGCAGGAGTCCGACATGCTCGATCCGCTCGCCGAAGTGGTCACGCTGCTGCAACCCCGTGCCTCGCTGGCCAAAGTGGTCAGTGGTGCCGGGGCCTGGCGGGTCAGTCGCTCGGTGCAGGGCCAGCCGTTTTATTACGCGATTCTCGACGGCGCGTGTCGGCTTTCCATCGCCGGGCAGCCGCCTATCGGCTTGCAGGCCGGCGACTTCGTGCTGATCCCGGCGGCCTATGACTTTGCAATGATGAGCGTCCAGCCCCTGCCCGCCGAAGCCCCGGACACCGTGCCGGTCGAAGTGCGCCCGCGGGACATTCGCATCGGTCCGCAGGACGCCGCCGTCGATGTGCATCTGCTGATCGGCCATTGCACCTTCGGCTCCCCGGATGCGGCACTGTTGGTCTCGCTGCTGCCCCGGTTGATCCATGTGCGCGGCGAGCGCCGCCTGGCGATGCTGGTGGATTTGCTCACCGAAGAGGCACGCGGCAAACGCCCGGCGCGGGACGTGATACTGGCGCACCTGCTGGAAGTGATGTTCATCGAAGCCCTGCGCGCGACCCCGACCGCCGGCGCCCCACCCGGCCTGCTGCGCGGGCTCGGCGACGAACGCCTGGCCGTCGCGCTGCGCTGCATGCACGAGCGACCAAACCAGGCCTGGACCGTGGCCCACCTGGCCAAAGAGGCCGCCCTCTCACGCTCGACCTTCTTCGAGCGCTTCAGGCAAGCCCTCGGCATGGCACCCATGGAGTACTTGCTGGCGTGGCGAATGGCTCAGGCAAAAAAACTGCTGCGCGAAGGCACCGAGTCCCTCACCGATATTGCCCAACGGGTCGGCTACAACTCAGTGAGTGCCTTCAGCGTGGCCTTTACGCGCTACACCGGACTGGCGCCTGGGCGCTATTCCCGGGAGGCGGCACCGGTGTGAGTGCACGATTGGCTGCCACACGGTCCTGCCGATCAACGGCAGACCGCTGCCTTTTCCCAGCACGTATCCTAAGCCGCTTTCGACCCATCGCTGTCACGCAGGGAGCCGCACGTGGAGAACCCGCTTTACACCTTCACCACCCAGCCTTATCCGCCCCGGCAACGCTTTGAAGTATGGCGCGAAGAAGTCAACGCCATTTTCGACATCACGATCAGCGAGCCGGAGTCCACGGCCTTCAACTACCGCCTGGCCACCGGCTACCTGGGTGCGCTGTTGATGGGCTGCGGGGCCTGGGACGGGGCCGGCGAGCCGGTGCCGTACCGGGTCAAGCGTGCGACCCAGATGATCCGCCGCGACAGCCTGGACCATTACTACCTGTGCCTGGGCCTGTCCCATACCATCAACGGCACCGCCGGGCGCACGACGCTGGCGGCGGGCAATTCGCAGATTTACCTGCTGGACCTCGCCCGTGAACTGGACTGCCTGATCACCGCCGGCGACACGATCATCCTGACCATCCCCCGCGACCTGCTCAGCCCCAGCCTGGGCCACAAGGACCTGCACGGCCAAGTGCTGCAAGGCGGCTTGAGCGAATTACTGGCCGATCACATGCGCGCCCTGCAATACCGTTTGCCCAGGCTGAGCGCCGAGGAAATCCCCCATGCCCAGCAGGCCACGCTGGCCATGGTCTCGGCGGCCCTTGCGCCCTCGGTGGCCAACCTGCACAACGCCGCCGACGAGATCGACTTCACCCTGTTCAACCGCGCCCGCCACTTGATCGAACAGCACCTGCGCAATCCGGATTTGTCACCCACGTTCCTGTGCAAACACCTTGGCATTTCGCGGGCGCAACTGTATCGGGTGTTCAGCCAGGAAACCGGGGTATCGGCCTACATCCAGCAGCGCCGGCTGAACCGGGCGCGGTTGATGATTCAGGGGGATTCCGGGGTGCGGCATCGGGTGTCCGGGCTGGCCTTTCAGTTCGGATTCAAGAGCGATGCGCACTTCAGCCGCGCCTTCAAACACGCCTTCGGCTACTCGCCTCGGGAAGCCCGGGAAGCCTTGGTGGTGGCCCCCTCCCACGCGCAGGCAGGTCGGCATACCGGGTTTTCACTGCGCAACATTCTGGAGCAGATGCAGCCCGCCTGAGACACCCAGGCAAGTCATTGAGACGCTGGGACAGGAAGATTTTTTCCGCGTTTTTTTCGCCGTTTTATGATTGGCCCCTGTTATCCAGCCCTGAATAAACGGAGAAAATCATGGCCAGGCGCGCACTCAATCGCAACGTCATCGGACCCCTTGTGGCTGCCATCCTGCTGTCGGGATGTGCCAACGGCGTCAATGGTGTCAACGGGCTCAGCAGCCTCAACAACCTGTCACTGCCCGGGATCCAGGGCAAGGCCGGGCCGGACATTTCACTGTTCGACACCACTTACGTGCGCACCCATATCATTTCCGGCAAGACCACCGCCGAGCAACTCAAGGCGCTTTACGGCGAGCCCCAGGACCAGTCGATTTCGGCGGACGGCACCGAGACCTGGAACTACTCCCCCTCCACCACCCAGAACGCGTCGATGCGCCACTTGCTCGGGCTGGTGTCCAACCATATTCCCGGCAACACCTACGACAACGCCCTGGATACACGGCGCACCGCCATCGACAACATCGCCCCCGAGCAAAAGAACCGCCGCCTGAATATCCACCTCAACAAGGGCGTGGTCAGGGACTACACCATCATGTAAGCCACCGCCCGGCGGGCAAGCCGGGCGCACCTTCTGCTTCGTCTAGACTCCACACACCCATCGCCCGTGGAGCACGAAAATGACCGACAAAACCACCCTGTGCCTCTGGTACAACGGCACCGCCCTGGAGGCGGCGACCTTCTACGCCATGACCTTCCCTGACAGCGCCGTAAAGGCCGTGCACCTGGCTCCCGGCGACTATCCCTCGGGCAAACTCGGCGACGTGCTGACCGTGGAATTCAGCGTAATGGGCATTCCCTGCCTGGGGCTGAACGGCGGCCCGGCGTTCCCCCACACCGAAGCGTTTTCCTTCCAGGTGGCCACCGAGGATCAGGCCGAGACCGACCGTCTGTGGAACGCCATTGTCAGCAATGGCGGCCAGGCCAGTGCCTGCGGCTGGTGCAAGGACAAGTGGGGGCTGTCATGGCAGATCACCCCGCGCGTGCTCACCGAAGCTGTGACCCATCCCGACCCGGCCATCGCCAAACGCGCCTTCGACGCCATGATGACCATGGGCAAAATCGATATCGCGGCCATCGAAGCGGCGGTCAAGGGCTGACAATCACCCGCCGGGGCATTCAATCCGAATGCCCCCTGACGATTTCATTCAGTTACCCTTAAAGATTCACACCTTGCTGCCGTCACCCTTACATCCCTGAATGGACTCAACGAGGCCCCTGTGCGTTTTATTTCTTCCCTGTTGCTCATCGGTGGCATCGCCACCCTGGCCGGCTGCGCCACCCAGAAATCCAGTGTCGATCGCATGCTCGCCGGCACCCTGTCCCAACCCCTGGTCGAGAACAGCATCGTGCGCGAAGGCGACGCGCTGAGTTTCGAATTGCTGATGCCGGAGTCCACCGCCGGTGTGCGCCGCACCATGCAGTTCGAAGCCGCCTGCTCATCACCGTCGCTGCATTTGCTCTACCTGGATGGCGCCCAGCGCGTATACCCGCTGAGTGCCGGACGCTACAGCGCACCGCGCAAACTGTCCGATGAATTACGCGCGACCCTGGCCGCCAACCAGACCTTCGTCCGCGCCTGTGCCGACACGCCGAAACCCGACTGGCGTCTGGTCCAGACCAACGAGCGTGACAACTGGGTACTGATCGACGCCAACAGCGTCAAGACCGTGAATGGCGAAACCCGTTTCTGGGCGGCCTTCGACAACCCGTCGGTGCTCAACGACCTGCCGTACAACGCCCCCTACGCGCAAAAACGCGAGTACTTCGCCGTGGCTTGCAACGGCGGTACCTACAAGGCCCTGGCCGGTTATGACATGGATGCGGCCAACCGCGTGAGCGACGGTCGCGTCGACAGCTTCCCGACCCCGCAGCCGGTGGCCGGCGCCAATGCCGACTATACGCTGCTGTTCAACAGCGTCTGCGCCACGCCTGACAAGATCGCCGCGCTGCCGGCCTTCAAGCCACGCCTGAAGGCCCCCGTGTCCATCGCATTGAACTCGGTGCAGCCGCAGATACTGGCGGCCATTCAGCAACTGAACCTGGACAAGCCGACCCGCACGTTCAAATACGTGCGCACCAGCGGCACCTCGACCTACAAGGGCAAGACCAGCGATTCGAGCAACGAATACTTCATCACCCAGGATGCCCCAAGCGGTCAACTGAACGTGGCCAACCGTGGCCAGGGCTATGAGTCGCAATCGATCAGCTGGCGCAACCTGGTGCAGTTGGTATCGAAATCCGCCTTTGGTGCCGGTGGCATGGCCGAAAGCTCGACGCTCACCCAATTGAGCTTCAGCGGCAACTGGAAGGCCCTGCCGGTGGGTGACACCGTGGTCTACTCGAGCACCCGTTCGACCCTCAACAGCATCGTCGGCAGCTACGGCAAACCGCAGACCACCCGCTGCGTCGTCGAGCGCGAACTGCAGGCCAGCGAGCTCAACTCGCAATTGCTGGGCAGCGCCAAGGCCTTGTCGTGCACCTACGACAACGACGAGTACAAGCGCGTCAGCCACCTGTACTACCTGACTGACTACGCGTACTTCTACGAGTCGAGCACGGACAAGAACGAGTTCTTCTACTCCACCACCCGCATCGATCGCTTCGAGTAACGGCCCATGACCAACGGCGTACACCTGGAAGCGCGGACCCTGCCGGTCCCGTCCTCGATCAGCCCCCAGGCCCAGGCGCTGCTCAAGCGCCTGGTCGGCGCCGACGGCGTGCCCTTGAACGCGATGCAGCCCCTGCCCGCGCCCGAGGACCACGACGGCTGGCGCCGCCTGCAAGCCCTTGTCGCCCAGCATTACGCAGCCGCCAGCGCCGCCCAGGCGGCCACGCTGCGCGCGACGCTGGCGACCATCGTGGTGGAGAACGCCACCGTGCACATGGCCACCCCCGCTGAAACCGTGGGCGACAACCTGGCCTACATCGACCTGCACGGTGGCGCGCTGGTGTTCGGCGGCGGTGACAACTGCCGCATCGCCGCCGGCAAGCAGGCCGACCTGCATGGCCTGCGTTGCTACGGCGTGGACTATCGCATGCCGCCGGAACACCCTTACCCGGCGGCGCTGGACGACTGCATGGCCACCTACCGGCATGTGCTCGCACATCACCGCCCGCAGCAGATCGTGATTGGTGGCCGCTCGGCCGGTGGCAATCTGGCGGTGGCCATGGTGCTGCGTGCCCGTGATGAAGGCTTGCCGCTGCCGGCGGCGCTGGTGCTGTTGTCGCCGGAAGTGGACCTGACCGAATCGGGCGACAGTTTCCACGTCAACCGTACGGTCGATGTGATGCTGCCCAACCCGCTGATGGCAGCCAACCTGCTGTATGCCAATGGTGCCGACCTGACCCACCCATACCTGTCGCCGCTGTTCGGTGATTTCACCCAGGGCTTTGTGCCGACTTTCCTGCAAAGCGGCACGCGAGACCTGTTCCTGTCCAACACCGTGCGCCTGCACCGGGCCTTGCGCCAGGCACGGGTGCCGGCGCTGCTGCACATCTTCGAAGCGATGCCCCATGGCGGTTTCATGGGCGCGCCGGAAGACGCGGAGCTGGAAACCGAGGTGGTGAGTTTTGTACGGGAACACCTGCTGGCGGGTTGACACATCCGCTGACAATCCATAAAGATGCAGGTCTTCTTCAGGGTGTGTCAGCTCATGTCTGCAACGTCATTCGCTAACCTTCGCGCCATTGGCTTGATTGCCAAGGCGCAAGGCTGCGTGGCGCGCACCCTCAAATCGAAGAAACAGTCGCTCATGTGACCGGGGCGCGCTGTCCCGTCAGATGAGCTGACAGGACATTGAGCGCGACGGACCTCTCCCCCTTTGCACAATTCCCTCTGCCCTTCTGACGGTGACTTGATCGGTCTACCTTCAGGAGAAAGCGCATGTCATCGTTTCAAGGTATCTGGGTTCCCGTGGTCACACCGTTTCACGACGGCGCCATCGACTTCATCGGCCTGCACCGGCTGGTCAGCCATCTGCTGGAAAAACACGTCGCGGGCATCATGGTGTGCACCACCACCGGCGAAGCCGCGTCGCTCAACCGCCAGGAGCAACTGGCCGTGCTCGATGCGGTGTTGCAATGGGTGCCCGCCCACCGCGTGGTGATGGGGCTGGCCGGCAGCAACCAGCTCGAACTGCTGCAGTTCCAGAGCGAAGTCCTCAAACGCCCGGTGGCCGGCCTGCTGGTGCCCGCGCCGAGCTACATTCGCCCGTCCCAGGCCGGCCTTGAAGCGTTCTTCCGCGCGGTGGCCGACGCTTCCAGCGTGCCGATCATTCTCTACGACATTCCCTACCGCACCGGTGCGACCTTCGAACAGGCCACCTTGCTGAACATCGTCGCCCACGAACGTATCGTTGCGATCAAGGACTGCGGTGGCAACCTGAATAACACCCTCGCGCTGCTGGCCAGCGGCCAGGTTCAGGTGCTGTGCGGCGAAGATATACAGATCTTCAACGCCCTGTGTCTGGGCGCCAGCGGTGCCATCGCGGCATCGGCCCATGTGCACACCGAACGGTTCGTGACGCTGTGGCAACAGGTGCGCGACAACCAGCTCGCCGAGGCGCGGGCGACGTTTTTTGATTTGTTGCCGTTGATCCACGCGATGTTCATCGAGCCCAACCCCGCGCCGGTCAAAGCGGCGCTGGCCCAGCAAGGCTTGATCGGCAGCGCGTTGCGCGCACCGATGCAGCCGGCCAGCGCAACCCTGCGGGCGCACTTGCAGGCGGTGTCAAACCCCGGCCACTGACCGGGCCAGGTGCAACCGGTGCAGGGTGATCTGGCGCACGGCCTGTTTGCTGAGTTCGATATGGCGCTTGAGCAGGGGCTGCGCCAGGTCATTGCGCTGTTGCAGGATTGCCGTGAGGATCTGCCCGTGCTCGTCGTAGGTGGCAGCGATGCGCTCGGGCCGGGTGAAGTCGAGGCGGCGGATGATACGGATTTTCTCGGTGATCTCGTGGTGCATGCGCGCCATTTCACGGTTGCCGGTGGCTTCCACCAGCGCGCAGTGAAAGCGCTCGTCCAGTGCCGACACCGCCTGGGTATCGCTCAGGCGCTCGCCCGTCTCCACCAGCCAGATTGCCTTCAGTTCCTCCAGCAACGAAGGGTCCACCGCCCCGCCTTCGCACAAGCGGCTGACGGCGGCCAGTTCGAGCACGATGCGCACGTCATACAGCTCCTCGAAATAGTCGAAGTCGAAGGGTTTGACCTGCCAGCCACTGCGGAAATGCACCTCCAGGTAGCCTTCCCGCTCCAGTCGGTACAACGCCTGACGCACGGGCGTGCGACTGGCGTTCACTTGTGCGGCCACATCACCTTCGCTGAAACGGTCACCGGGCAGCAGGCGAAACTCGAAGATATCCGCCTTGAGTTGCGCGTAGATCCGCTCCGCCAAGCTATCGGGGCGCTCCCGCTGTTTGCGTGTAGACACCAGTTGCATGCTCAACTCCGGCTCGCGATATAGGCGCGCCAGCCGCCGAACTCGGTGATATCCAAGGCATCGGCCAGGGCCCAGGGCTCACAGATGAAACCTTTGACGCTGCGCCCGTCCGCCAGCGTGAGCGTACCGATGCCCAACGGTGCGGGAATCTCGGCGACGAACTCACCGAAGCGGGCGATGGGCATGTCCCATAGCTCGACGATGATCGAGCTGCCGCTTTCCGCCCTGGCCAGCCCCGGTTTGGGCGGCACCGTGCCCGGCAAGGCGTACAGGCGGTAGGTGTCGGCGGTGCGGGTTTGTTCCACCCATACCGCGTTGCGTTGGGTCAGCTGGAAGTTCAGCGGCATGCCGGTAAGGTGCGCGCCCACCACGGCCACGCGCACGCTGCCGCTGGCTTGCGGGGCAGCCTGCGGTGCCGGCAATGCTCGTCCGGTGGCGCCCAAGGGCAGGTCGAGGCCGGCTTGCCAGCGCTTGCCCAAGTGGGCCAGGGCCGTGTCGTGCCAGGCCGGCGCGAGCAAGGTGATGCCGCTGGGCAAGCCATCGGCGCGCAGCCCGGCGGGTAGCGCCAGGGCCGAAAGATCCGCCAGGTTGGTGAAGTTGGTGTAGTAACCGAACTGCGAGTTGTAGCGCACCGGTTCCTGCGCCATCTCTGCCTGGCTGCGAATCGTCGGCGAGGTGGGTACCAGCAACGCGTCGAAACCGTTCAGCGTGTCGTTGATCTGTCGACTCAACTCGGCCCGCAGGTACTCGGCCTTGTAGGCATCGCAGGCACTGTACTGGCGGCCGCTGTCAACGATGCCGCGCACCACCTTGTTGATCGCCCCGGGCTGGTGTTCCAGCATGTGCTCCAGTGCCACGGTGCGTTCGGCCACCCAAGGCCCGAAATACAACTGGTCGGCCAGTGCCTTGAACGGGCTGAAATCCACCGGAGTGATCTGCGCGCCCAACGCCTTGAAGCGCTCGACCGCCTGTTCGAACACCGCCTGGGTCTGCGTGTCGCCAAAGAACTCCAGCACCGAAGGGATCGCCAGCGTAAAGGCGGCACCCACCGCCACCGGCGCGGTGTAGGGGTTGGCACGCGAATAGGCATCCGTGGCGTCGTAGCCCTCCACCACCTGCGCCACGGTCGCGGCATCGTCCACCGTGAGGGCAAAAATCGACACACAATCCACCGTGCGACACGCCGGCACCAGGCCGGTGTTGGAGAAACGCCCCTTGGTCGGCTTCAGGCCCACGATATTGTTGAACCCGGCCGGCACCCGTCCAGAGCCTGCGGTGTCGGTGCCCAGGGCAAACGCCACCAGCCCGCGCGCCACCACCGAGGCCGAGCCGGAACTGGAACCGCCGCTGACGTAATCCGCGTCGAAGCTGTTGCCCACCGCACCGTAGGGCGAGCGTGTGCCCACCAGACCCGTGGCGAACTGGTCGAGGTTGGTCTTGCCCATCAGAATGGCCCCCGCGTCGCACAGCTTGGCCAACACGGTGGCATCCGACGCGGGCACGTAGGCAAATTCGGGACAAGCCGCCGTGGTTTCCCAACCGGCGGCATCGATATTGTCTTTGATGGCAAAGGGCACGCCATACAGCGGCAGCCGGGTGAAATCGCCGCCCACCGCCGCCAGTCGTTCGGCCAGGCGTGTCAGTTGTTCAGCCAACTGCCTGGGCTGCGCGCGGCTGATCCAGGCGCTGTCGTCGGCGGGATAGCCCGCGGCCAACGTCAACAGACTATCGGGTGTGAGCGTGCCGCTGCGGTACGCCGCCTGCCACTCACCCAGGGTCCAGCCGATCATGTTGTGCATAGCGAAATCCCATCTTGTATCCAAGTTTGAATAACCATTAGCAAACCACGGGCCAACCTCCAGAACCCCCGACTCAGAGCGGTTGTGCCCCCCTTTCTGGCGACAGCCTGCGCGCTGATGGCGCACCGCGACGGCCCCATGCGCCAAAAAAAGACATTCATCGGACCCACCGGTTGCGAGGTGCGCGATACCGGCCTATGTTCCAAGCCATGCTGTGAAATTCGCTGCCCCGCCCTGTGCCCATTCCGTAACCAGGTGACGACATGCCCACGCTTTCCCGCCCCGCCGTACTCGAACTGATCGGCAATACGCCGCTGGTTCGTGTCAGCCGTTTCGATACCGGCCCCTGCACCTTGTTTCTCAAGCTTGAATCCCAGAACCCCGGCGGCTCCATCAAGGACCGCATCGGCCTGGCCATGATCGATGCCGCCGAACGGGATGGCCGCCTGCGTCCCGGCGGCACCATTATCGAAGCCACCGCCGGCAACACCGGCCTGGGCCTGGCGCTGGTCGGCCGGGCCAAGGGCTACCGCGTGGTGCTGGTGGTGCCCGACAAGATGTCCACGGAAAAAGTGTTGCACCTGAAGGCCATGGGCGCCGAGGTGCATATCACCCGCTCCGACGTGGGCAAGGGCCACCCCGAGTATTACCAGGACGTGGCCGCGCGCCTGGCCAAGGACATTCCCGGTTCATTCTTCGCCGACCAGTTCAACAATCCGGCCAACCCGTTGGCCCACGAAACCAGCACCGCTCCGGAAATCTGGGCGCAGACCCAGCATGATGTGGACGCCATCGTGGTGGGCGTCGGTTCTGCCGGCACCCTCACCGGCCTCACCCGCTTCTTCAAGCGCGTACAGCCTGAGTTGGAGATGGTCCTGGCCGATCCGGTCGGTTCGGTGATGGCCGAATACAGCCGCAGCGGCCAGCTGGAAACCCCCGGTTCCTGGGCGGTGGAAGGCATCGGTGAAGACTTCATCCCCTCCATTGCCGACCTTTCCAGCGTGCGCCATGCCTACTCCATCAGCGATGAAGAAAGCTTCGACCACGCCCGCCAATTGCTGCGCGCCGAAGGCATCCTGGGCGGCTCGTCCACCGGCACCCTGCTCGCCGCCGCGCTGCGTTACTGCCGCGAACAGACCGAGCCCAAGCGTGTGGTCACGTTCGTGTGCGACACCGGCACGCGCTACCTGTCCAAGGTCTACAACGACCAGTGGATGAAAGAAGCCGGGCTGTTGCAGTACAAGCACTACGGCGACCTGCGCGATGTGATCGCGCGGCGCTTCGAAGATGGCCGCGTGATCAGCGTGAGCCCCGACGACACGTTGCTCACCGCCTTCCAGCGCATGCGCCTGGCCGATGTGTCGCAATTACCAGTGCTGGTGGACGGCAAGGAGCTGGTCGGGGTGATCGATGAATCCGACATCCTCCTGGGCCTGCACCACGATGCGGCGGACTTCGCCATGATTGTCGCCAGCGCCATGACCGACACCCTGCACACCCTGGCCCCCGGCGCCAGCCTGGCTGAACTCCAGGCAGAACTGGATCGCGGCCTGGTCGCCATCATTGCCGACGCGTCGGGCTTCCATGGCCTGATCACCCGCGTCGACCTGCTCAACCACCTACGGAGATCCCTTGCATGAGTCAGTCCGATAACAGCGCGTTTGCCACCCGTGTGATCCATGCCGGGCAATCCCCCGACCCAACCACGGGCGCGCTGATGCCGCCGATCTACGCCAACTCCACCTACCTGCAAGACAGCCCCGGCGTGCACAAGGGCTTTGACTACGGCCGCTCCCACAACCCGACGCGTTTCGCCCTGGAACGCTGCGTGGCCGACCTGGAAGGCGGCAGCCAGGCGTTCGCCTTTGCGTCCGGGCTGGCGGCGATTTCCACGGTGTTGGAACTGCTGGACGCGGGCGCCCATATTGTGTCCGGCAATGACCTGTATGGCGGCACCTTCCGCCTGTTCGACAAGGTGCGGCAGCGCAGCGCCGGGCACCGCTTCAGCTTCGTCGACCTGAGCGACCTGCAAGCCTTTGAAGCGTCGCTGCAAGACGACACGCGCATGGTCTGGGTCGAGACCCCCAGCAACCCGCTGCTGAGCCTCACCGACCTCGGCGCCATCGCCCGCATCTGCCGTGATCGCGGCATCATTTGCGTGGCCGACAACACTTTCGCCAGCCCGTGGATCCAGCGCCCCTTGGAACTGGGTTTTGATGTGGTGGTGCATTCGACCACCAAATACCTTAACGGCCACTCCGATGTGATCGGCGGTATCGCCATCGTCGGCCACAACCCGGAACTGGCCGAACGCCTCGGGTTTCTGCAGAACTCGGTGGGCGCCATCGCCGGGCCGTTCGACGCCTTCCTGACGTTGCGCGGGGTAAAAACCCTGGCCCTGCGCATGGAGCGTCATTGCAGCAACGCCCTGGACCTGGCCACCTGGCTGGAGAAACAACCGCAAGTGTCGCGCGTCTACTATCCGGGCCTGGCTTCGCACCCGCAGCATGAACTGGCGCGTCGGCAGATGCGTGGGTTTGGCGGGATGATTTCGGTCGACCTCAACAGCGACCTTGCCGGCGCCACGCGCTTCCTGGAAAACGTGAAGATCTTCGCCCTGGCCGAAAGCCTGGGGGGCGTCGAAAGCCTGATCGAACACCCGGCCATCATGACCCACGCCAGCATCCCGGCGGCCACGCGGGCGCAATTGGGCATCGGCGACGGGCTGGTACGGCTGTCGGTGGGGGTTGAAGACGTGGAAGATTTACGCGCGGATTTGGCCCAGGCGCTGGCACGGATCTAGCGGCTAACGCGGCGGCCCTGTTGGGGCTGCTGCGCAGCCCGGCGCGAGGCAAGCTCGCTCACTACAAAAAAAAAAGGCTTGCGTCTACCGGGGCTCGGTCATGCACAAGCTCTTGTGGTGAGCAGGCTTGTCCTGCGCTGGGCTGCGAAGCGGCCCCAAACCTGCCACTGCGTTCTCGCTGGAGTCAGGCTGGAGTTATGTTGGCGCGAGCCGCATGCAGTTTCTTGTAGCTCTCGATCAGGCGCTGATGGCGATCCAGGCCTTCCAGTTTCAGGCTGGTCGGGGTCAGGCCGTAGAAACGCACGCTGCCGTCGACCGAGCCGATCACGGCGTCCATCCGCTCATTGCCGAACATCCGGCGGAAGTTGGCTTCGTAATCCGCCAGTTCCAGGTCGTCGTCCAACTCCATCTCCAACACCGCGTTCAGCGCCTGGTAGAACAGCCCGCGCTCAACGGTGTTGTCGTTGTACTGCAAGAACATCTCCACGCATTCCTTGGCTTCTTCATACTGTTGCAAGGCCAGGAAGATCAGCAGTTTCAGCTCCAGAATGGTCAACTGCCCCCACACGGTGTTGTCGTCGAACTCGATGCCGATCAGCGTAGTGATGTCGGTGTAGTCGTCCAGCTCGCTTTCGATCAGGCGCTCGAGCAAGGCTTGCAGGGCCTGTTCATCGAGCGCGTGCAGGTTGAGGATATCGGCGCGGAAGAACAGCGCTTTGTTGGTGTTGTCCCAGATCAGGTCATCCACCGGGTAGATTTCCGAGTAGTCCGGCACCAGGATGCGGCAAGCGGTTGCGCCGAGATGCTCGTACACCGCCATGTAGGACTCCTTGCCCATGCCTTCGAGAATGCCGAACAGCGTCGCGGCCTCTTCGGCATTGGAGTCTTCGCCCTGCCCCGAGAAATCCCACTCCACGAACTCATAGTCCGACTGGGCGCTGAAGAAGCGCCACGACACCACGCCGCTGGAGTCGATGAAGTGCTCGACGAAGTTGTTCGGCTCGGTCACCGCCTGGGCTTCGAACGTCGGCTGCGGTAAGTCGTTGAGTCCTTCGAAGCTGCGACCTTGCAGCAGTTCGGTGAGGCTGCGCTCCAGCGCCACTTCGAAGCTCGGGTGGGCACCGAACGAGGCGAACACCCCGCCGGTGCGCGGGTTCATCAAGGTCACGCACATCACCGGGAATTCGCCGCCCAGGGAGGCGTCCTTGACCAGTACCGGGAAACCCTGGGCTTCCAGGCCCTCGATACCGGCGACGATGCCCGGGTACTTGGCCAGGACCTCGGCCGGCACGTCAGGCAACGCGAATTCGCCTTCGATGATTTCACGCTTGACCGCCCGCTCGAAAATCTCCGACAGGCACTGCACCTGGGCTTCGGCCAGGGTGTTGCCGGCACTCATGCCGTTGCTGAGGTAGAGGTTTTCGATCAGGTTCGACGGGAAATACACCACCTCACCGTCCGACTGGCGCACGAACGGCAGCGAAACGATGCCGCGCGCTTCATTGCCCGAGTTGGTGTCGTACAGGTGCGAACCGCGCAATTCGCCTTCGCGGTCGTAGACCTTGCGGCAGTAGGCATCGAGAATTTCAGCGGGCAGCTCGTCGTTGGGGCCCGGCTGGAACCAGCGCTCGTCCGGGTAATGCACGAACGGCGCATTGGCCAGTTCCTCGCCCCAGAATTGATCGTTGTAGAAGAAGTTGCAGTTGAGGCGCTCGATGAACTCGCCCAAGGCCGAGGCCAACGCACCTTCCTTGGTCGCGCCCTTGCCGTTGGTGAAGCACATCGGCGACTGCGCATCGCGGATATGCAGCGACCAGACGTTGGGCACGATGTTGCGCCACGAGGCGATTTCGATCTTCATGCCCAGCCCGGCGAGGATGCCCGACATATTGGCGATGGTCTGCTCCAGCGGCAGGTCCTTGCCGGCGATGTAGGTGCCGCCCTCGCAAGTGCTGCTCGGCATCAGCAACGCCTGGGCATCGGCGTCAAGGTTTTCCACCTCTTCGATCACGAATTCAGGACCGGCCTGCACCACTTTCTTCACGGTGCAACGGTCGATGGAGCGCAGGATGCCTTGACGGTCCTTGTCGGAAATGTCCGCCGGCAACTCCACCTGGATCTTGAAAATCTGGTTGTAACGGTTCTCCGGGTCGACGATGTTGTTCTGCGACAACCGGATATTGTCCGTGGGAATGTTGCGGGTCTGGCAGTACAACTTCACGAAATACGCCGCGCACAATGCCGACGACGCCAGGAAATAGTCGAACGGCCCCGGCGCCGAGCCATCGCCCTTGTAGCGGATAGGCTGGTCGGCAATCACCGTGAAGTCGTCGAACTTGGCTTCAAGTCGCAGGTTGTCGAGAAAGTTGACCTTGATTTCCATGGGGCACACCAGAATAACGGGCTAAACGAAATGGCCGCCATTATGAAGATTTTCGCCGGGAAGTCTCAGGGTTTTGCGACCGGGCTGCCGATCGGTGCTAAGTTTCACCCACCTTTCCTTGCAGACAACGCCCCATGTCCATCACCGACAACCTCCTCGCCTTCACCTTCGCCGCCACCCTGCTCACCCTCACTCCCGGGCTGGATACCGCGCTGGTCCTGCGGACCGCCACTGTAGAGGGCAAGCGCCAGGCGTTGCAGGCCACCTTGGGGATCAACGCGGGTTGCCTGGTCTGGGGGGCGGCGGTGGCCTTTGGCCTGGGCGCGTTGATTGCGGTATCGGAGCTGGCCTACAACCTCTTGAAGTACTGCGGCGCGGCCTATCTGGCCTGGCTCGGCCTGAACATGCTGCTGCGTCCGCGCCGTTCGTTGTCACCGTTGCAAGCGGATGAAAAACCCAGCGGCAACTGGTTCCTCAAGGGCATGCTCGGCAACGTGCTCAACCCCAAGGTGGGGATTTTCTACGTGTCGTTCCTGCCGCAGTTCATTCCCCAGGGCCATTCGCTGATCGCCTGGACCTTCGGCCTGGTGAGCATTCACGTGGTGCTGGGCCTGGTGTGGTCGCTGGCGCTGATCGGCGCGACCCAGCCATTGTCCCGGTTCCTGCGCAGGGAAAAGGTCATCCAGTGGATGGACCGCACCACCGGCCTGATCTTCGTGCTGTTCGCCGCGCGACTGGCCCTGAGCAAACGCTAGGCGCTCTGCAACCGGGGCGCCCGGGTCAGCAGTACCCAGGCCACCCCCACCGACAGCAACACTGCCACCGCACCCGCCAGGTAGACCGACTCCACCCCCGCCGCGCCGGCCAAGGCACCGGCCAGCGGGCTGCTGATGCCGAGCGCGATATCGAGGAACGCCACATAGGCGCCCATCGCCAGCCCACGGGTTTGCGGCGGCGCGCGTTTGATCGCCTCCACGCCAAAACCGGGAAACGCCAGCGAATAGCCGAAGCCGGTCAAGGCCGCGCCCACGTACGCCATCAACGGCGAACCCGCGCCCCAGATCAATAACTGCCCCGCCGCCTCGATCAGCACACAGACCAGCGCGACAATCGCCCCGCCCATTTTGTCCGGCAGATGCCCAAAGAAAATCCGCGCCCCGATAAACGCCAGGCCAAAGGCCGTGAAGGCAAACGATGCGTTGTCCCAGTCCTTGGCCGCGAACAACAACGCCATGAACGCTGTGATCACCCCAAAGCCAATGCTGGAAAACGCCAGCCCCAGGCCCGGCAACCAGACCGCGCCGAGCACCCGATAGAACGACATGCGCCGCTGACTGGTCGGCGCAACACCCTTGGCACCGGCTACGATCGCCAGGGCCAACAGTGGAATGCCCAAGGTACCGAGTGCGATCCCGCTGAAGCCCCACTCCCGATTGAACAGCACACCCAAGGGCGCGCCCAGGGCGAATGCGGCGTAGATCGCGATGCCGATCCAGGCCATCACCTTACCGGCGTTCTGCGGTCCCACCAGGCCCATGCCCCAACCCATGGAGCCGGTGATGATCAGGCTTTCACCCAGCGCCAGCACCACGCGCCCGGCGAGCAGGATCCACACCGACAGCACCGGCGAGCTGACGAACGCCAGCGATGCCAGGTACAGAAAGCCCGAGCTGGCCGCCACCAGCAGGCCGATCAACATGGCGCGCTTGGGCCCGCGCATGTCGGCAAAATTGCCCGCCCAACCCCGCGACAGCAGTGCCGCCGCGAACTGTGCGCCCACCACCACACCCACCACCAGCGGGCTCATGCCCAGGGTCTGGTGCAGGTGCAACGGCAGCACCGGCAATTGCATGCCCATGATCAGAAAACCGACGAATACCGCCAGGGTGATCGGCAGCAACGTCAGCAACACGCTGCTGACCGAGCCCCGAGGCGTAGTGTGTTGTGTCATGAAAAGTTCCTGCTCAGAAAGTGAAATAACCGCTTTGATCAAGGTCGTTCAGCAAGCTCGGGCCGCCAGGGTTCCAGCCCAGTACCTCGCGGGTCTGGGCGCTGGACACCGCCATATCGGCCCCGGCCATGTTGGCGAACCAGCCAAAATGCTCCCGTGGCCGCGACTCCACCGGCACGCCCAGATGGCGGCCGATGACCTCGGCGATGGCCTTGAACGGCACCGCCTCGTCCGCCACCGCGTGGTAGGCCGACTGGCTCAGGCCGTCTTCCAGCACCCGGCGGTAAACCTGCGCGGCATCGCAACGATAGACGCCCGACCAGCAATTGCCTCCCTCACCGAGATACGCGGACACGCCGGTCTCCCGCGCCAGGCGAATCAGGATCGGCAAAAAGCCGTGGTCCCCCAACCCATGCACCGAGGGCGCCAGGCGCACGGTGGCCGTACGGATACCGCGCTGGGCCAGGGCCCGGGCGGCGGCTTCCGATTGACGCGGCGAGCCGGCGCCCGGCAGGTCGGCTTCGGTGGCGCCGCGTGTCAGGCCGGACAAGCCGGAGGTCACGATCAGCGGCGTATCCGAGCCCTTCAGCGCGCTTTCGAAGGCTTCGATCACGCGACGGTCCTGCGCGCAGTTTTCGGCGAACCGCGAAAAATCATGGTTGAACGCCGTGTGAATCACCGCGTCGGCGGTCCAGGCGGCGCGACGCAAGGTGTCCAGATCGTCCAGCGTCGCGCGCAGCACCTTGGCGCCCATGGCTTCAAGCACACGGGCCTTGGGGTCGGAACGGACCAAACCGGTGACCAGATAACCGGCGTCGATCAGGTCTTTCACCACTTCGGTGCCGACCCAACCGGTGGCGCCGGTGACAAATACGTGCATAAGGTTGCTCCTGGGTGAGTGAACGTCAGCGCAGACGTATCGACAACTCGATGTCATCGGCAAAGGGCACGGACAGATAACCGTTTTCCGGTGCGCGCACATGTGCCAGGTATTCCGGGCAGTAATCGGTGTTGTCCGCCACCACCAGCGCGCCAGGCCGCAGGTGCGGTTCCACCCGGCTCAGCACCTCGCCATACAGCGCCTTGGCGCCGTCCAGCAACAGCAGGTCGACGCTGTCCGGCAGGTCGCGGGCCAGGGACACCAGCGCATCGCCCTCGCGAATCTCGATCAGGTCGCTGACGCCGCCTTCGATGAAGTGCTGGCGCGCCAGGGCGATTTTCGAGGGTTCGAATTCACTGCCGATCAGCACGCCACCGCCGTTGTCACGCAGCGCGGCAGCCAAGTGCAGGGTCGACAGGCCAAACGAAGTGCCGAACTCGACGATCGCCCGCGCCTTGCTGCTGCGCGCCAGCAGGTAAAGCAGCTTGCCGGTGTCGCGGGACACCGGCAGCCACAGATCCTTGAGCATGCCGTAGAGTTCCAGGTATTCGGTCTTGCTGTGCATCAGGCGCTCGCGTTCTTCGTTGGACACCGACCCCAGCACCGGGCTGGTGGCGGCGCTGGCTTGAGCGTAGAGGCGTTCGATCAGGGGCGCCAATGGCGCGGTGGTCAGGCTCGACATGATTGATTTCCGTGGGGTTGGGATTAAGATGCGACTAATTCGTCGCATTAAAAGTATGCGAGCGATTCGTCGCATTCGCTATTCGCATTGGCCCCAAGAACAGGAGCGCTCCATGACCACGCGCCAGACCCCGCGTATTTCCTCGCGCAAACAGCCCCAGCAGGCCCGATCTGCGGAACTGGTGGCTGCGATTCTGGAGGCGGCTATTCAGGTTTTGGCCAAGGAAGGTGCCACCCGTTTCACCACCGCACGGGTGGCCGAGAAGGCGGGCGTCAGTGTGGGTTCGGTGTATCAGTACTTCCCGAACAAGGCGGCGATCCTGTTCCGCTTGCAGAGCGATGAGTGGCAGGAAACTACCCAGATGCTGCGCGACATTCTGGAACGGCATGACACCCCGCCCCTGGAGCGCCTGCGCACGCTGGTGCATGCATTCATCCGCTCGGAATGCGAGGAAGCGCAGATGCGCGGCGCCCTGCACGATTCCGCGCCGCTGTATCGCGACGCCCCCGAGGCCGTCGAGGTGCGCGCGGCGGGACAACAGGCATTCGAGCGCTTCATGCTCGAGTTGCTACCCGAGGCAACGCCGCCGGTTCGCGCGCTGGCCTGCGACTTGATCCTCAACACGCTCAGTTCGGTGGGCAAGGATTTTTCCATCAGCCCTCGAACCCCCGAAGAGATCGCGGTGTATGCCGATGCCATGGCCGACATGTTCAGCGCCTATGCACAGGCGCTGAACGCGTCCCCGCCCCAGGATTAAGCGCTGGGCAGGCCGGCCTGCTCATGCCTGATCATTTTTTCCAGCAGGCGTCGCGCCCGCACCGCCCCGCCATCGCTGGCCAATAACACCGGTTTGAGCGCCCAGAAGTCCTGGTCGCCGATCACCGCCTGCTGGGCTTGCAGCATCGGCATGTCTTCGGTGGTGAACGGCTGGCTCAGCCATTGGATATTGTCTTCGGCCAGACGCCGCCCCTCTTCGCCCAGGCTCTTGGGAAACGCAATGCCGAACCAGTAGTGGGTGGTGGACGCGGTCTCCGGGGTGAACACATGGGCCACGTACACCGACTTGCCTTGCTCACGCGGCGCGCCACTGAAGGTGTAGCCACTGTTGAGCAGCATGTTCGACGGCGCATTCCAGCGCACATCCAGCCAGCGATCCACGCGCTGGCCGGCGGGCACACCGCGCAGGCGTTCAAGCTCGGGGGTGAGCTGTTCATTGTGGGTGGTGCGTTTGGAATGCACGGTGTCGCCATGCTGCTCCACCTCGATCACGCCCTGTGCCACGGCCGCACTGCCCAGGGAATTGCCGTGCAGGAATTCGATATGGCTGAGGTCGAGGATATTGTCCGTCTCCAACACGTAATTGGCTTTCACGTGCAGGTAACTCTTTCCGATGTACGCGGTGCCCGGGTCCACCGGGCTGAAGTCGGTGATCAGGGCCGCGTCGGCCAACGCCGGGTCACCCATCCAGATCCAGGCGAACCCGTGCCGCTCCTGCATCGGATAGACCCGCACCCGCGCCGCCGCCGGGATCGCGCCGTTGCCGTGGGGGTTGTGCACGCAAGCGCCGCTGCAATCGAAACTCAGGCCGTGGTAGGCGCATTGAATGCGGTCATTTTCCAGGCGCCCCAGGTGCAGCGGCACGAAGCGGTGCGGGCAACGGTCCTGCAACGCCTGCAAGGCGCCGTGGCTGTCGCGGAACATCACGATCTTTTCGTCGAGCAGCGTGCGCGGCAGCAGTTGGCCTTCGATCAACTCATCGGCCCAACCGGCGATGTACCAGCAATTGCGTAGAAAACTCATGGGCATCTCCTTCAGATATCCAGGCGCAGGCTCGCACTGTGGGCGCGGGAGCAGCACAGCAGCATCTGGTCGTTGGCGGCTTTTTCGTCGTCGGTGAGGAACAGGTCACGGTGGTCCGGAATGCCGTCCAGCACCCGGGTCAGGCAGGTGCCGCATACGCCTTGCTCGCAGGACAGCGGCACCTCCACGCCCGCGGCTTGCAGCACCTGGGCGATGCTACGGTCCGGCGGCACTCGCAGGGTGAGGCCGGAGCGTTCGGCATGAAGGGTGAAGGCGGCGCCTTCGGTGTCGAGCTGCGCGGCGAAATATTCGTAATGCAGGTTCTGCGCGGCCCAGCCGAGGCCGCGTGCAGTGTCGAGGGTGGCATCCATGAAACCCGCCGGACCGCACACGTACACATGCCGCTGCGGATCGGGCCCTTGCAACAAGGCGCGCAGGTCCACGCGCTGGCCGAGGTCATCCACGTGCAAGGTCACACAGTCGGCGAACGGCGCGTCCTTGAGCACATTGAGGAACGCCGCACGGGCCTCGCTGCGCACGCAATAATGCACCTCGAACGACGCCCCCAGCGTTTGCAATCGCCAGGCCATCGCCAGGATCGGCGTGATACCGATACCGCCGCCCAGCAACAACGAATGCCCGGCGTTCTCCACCAGTCGGAACTGGTTGCGCGGCGCCGTCACTTCCACCAACCGCCCTTCGTGAAACTGCCCATGAATCTGCGCCGAACCGCCCCGGGAAGCCGGCTCGCGCAAGATGCCCAAACGGTAGCGCACCAGGTCTTCGGGTGAACCGCACAGTGAGTAGTGACGTACAAGACCGGGCGCCACCCGGACCTCGATATGCGCCCCCGCCTCGAATGGCGGCAGGCAGTCGCCGTTGGGGTCCACAAGCTCCAGCGAGATGATGCCCTCGGCTTCGTCCTGGCGCCGGGCAATGCGTAGTTGCAGAGGTAGATCGGACATGGAAGGACCTGTCGTTTTTTTATTGTTGCGCCGATTCTCCCCCGTGATTTCCCATAAAAAAAATAAGCATTGGTGATTCAATCTATTTGATCTGCTTATGGCCGCGACAATGCCCGCCAGTCTTTTTCCACGTCGTCCTGCTGCGCAAGCTGTTCAGATTGATACTTGCCTGCGCGGTTTTCCCGGGCGTCGATCAACTGTCGATAACCCGCTGCAAGTGAATCGCCAGCTCGGTGGCAAAGCGGCGTTCCGGCGTTTCCACGTCGATGCCGAACAATTCCTGGATCCGCGCCAGGCGGTAGCGCAGGGTGGTCACATGCACCCCCATCGCATCCGCGCAAGCCTGGCTGCGGCAGCTTTCGCGCAGGTAGGCGGTCAGGGTTTCCAGGTACGGCGTCTGGTGTTTGCGGTCGTGTTCCAGCATGGCGCCCACGCTTTCGTTGACGAAGGTGCGGATGTCTTCACCGCCCACGGCCGCGACGAAGATCGGGATCGGGCCGAAGTCCTGGTCGGAAATCGGCCCGCTGCGCCCGAACGAACGGGCAATGTCGAGCAACCGGCGGCAGCGCTCCCAGGCCACGGGATAGTCGTCCAGCACCTTGCACACGCCACTGGCCAACAGCAGCGGTTCGCCGCCCAGGTAATGGGCCAGGTCATCGGCGATCTGGCGCTTGACCTTGGCCCGGCGTTCGCGACCGTTCGGTTCTTCGGCCGGGACCAGGCAGACCAGGCCGTTGTCGACGCTGATCACCGTGGCCGGGATCGCCGCACGGGTGAGGATGCGCGCCACGTTGTGGTGCAGGTTCCGCGCTTCGCGGGCCTTGCTGCCGTAGTCGATGATGAGCATCTGCTGTGCGCTGTTGAAGCCGATGCCCAGGCGCCGGGCGCGTTGCTGGATATCCTCGGCGTCGCGCCAGCGGCCTTCCAGCACTTCGAACAGCAGTTCGGTCTGGGTGCGGGTCTCGAAGCGAAAGCGGATAAAGCTGCGCATCATCTGCACGCTCAGGGCGAACTTGGCGCTTTCCAGCATCAGCAAATCCAGCTCGTTGACCGGCGCCGCCACCGGAAACAGCACCAGCGCGCCCACCAGCTCATGGTCGACCATCAGCGGCTCGATCTGCGCCCGCAAGGTGAACTGGCGCTGGCCGTCATCCAGGAACAGATTGACGGTGTTGCGCAGCGCACTGCGCAAGCTGTCCTGGGCAGCCTGGGTGATCTGCACGCTCAACACACCGGCAACGGCGCTTTGCCAGGCGGCGTCGTCGAACAACGTGGTGTCGGGTGAACGCCCCGCCACCACCTGGTTGGCGGTGAAGTCCACGGCGATCACCGGGTTGGGTAACTGGTTGCCGACCATCAACGACAGCGACGTCACCGAGCCCCCGCCCAATACGTGTTCCAGCATCGAGGTGTGCACGTGCAGCGCCTGTTGCATGCGTTCGGCGGCGCGGCGCTGGGTTTCCAGCTGACGCTGGCGCTCCACGGCGATGGCCCCCAGGTGAATGATCATGCCGAGGAATACCCGGTCTTCTTCGGAGGCGGCCATCAGCGTGCGCGAGATCACGCTGAGCACCATGGGCCGGCCTTCGAAGTCGGTGCAGTTCATCGGCATCACCATCACCGTGCGGTAATCACGCTCCACCGAATCACGCCGGTAGCCCGGGTATTCGCAATCGCGCACGTCATGGATGAACACCGGCTCGTTGCGCTGCAAGGCGGTCATTACCGGGCTGGAGGACAACTCCCAACTGTCCACCAACGGCCGCTGCACCAGGGTCGGGTCGTGCCGGGCGATCACATGGCCAAAGCCTGCGTCCATGTCGATGGCCATGATCGAACTCATGGTCCAGTGCGTGTGGCGGCAGCTGGCGTACACCAGTTGGTGCAGCATCGACTGCAAGTCGCCGCCCGAGTTGATCTGACTGGCCACGTCGCGCAGCGACAGTATCTGCATTTCTCGATTCAAGACGCTCACCTGAACGTGGGGATCATGACAGCCAAGGTGCCTGCCCGGCCCGCCTTATACTTGCTCCACTTCCTAGCAATGTCCAGCGCATTTATCCGCCGAACCGCAGGAAGACGGGTTTTGCCTTTGCCCCTAGCCTTGGGCAAAACCAACCACAACAAGGGCGACACCTCATCATGAATCTGGACAATCTGGGCGTCAGGAAGTACTGCACCTTCATCGAGGAAACCTTTATCGAAGGGGGCAAGGAAGCCGGCCAACCCATCACGCTGATCGTGGTGGCCGCTATCCTGAAAAACCCCTGGGCCGGCCAGGGCTTCGTCGAAAACCTGCGCCCCGAAATCCTGCGTCTGGCCCCGGGCCTGGGCCACGAAATGACCCGCCGCCTGATCGCCCTGATGCCGGGTGGCAAGGTCGAAGCCTTTGGCAAGGCCGCCGCCGTCGGTGTGAATGGCGAGATCGAACACGCCTCGGGCCTGATCCACACCCTGCGTTTCGGCAACCTGTTCCGCGAAGCGGTGGAAGGCACCGCCTACCTGAGCTTCACCAACACCCGCAACGCCCCGGGCGCCCTGCTCGCCCTGCCGATGGTGCACAAGAGCGAGACCGGCAAGCGCTCGCACTTCCTCACCGCCAACTTCCAGGTGGCCGACGCCCCGGGCCCGGACGAAGTGCTGATCGCCATCGGCGCCTCCGACGGCTCCCGCGCCCACCCGCGCATCGCGGATCGCTACCAGGACATGGCAGAGATGGAGGCGGAGAAGTCTTAAACAAAAACCGGCCCAGCCACAGGGATTAGCGCGAACCCCAGCAAAACCGGCCGCACAATTCCGGTTTTTCGACGCAAGCCCACGGCGCCACTCGCCCGTAGGCTTGCCTCAACACCTAATAACAGGAGCACTCCGATGCCGAGCACCGAGATCAGCGCCAACGTTGCAGCCGTCGACCCAGGAGCCTTGCGCCAGGCGTTCGGCACGTTCGTGACCGGCGTGACCGTGATCACCACCCATGACGCCGAAGGCAACCCCCGGGGCATGACTGCCAATTCGTTCACCTCGGTGTCCCTCGATCCACCGCTGTTGCTGGTGTGTGTCGGCAAATCCGCCGCCAGCCACGACGCCTTCGCCACCAGCGAACAGTTTGCCGTCAACCTGCTGCACGAAGGCCAGGTCGACGTCTCCGGCACCTTTGCCTCCAAGTCGCCGGACAAGTTCCACACGGTCAACCACGACACCGTACACACCGGCGCGCCGATCCTCACCGACAGCCTCACCTGGTTCGACTGCTCCGTGCACCAGCGCATCGACGCCGGCGATCACCTGGTGCTGATCGGCCAGGTCCGCGCCTTCGGCACCAGCCCCAAGCTGCCCCTGTGTTTCTGCCGGGGGCGCTACGCGAATATCCAGGACCCGCTGCCCGCCAGCTGGCTGGACTCGCACAAGATGATCATCGGTTACCTGATCGAAACCGACGGCGCGATCCTGTTCCGCGCCGACGGCAAGGGCGGCTGGACGCTGCCGGTGGCCGGCAAGCGCAAAGGTTTTATCGACGCCGGGACCAGCGCGTTGCCGGTTGAACTGGAGTCGACCTTTTTGTACTCGGTGTTCGATGTCGACGACACCGACCCGGGCTTTCTGATCTACCGCGCCCAACTCGGCGCACTGGACGGCGAACTGCCCGACACCCTGCGCTTCTTCCCGCTGGACGAGCTGCCCATCGAACAGATGCCCGTCAACGAACTGCGTTCGGTGGTGCGCCGCTACGCCCGCGAACGCGAAAACCAGCAGTTCGGCATCTACACCGGTTCCGCCGCCAGCGGCCGCATCGCGATGCTCGAAAACGCCCCGCTTTGATCCACACAGGACACTTGCATGAAAACCACGGTCAGCGCCCTTGAGGGCAATCGTCTCAACCTGTTTATCGACGGCCGCTTCGTCGCGCCCGAGAACGGCACTTATGTCGACAGCTTCGACCCCACCACCGGTCAATCCTGGTACCAGTTCGCCCAGGGCGATGCTGGCGATGTGGGCCGCGCGGTGGCCTCGGCCAAGCGCACTTTCCATGACCCGCAGTGGCGCAACATGACGCCCACCGCACGCGGCAAGTTGCTCTACCGCCTGGCCCAACTGGTGGCCGAACACGCCGAAGAGCTGGCCCTGCTGGAAACCCGCGACAACGGCAAGCTTCTGCGGGAGATGAGCGCGCAGATGAGCGCCCTGCCCGACGCCTATACCTACTTCGCCGGCATGGCCGACAAGCTGCAGGGCGACGTGATCCCGGTGAACAAACTCAACCAGCTCAACTACAGCAGCCGCGAACCGCTGGGTGTGGTGGGCATGATCACGCCATGGAACTCGCCGCTGATGCTACTCACCGGCACCCTTGCGCCGTGCCTGGCCATCGGCAACACGGTGGTGATCAAACCTTCGGAACATGCCAGCGCCTCGACCCTGGCCCTGGCCGAGCTGATCATCGAAGCCGGCTTCCCTGCCGGGGTGGTCAACGTGGTCACCGGCAACGGCGCGGTCACCGGCGAAGCGCTGACCCGTCACCCGGACATCGCCAAATACGTGTTCACCGGCAGCACCGACACCGGGCGCCGCATCGCCGGCAACGCGGCGAACAACCTGGTGCCGTGCCAGATGGAACTGGGCGGCAAGTCGCCCCATGTGGTGTTTGCCGACGTGGACATCGAGAAGGCGGTCAACGGTGTCGTGTCCGGCATCTTCGCCGCCGCCGGGCAAAGCTGCGTGGCCGGTTCGCGGTGCTTTGTCGAGGCCTCGATCTATAAGCCGTTCGTCGAAGCGCTGGTGGCGCGCACCCAGCGCATCACCGTCGGGCATCCGATGGAAGCCAACACCGACATCGGCCCGCTGGCCTTGCAGGCCCAATTGCAGAAGATCGAAGGCTACATCGCCAGCGGCCTCCAGCAAGGCGCCCAGGCCGCCATCGGTGGCAAGCGCCCGAGCGCCGCACACCTGAGTGAAGGCTGGTACTTCGAACCGACGGTGATGGCCAACGCCAGCAACGACATGCCGTTCATGCGCGACGAATTGTTCGGGCCGGTGGTGGGGGTCATGCCGTTCAGTTCCGAAGCCCAGATGATCAGCCTGGCCAACGACACCTCCTACGGCCTGGCCTCGGGCATCTGGACCCAGAACATCGACCGCGCCCTGCGTTTTGCCAACCAGATCGACGCCGGCACGGTGTGGATCAACACCTACCGCAGCTCGGCCTACATGTCGGCCAACGGCGGCTTCAAGCAGAGCGGCTACGGGCGACGCGGCGGCTTTGATGTGATGCGCGAGTTCTCCCGCGCCAAGAACGTGGTCATCGACTATTCCGGCGAGATGCAGGACCCGTTCGTCATCCGCCTGCGCTGATTATTCAAGGAGCCTCACATGAAATTTGCCGTATCCCTGAGCATGGAACGTTTCTCCCCGGACGTGCCGATGCAGACCGTCATGGCCAACCTGTTGGAGTTGGCGAAGATCGCCGATGAGGGCGGTTTCGAAACCCTGTGGACGTCCGAACACCACACCCTCGAATGCACCATTGCGCCCAACCCGTTCCAGACCCTGACCTGGCTCGGCCAGCACACCGAACGCATTCGCCTGGGCACCGCGACCATCGCGGCGGCCTACTGGCACCCGATCCGCCTGGCCGGCGAAGCCGCGTTGTGCGACCACCTGACCAAAGGCCGCCTGGAGTTCGGCATCGCCCGAGGCTCCTATCAGTACGAATTCGACCGCATGACCCCGGGCCTGCAACAGCAGGAAGGCGTCGGCTACATGAAGGAGCTGGTGCCGGCGGTGCAGAAACTCTGGGCCGGTGACTACGCCCATGACGGCCACTACTGGAAATTCCCGCTGACCGCCGCGGTACCCAAGCCCTTGCAAAAGGACCACCCACGTATCTGGGTGGCTGCGCGCGACCCGGGCACCTTCGACTGGGCGGTGGGCATCGGCGCCAATATTCTCTCCACGCCGTTGTCGATGCCCGCGGCGGAAATCGCCGTGCTGGGCGAGAAATTCAACAAGGCCGTGGCCGACAACCCCCACGTGCCGCGTCCACGTTTCATGATGCAGCGCCGTACCTGCGTCTACGCGAACGCCGACGATTGGCAAGTGCCGGTGCAACACAGCATGGACTTTGGCCGCGCCTTCGAAAACCTGATGCAGAACGTCGGCACCGTGCACAACGGTTTCCCCGAACCGGTACCGTTCGAAGCGGTGCGCGGCAAGGAGAACTACAACCCGGAAAACATCCGGCGCAACCTGATGTTCGGCACCCCGGACGAGATCATCGCCAAGCTGCTCGACTACGAAGCCGCCGGCGTCGACCAGTATTGCCTGGGCCTGACCTTCAACCTGCCGTTCGAGCTG
This sequence comes from Pseudomonas sp. SDO524_S393, assembly GCF_054071875.1. Classification (NCBI taxonomy): domain Bacteria; kingdom Pseudomonadati; phylum Pseudomonadota; class Gammaproteobacteria; order Pseudomonadales; family Pseudomonadaceae; genus Pseudomonas; species Pseudomonas sp. SDO524_S393. Next base: position 22,244 of record NZ_JBSVVZ010000001.1, on the reverse strand, counting down.
CAAAAACAGACCCTGCGCCTGTTCATCGACGAAGTGATGCCGGTGTTCGCCGAACGCGAGCGCGCCAAGCGTCGCGAAACGGTGACGGGATAAGCCCATGAGCGACTCACGACAACTGCACGTGGCCAACGTCACGCTCAATTACCGCCTCGACGGGCATGGCCCCCGCGCGCTGGTGTGCATCCATGGGGTGGGCTCCAGCCTGGACGCCTGGCGCGAGGTGGTGGCGGAGTTGATCGACGATTTCACCGTGCTCACGTTCGACCTGCGCGGTCACGGCCAGTCGTCGCGCACACCGGGACGCTACGAAATCGACCACCTGGTCGGTGAAGCCTTGGCGCTGGCCGAGCACGTGGGCTTCGGCGCGTTCGACCTGGCCGGGTTTTCGCTGGGCGGCCTGATTGCCCAGCGCCTGGCCCTGACGCATCCCGAGCGGGTGCGGCGGCTGGTGCTGCTGTCGACCGTCGCCGGGCGCAACGTCGAGGAGCGCGAGCGTGTGGCAGCACGCCTCGCCGCCCTGCAATCCGGCGAGCCGGTGGCGCATTACGAAGCGTCGCTGGCGCGTTGGCTGACCGAGGACTTCCAGGCGCGCAACCCCGATGCGGTGCTGCGTTTGCGTCAGCTGAACGCGGCCAACGACCCAGGCTGTTATGCGGCGGCGTACCGGGTGCTGGCCGAGTCGGATTTCGGCGAGCAACTGGGACAGATCCGCTGCCCCACGCTGATCGCCACCGGTTCCGACGATCTCGGCTCCAACCCGCGCATGGCCGCCTATATGCACGAGCGCATCCAGGGCTCGACGCTGCGCATACTGCCGGGCTTGCGCCATTGCATTCTGATCGAGGCGCCGCAGCAGGTGGCGGCCCTCATGCGTGACTTCCTGACCGATTCGGAGACCCACCATGGATAAATCATTACAGGCCCAGGGCGAAAACGTACGCCGCCAGGTACTGGGCAATGCCTACGTCGACCAGGCCCTGGGCAAGGCTGACGATTTCTCGCGGCCGTTCCAGGCCGTGCTCAACGAATATTGCTGGGGCATGGTCTGGACTGACGACGCCCTGGACCTCAAGCAACGCAGCCTGCTCAACCTGGGCATGCTCGCCGCGCTGGGGCGCATGGACGAATTCGGCACGCATTTCTGCGGTGCCCTGCGCAACGGCCTGACCGACGACGAACTGCGCGCCGCCCTGGTGCAGATCGCGGTGTACTGCGGCGTGCCCGCCGGCGTGGAGGCCTTTCGCGTGGCGCGCAAGGCCCGGGACAGCATGGCCGCGGCGCAGAGCCCGACCGGCTGACGCCCGGCCCTTGCACCGCCCTGCCGCTCATGCTGTAAGTGATGTGTACAACAACAAGAAATTTTTGCGACTGCACCCTTGCGACTGCACCACCAAGTGACCTTTTACTGCCGGTAGCCCAAAAATTTCGATTGACGAAATATCCGCAGATAGCAAAACAACAATTGGAGGCAATTGGTGAGCGAACGACTAAAGATCGAGAACCTGTACAAAGTGTTCTCGCAGACGCCCGACCGAGCCATGCAGCTCTTGACCGCCGGTGCCAGCAAGGACCGGATCCTGGCCGAGACCGCCACGGTGGTCGGCCTCAATAACGTATCGCTGTCCATTCCCACGGGCGCGATCTACATGATCATGGGCCTTTCGGGCTCGGGCAAATCGACCCTGGCGCGCTGCATCAACCGGCTGAACGAGCCCACCGCCGGCAAGATCCTGCTGGACGGCAAGGACCTGGTGAGCCTGAACGAAAACGAGCTGCGCGAAGTGCGCCGCACACGCATCTCCATGGTGTTCCAGCACTTCGCCCTGCTGCCGAACAAGACCGTGATCGAAAACACCGAATTCGGTCTCAAGCTGCGCGGCGTGCCCCTTGCCGAACGGCGCAAGCGCGCCCTGGAAGTGCTCGGGGTGGTCGGCCTGGCCAAGTGGGCCGACCACCATCCCCATGAGCTGTCCGGCGGCATGCGCCAGCGGGTCGGCCTGGCCCGTGCGCTGACCACCGACGCCGATGTGCTGATCATGGACGAAGCCTTCAGTGCCCTCGACCCACTGATCCGTACCGAGATGCAGGACGAGTTGCTGCGCCTGCAACGCACCCTGAAAAAAACCATCCTGTTCATCACTCACGATTTCCAGGAAGCGCTGAAGCTGGGCACGCGCATCGCGATCATGGCCGACGGCCAAGTGGTGCGCGAAGGCACGCCACAGGAAATCGTCGCCGACCCGGGCAGCGATTATGTCGCCGGGTTCACCCGCGAAGTGGACCGCTCGCGGTTGTTCGATGCGCGTTCGATCATGCGCCCCGCCGACACGCTGCTGGCCCAGGGCGATACCCGCGTCGTCGGCAACGACAGCGCCAGCGCCTTTGTCCTCAACGCTGCGGGCAAAGCGCTGGGCGTGCTCGACTCCGGCGCGTTGCTGGCGGTGGGCGCCGGCAGCGATGCCCTGCAACGCCTGTCGCCGCAATTCGTCAGCGTGCCGGCCAACGCCAAGCTGGTGGAAGTGGCGCGCCTGCTCAAGCCGGGCCTGCCGGTGGCAGTGGTGGACGCCGACGGGCTGTTCGCCGGCACCCTCGACAGCGCCGATATCCTCGATTGCATCGCCAGCGTCCCGCCCCCTCGCCCTGCCGTTTCGGAGGTTGCACACCATGCTTAAGTCAGAAGACCTCGCTGTATTTCCCGTGGACCAATGGATCAGCCAGGGTGTGGAATGGATCGGCATTCACCTGCGCCCGTTGTTCCAGGCGATTCGCTGGCCCGTGGAGCACCTGCTGGCGCTGAGTGACACGGTGATCCACGCCATTCCGTTCCCGGTGATGGTGGTGCTGATGTTCCTGATCGCCTACCGCGCCGCGCGCCTGGGCGTAGCGCTGTTCAGCGCCGCGGCACTGATCGTGATCGCCGCGCTGGGGGTGTGGGACGAAGCCATGACCACCCTGTCGCTGATCACCACCGCGATTGTGATCTGCATGATCGTCGGCATTCCCGTGGGCGTATGGTGCGCCCGCAGCGAACGGGTGTGGCGCGTGATGCGACCGATCCTGGACATCATGCAGACCACGCCGACCTTCGTGTACCTGGTGCCGGTGGTGATGCTGTTCGGCGTGGGCACCGTGTCGGGCGAAGTGGCGGTCGTGATCTCCGCCTGCCCGCCCCTCATCCGCTTCACCTACCTGGGCATCCGCATGGTCGAGACCGAACTGGTCGAAGCCGGCCTGGCGTTCGGCGCCGACCGTCGCCAACTGCTCTGGGAAATCCAGTTGCCCCTGGCGATCCCGACCATCCTTGGCGGCCTCAACCAGACCGTGCTGACCGCCATGGTGATGTCGGTGGTGGTGGCGATGATCGGCGCCGAAGGCCTCGGCCTGGTGGTGCTGCAGGGCCTGGGACGCATGGACGTGGGCCGCGCCGCCGTGGGCGGGATCGCCATCGTGCTGCTGGCGATGATGCTCGACCGCATTACCCAGAACCTGGCGCAACCCACACCGCAAAAACGCAAGTCACTGTTCAAGCGCTTGTTCACCCTGCGCGCGGTAAACGCATAACAACCAATCATGAATGCCCGTTATTGACTGCCACCCTTTAACCATAACGAGAAAAACAAAGAGGAAATCATGATGCATCCAGTCAAAACCTTGCTTGGCGTTGCGGCGGTGCTGTACCTGGGGAGCACTTCGGTGCTGGCCGAAAGCTTGCCGGGCGATGGCAAGACCATCCGCTTCGTGCAGTCGGAAAGCACCGGCGGCAACTACGTGATCACCAAGATCGCCATCGAGGCCGCCAAGCGGCTCGGTTACGCGAGCAAATTGAGCACCGTCAACACCACGCTGTTCTTTCCGGCGGCGGCCCAGGGCGACCTGGACCTGTCGATGGACGTGACCTTGCCACAGCTTCAACCCAGCTTCGACAAGGTCAAGGACCGTACCGAAGTGGTCGGTGGCGGTTCCATCACCGGCGCCGGCTACAACGGCTACATGATCGACAAGAAGACCGCCGACGCTTACCACATCACCAGCCTGGAACAGCTGAAAGACCCGAAGATCGCTGCCCTGTTCGGCAAGAACGGCAAGGCCGACCTGATCAGTTGCGACCCGGGCTGGGGCTGCGGTGACGTGGTGGACTACCAGCTCGACAAGTTCGGCCTCAAGGCCACCGTCAACCCGGTGCGCGGCAAGTACGAAGCACTGATGTTCGAAAACGTCGCCCGCCTCAAGCGCGGCGAACCGGTGTTTTTCTACGCCTGGGCGCCGTCGTGGATGACCAACACCATGGTGCCGGGCAAGGACGTGGTGTGGCTGCCGACGCCGTTCGATGCATTGCCGGGCAACGTACCCAGCACCACCAGCGCGCTGACCCCTGGCGTGGAAGGTTGCGCCGGCGGCGCCGACCCGTGCCGCATGGCCATGGCGGCATGGAACTGGTACGCGATCGGCAACAAGCAGTTCATTGCCGCCAACCCGGCGGTGAAAAAGCTGGTGGAACAGATGACCTTCCCGCAGGCCACCTGGAGCTACTGGGAAAAAACCATCAGCCAGGACGGTTCGAGCGAACGCAACATTCGCAAGCTCGCGGATGACTGGATGAGTGAAAACAAGGCCACCTTCGACGGCTGGATCGCCAACGCCAAGGCCGCCCAATAACCCCCGCGCCCCTTGTGGGAGCCGGGCTTGCCCGGCTCCCACAGAAATCACCGGAAATGGCACCGGCAATCAGAAAAAAACCACTGCCACGCCCCGACCAAACCGACTTTTTCCCGCGCTGCCCTGCCCTAGCATGACTGCACTCAGACGATTGGGAGTGACCACCATGACGTACCAACACCCACTGCTGTTCAAGGCGCTGTGCTATGTCGACGGCCATTGGGTCCACAGTGACAGCGCCAGCAGCATCGCCGTGCACAACCCGGCCACACAGGCAGTGATCGGCCATGTGCCGATGCTCGAACAACCGCAGATTGCCGCCGCCATCGACGCCGCGCACCGCGCCTTCCCCGCCTGGCGTGAACAGAGCCTTGAGGCGCGCGCAACGATCCTCAAGCGCTGGGCCGCGTTGATCCTCGAACATCAGGAAGACCTCGCCCGTATCCTCAGCCAGGAACAAGGCAAGTCCCTGGCCGAGTCCCGTGGCGAAATCGCCTACGCCGCCAGTTTTATCCCGTGGTTCGCCGAAGAAGCCCGGCGCCTCTATGGCCAGAACATCCCCAGCCATATTCCCGGCGCGCACCTGGGCACGGTCAAGGAACCAGTGGGCGTCTGCGCCCTGCTCACGCCATGGAATTTCCCTTCGGCGATGATCACCCGCAAAGCCGCCGCCGCGCTGGCCGCCGGTTGCACGGTGGTGGTCAAGCCGGCCCACGAAACCCCCTACTCGGCCTTTGCCCTGGCGCAACTGGCCGAAGAAGCCGGGTTTCCCGCCGGGGTGTTCAACGTGGTGCTGGGCGAGCCACAGATGACCATGCAAACCCTGGTGCAGGACAGCCGCGTGCGTTCGGTGAGCTTCACCGGCTCCACGCGCGTCGGCAAGCTGGTGCTGCAAGCCGCGGCCCAGGATGTGAAAAAGGTCGCGCTGGAGCTGGGCGGCAACGCACCGTTCATTGTGTGTGCCGATGCCGACCTGGGCCTGGCAGTGAAGGTGGCCGTGGAAGCCAAGTTCCAGACCTCCGGCCAGGATTGCTGCGCGGCCAACCGCATCCTCGTGGACCGTTCGGTCTACCCGGCGTTTCTCGCCCGCTTCGCCGCCGCCGTGCGCGAACTGAGGGTGGGCCCGGCCCTTGTGGGTGACCGGGAGCAGGCGGTGGATGTGGGCCCATTGATGCACCAGGCCGCCTTCGACGTGACTGCCGAGCGGGTGGCCGACGCGCTGCAACAGGGCGCACAACGCCTGGTCGGCGGCGAGGCTCATGCCCTCGGCGGCCTGTTCTACCAGCCCACCGTATTGGCGGATGTCACGCCCGGGATGCGCATCTACCGCGAAGAAAACTTCGCGCCCATCGCCGGGGTGATGCCCTTCGACAGCCTGGACCAGGCGGTTGCCCTGGCCAATGACACCGAATACGGCCTGGCGGCCTACATCTGCTCCAACCGGCTCGACCTGATCTACCCGCTGATCCGCCGCCTCGACCACGCCATGGTCGCGGTCAACGGGGTGAAATTCACCGGCCACCCGATTCCGTTCGGCGGCATGAAGGCCTCGGGCCTGGGCCGTGAAGGCGGCACCGAGGGCTTCGAAGCCTTTGTCGAAACCAAATACTTTTGCCTGCACCACCAAGGACAATTCCCAGGAGACTCGCAATGAACCACGAACTCGACCGCCTGTTCGAACAGGACCGCGCGCACTTCATGCACCCGTCCACCCACGCCCACGACCATGCCAGCGGCGCGCTGAAAGGTCGCATCATTCAAGGCGCCTCGGGCATCCGCATCCGTGACCACGAAGGGCGCGAGCTGATCGACGCCTTTGCCGGCCTGTACTGCGTGAACATCGGCTATGGCCGCACCGAAGTGGCCGACGCCATCCACAAGCAGGCCAAGGAGCTGGCCTACTACCACACCTATGTCGGCCACTCGACCGAGGCGATCATCGAGCTGTCGAGCCGCATCATGGACTGGGCGCCGCAGGGCATGAAAAAGGTCTACTACGGCCTGTCGGGTTCCGACGCCAACGAAACCCAGATCAAGCTGGTGCGCTACTACAACAACGTGTTGGGTCGCCCACAGAAGAAGAAAATCATCTCCCGCGACCGGGGCTACCATGGCTCGGGCATCATGACCGGCAGCCTCACCGGCCTGGCCGCCTTCCATCAGCATTTCGACCTGCCGGAACAGGGCATCAAGCACACCGTGTGCCCGCACTGGTACCGCAAGGCACCGACCGGCATGGATGAAGCCGCATTCGTGCGCTATTGCGCCGACGAGCTGGAAAAAATGATTCTGGCCGAAGGCCCGGACACCGTGGCCGCGTTCATCGGCGAGCCCGTGATGGGCACCGGCGGTATCGTGGTGCCGCCGACCGGTTACTGGGACGCGATCCAGGCCGTGCTGAACAAATACGATGTGCTGCTGATTGCCGATGAAGTGGTGTGCGCCTTTGGCCGCCTGGGCTCGAAAATGGGCAGCCAGCGCTACGGCATGCGCCCGGACCTGATCACCACGGCCAAGGGCCTGACCAGTGCGTACGCGCCACTGTCGGCGGTGATCATCGGCGAGAGGGTGTGGAGCGTGATCGAAAAGGCCTCCACCACCGAAGGCGCCATGGGCCACGGCTGGACCTACTCCGGACACCCGATCTGCGCCGCCGCCGCGCTGGCCAACCTCGACATTCTGCAACGCGAAAACCTCACGGAAAACGCCGAACAGGTGGGGGGTTACCTCAACCGGCGCCTGCGCGAAACCCTCGAAGGCCACCCGCTGGTGGGCGAAGTGCGCGGTGACGGCATGCTCGCCGCCGTGGAATTCATGGCCGACCGCGAGCAGCGCACGCCGTTCGACGCCGCGCTGAAAGTCGGCCCGAAAGTCTCGGCCGCCTGCCTGGAACGCGGCATGATCGCCCGCGCCATGCCCCACGGCGACATCCTCGGCTTCGCCCCGCCGCTGATCCTCACCCGCGAAGACGCCGACCTGATCGTCGATATCACCGTCGGCGCGATAGACCAGGTGGCCAACGAAGTCCTCGGTTGAACACGGCGTACACCCGGCAGGTATGCGTTATCGTTGACGACCTCCGCCGGCAAGCCAGCGCCCACATTGGAGCTCTATTGTTGGCGAGAACGTGCCCGGCGCGATGACCCTGCTGGCAGAGCTTTTTCAGCCACTGCCAATCCCCTGTGGGAGCTGTCGAGCCCCGGCGAGGCTGCGAAGACGGTGGGTCAGGCGGCATCTGTGTTAGCGGTGCCGTCGTCTTCGCAGCGATGCGGCGACCCGACAAGCCAGCTCCCACAGGTTTTGTGTTTCAACCAGGGACTTCCCGGGTTGGCAAAATCCCTGTAGGAGCTGTTTTAAGTCTGTGGCCTGTGGAGTTTTTCCTTGATGCACAAGCTTGACCGTTACGACCTGAACATCCTGCGCATCCTCTCCGAGGACGGGCGCATCACCAAGTCCAGCCTGGCCGAGGCGATCAACCTGTCGGTGACCCCGGCCTGGGAGCGCGTGCGCAAGCTGGAAAGCGCCGGCCTGGTCAAGGGCTACCGCGCGGTGATCGACTGGAGCCAGGTGTTCAAGAGCCAGCAACTGCTGGTGGAAATCACCCTGGCCCGCCACACCGCCCAGGACATGCGCCGCTTCGAACAGCGCATGGCCGAGGCCGCGGAGGTGGAGTTCTGCTACGCCACCGGCGGCGGCGTGGACTACATCGCGATGATCCGTGCCGCCGACATCGATCAATACCAACGCTTCATCGACCAGTTGTTGGTGGAAGACCTGGCCATCGAACGCTACTTCACCTACATCGTCACCAAGACCATCAAGACGCCCGGCGCGGTGCCGGCGCAAGCGCTGGGCAATCCGTCGCTCAACGGCTAAGCCCGACGCCCGGGAAATACGCCTCCAAACTGTCAACTTCCCTGGATGCTACGATCCCTGCAAGGTAGCCATCCGGGCGCACCAGCATCCAGTCCCCTTTCGCCAGACCATAGGCACGCTGAAGATGGCCTTGCGCGTCGATCAGCTCATCGCCTGCCCCTACGTGATGAATCGCCAACCCGGGCCGAGGTGCGACCAGCCCACGCGGCGCCTCGAACGCCAGCAACGTCCACTGCGGCCCGCGCAGCAGGTCGAACACCCGCTGCGGCTGGCCGCTCGCGCCGGTCAGCGGCGCATCCGCGGCGCGGTCGCCAGCCATCCGCGCACCTGAGCGGGCAGACGTTTGCAGGGCCAATGCAGACCCGGCATACCCCAGGTCGAGCTGCTGCACTTCCCGGCCCCGGCGCATGTCACCGTCTTTCATCGCCCCCAGCAGGCGGGTGGCCAGCCCGAGCACAGAGGCCGCCACGGGACGCCGCTCCTGCTCGTAAGTGTCGAGCAATGCATCCGGGGCACCGCGGCTCACCGACGCCAGTTTCCAGCCCAGGTTGTAGGCGTCCTGCACGCTGGTGTTGAGGCCCTGGCCGCCGGTGGGCGGGTGGATATGGGCGGCATCGCCCACCAGCAGCACACGCCCCACCCGGTAGTGGTCGGCCAACCGCGCATTCATGGTGTAGGCCGACGCCCAGGACACCGCCCGCACCTGAATATCATCACGCCCGGTACGCTGCGCGACGAGGGCGGTCAGGCCTGGGGCACTGAGGTCGACCTCGGCGTCCAGCGGGACCGGCGCCTGGATCTGGAACAGCTCGGTACCGGCCAACGGGCACACCGCGATTTGCCGCTGCGGGTCGGCGTCACCGAAGCGGTGCCAGGCCTCTCGCGACAGCCCGGACAATTCCACATCGGCCACCAATGCACGCACGCCGAGGGTCTTGCCGGGGAAGCCGATATCCAGCGCGTGCCGGACAAAGCTGCGGCCACCGTCGGCGCCGACCAGCCAGCGGGCGCGCAGGCTTTCTTCGCCCGACGCGCTCGACAACCTGGCGGTGACGCCTTCAGCGTCCTGCACAAAGCCGATCAACTCGCAGCCGAACTCGGGCCGGCCGCCCAGTTCCAGCAGGCGTTCACGCAGCACCCGTTCGGTCAGAAACTGCGGCACCATCAATGGCAGCTGGTACGGTTCGGCGGGCGTCGGCACCCTGCCCTCGGTGAAATCGGCGTCGATGCAGGTGCCGTCGTCGCGGTATCGCCGTTCAGTCGGATAGACTCCTCCTGCGGCCATCAGGCGCTCGAGCACCCCGAGGTCTTCGAAGACTTCCTGGGATCTGGGCTGAATGCCCTTGCCCCGCGAACCATGGAAGGGTTGCGCGTTTTTTTCGATCAGGCGTACGCCGATGCCCCTGCGGGCCAGGTCAATCGCCAGGGTCAGGCCGGCGGCACCGGCACCGCAAATCAGAACATCGACAACGGATTGCGCTTTCATACGGATCACCTATATGTGCAATATGCACATATTAAGATGGAGGAACACAGTGTCAATTAAAAATATGCAAAAAGCACATATGAGCGCGCAACTGCGCGATCTGCATAGCTCACTCGTTGAGATTGTCGGGGTGATGAACCGCCCCCAGCGTGACGAGGCGATGGTGCGCGAAGCCGGAATTACCCTCGACCGGGCCTTGTTCCCGCTGTTGGTGCTGGTGGAGCGGCTGGGGCCGATTGGCGTGGTCGAACTGGCCGATCGCGTGGGACGTGACTACACCACCGTGAGCCGGCAAGTCACCAAACTGGAAAGCCAGGGCCTGATCGAGCGCCAGGCAAGTTCGCTGGACCGGCGAGTGCGGGAGTCGGTGATCACCGAAAAAGGCAAGGCCATGACCGACCGCGTAGACGACGCCCGCGAACGCATGGGTGTTTCGATCTTTTCCACCTGGGACGAAGGCGATTTCGACAACCTGGTGCGGCTGATGCGCAAGTTTGCCGAAGAACTGAAAAACGATTCGATCCGGGCCACCCGGGACCTGACCTGAAGGAGGCCCCGGGCGGGTCGCGAGTCAGTCCACCCCCAGTTCCACCGCATCCCCGTTCAAGCGCACCGGCCAGACCCGCAGGCGTTGTTGCGGCGCCTCCAGGCATTGGCCGTCCTCCAGGCGGTAATGCTGTTTGTAAATCGGCGCGGCCACCACCAGGTCGCCCTTGATATTGCCGATCAAGCCACGCCCGATCACATTGGCCCCGGATTCCGGGTCGTGGTTGTCGATGGCATACAGCGCTTGCGCCTGGGGCAGGTAGAACAGCGCCACTTGCGCGCCGTCGAACCACACCACCACCCCGGAATTGCTCACCAGGTCCTGTGCACTGCACACGGTTTTCCAGGTAGCCAGGTGTCGCTGAACATTGGACGAGTGCATCAGGCAATCTCCTCGATGACGGGAATCAAGTTGAGTTCGGCGGCCATGATCGGCCGGCGCTGGCCGCGCTCCTGGACGAAGTGGATGTCCGGGTCCGGGCGTTTGTCGTTGACGAAGGTACGGAAGCGCTTGAGTTTTTCCGGGTCCTTGAGAGCATTGGCCCACTCGCACTCGTAGCGGTCGACCACCAGTTGCATCTGCCCTTCCAGCTCGGCGCCCAGGCCCAGGCTGTCGTCGATAATCACGTCCTTGAGGAAGTCCAGGCCGCCTTCCAGGCTCTCGCGCCATACCGAAGTGCGCTGCAAGCGGTCGGCGGTGCGGATATAGAACATCAGGAAGCGATCGATGTAGCGGATCAGCGTGGCGTCATCCAGGTCAGTGGCGAACAGTTCGGCATGGCGCGGGCGCATGCCGCCGTTACCGGCGATGTAGAGGTTCCAGCCGTTCTCGGTGGCGATCACGCCCACGTCCTTGCTCTGCGCCTCGGCGCACTCGCGGGTACAGCCGGACACCGCGAACTTGAGCTTGTGCGGCGAGCGCAGGCCCTTGTAGCGGTCTTCGATGAGCAGCGCCATTTTCACGCTGTCCTGCACGCCGTAGCGGCACCAGGTGCTGCCCACGCAGGACTTCACCGTGCGTGTGGACTTGCCATAGGCATGCCCGGTCTCGAACCCGGCGGCGATCAGTTCGCCCCAGATGTCCGGCAGCTCGTGCAGTTGCGCGCCGAACAAATCGATGCGCTGGCCGCCGGTGATCTTGGTGTAGAGGTCGTATTTCTTCGCCACTTCGCCGATCACGATGAGTTTGTCTGCGGTGATCTCGCCACCCGGGATGCGGGGCACCACCGAATAGGTGCCGTTTTTCTGCATGTTGGCCATGAACGTGTCGTTGGTGTCCTGCAACGGCACCAGCGATGCGTCCATGATCGGCTGGTTCCAGCACGATGCGAGGATCGAGCCCACCGCCGGCTTGCACACATCGCACCCGGTATGGCCCCGGCCATGTTTGGCCAACAGTGCTTCGAAGGTGGTGATGCCTTCCACGCGCACCATCGCGTACAGCTCTTGGCGGGTGAAGGCGAAGTGTTCGCACAGGCTCTTGTCGACACTGACGCCACGGGCGATCAGTTCATGCTCGAACACTTGCTTGAGCAAACCGGCGCAACCGCCGCAACCGGTACAGGCCTTGGTCTGCGACTTGAGCAGGCCGAGGTCGGTGCAGCCGCCATCGATGGCCGAGCAGATCGCGCCCTTGGTCACGTTGTGGCACGAGCATACCGTTGCCGACTCGGGCAAGGCGCCCGGGCCCAGGGTCGGGGCGCCGCCGGTGGAGGGCAGGATCAGGCTAGCCGGCTCGGTGGGCAACGCGATGGCGTTCTGCATGTATTGCAGCAGGGTGTCGTAGTAGCTGTTGTCACCCACCAGCACCGCGCCGATCACGTGCTTGCCGCTGGCGTCCACCACCAGGCGACGGTAGCTGGCGCTGGCCTCGTCGATGAATTGATAGCTGCGTGCGCCCGGGGTGTGGGCGTGGGCATCGCCGATGGACCCGACGTCCACCCCCAGCAGCTTGAGCTTGGTGGACATGTCGGCGCCCACAAACGGTTCGGCGGTCTGCCCGCACAACAGTGCGGCAACGCCCCGGGCCATCTGATAACCCGGTGCGACCAGGCCGAACAGGCTGCCGTTCCACGAGGCGCATTCGCCGATGGCGTAGATGTTCGGGTCGCAGCTCAAGCACTCGTCATTGATCACCACGCCACCGCGCGGACCGATCTCCAGCCCGGCCTGGCGCGCCAGCGCATCCTGGGCACGAATGCCGGCGGAGAACACGATCAGGTCGGTTTCCAGGAACTCGTCATTGGCAAAGTTCATGCGGTAGCGGTAATGCTCGCCGGCGCTGATCGACTGGGTGGCTCGGGACAAGTGCACGCCGACGCCCAGGCGTTCGATCTGGGCCTTGAGGGCCAGCCCGCCGAAGTCATCCAGTTGCACCGGCATCAGGCGCGGCGCGAACTCCACCACATGCGCCTCCAGGCCCAGGCTCTTGAGTGCGTTGGCCGCTTCCAGGCCCAGCAGGCCGCCACCGACCACCACGCCACGGCGTGCACTGCGGGCGGCGGTGCGAATGGCGTCGAGGTCTTGCAGGGTGCGGTAGACCAACCGCGAATCGCCTTCGGCGCCTTCGATGGGCGGCACGAACGGATAGGACCCGGTAGCCAGCACCAGCTTGTCGTACGGCACGCATCCGTCGGCGGTGATCACTTCGCGGCGGGCCCGATCGATTTCCAGCACCGGCACGCCCAGGTGCAGGGTAACCCCCGGCGTCTGGTACAGCGACGCCTCGGACAAGGCCAACGACTCGGCATCGCGACCCGTGAAATATTCCGACAGGTGCACGCGGTCATAGGCGCGCATCGGCTCCTCGCTGAACACGTGCAGGCGGTAATGCGCCAGCGCGCCACGTTCGATCAATTGCGCCACGCAGTGGTGGCCGACCATGCCATTGCCGACGACGACCAGGGTTTTCAGACTGTTCATATAAGGCACCCGACAACGCTCATCACGGTTTTAAAAAGCAAAAAAAAACGCCTGAAACCTTACGGTTCCAGGCGTCTTTGCCTGTTCTTATGCGGGTTCGGATCGGGCGACTGCGCCGGACCTTCCGCTATTACCCCTGTTGTCGATCGTCGTTGACCGAGGTGGGTTGAGGGTGGACTTGCAGGCTCTGTGCCAATTGGCTGCGACGCCCGCAGGACTGGCTTGCGCGGCGAGTGACCCTGCGCCAGACCGTGTTCCACGCCTCCAACTGGTGCGCATCGCTTCAAAAATGTGCACATTCAGGTGCGCTGGGTATTTGTTGTGCTGGACAGGATGCTTTTCTGTAGTGAGCGGGCTTGTCCCGCGCTGGAGTGCGCAGCGCTCCCGTTTTTGGGGCTGCTACGCAGCCCGGCGCGGGCGGTGCGACGATTCGACAAGCCCGCTCACTACAGGGCATCAGTAGCTTCACCCTGGGGAGACATTTCCCCACACGACATCCGATAAAAAGCTGGCGCGTGACTTGCTAGCAACACCTCAATCAGGCAGTCAACGCAGACTGACCACTCACGACAAAGGCGCCGTGTGGCCCCCGTTTTTCAACGGAGGGCCGCATGGCGCTTTTTTTGTTTATGAAGGTGATCGATGGCAAATCAGAGCGTCCGCAGCGTGTGCCCCTATTGTGGCGTGGGCTGCGGCATCGTCATGCAGGTGGAACACAACAAAGTGGTCAAGGTGATCGGCGACAAGGCCCACCCCACCAACTTCGGCCGCCTGTGCACCAAGGGCACCACCTGCGGTCAGGCCATCGCCGACTCCGGGCGCATGGAGAACGCCTACCTGCGCCAGGCCCGCGATCACGATCCGGTGCGCCTGCCCATGGACAAGGCGATCCGTGAAACCGCTGGCCGCCTGCGCCGTATCCTCGACACTCACGGACCGGATGCACTGTCGTTCTATGTGTCGGGCCAGATGTCGCTGGAAGCCCAGTACCTGATCAATAAGTTGGCCAAGGGTTTTGTACGCACCGCCAACCTGGAGTCCAATTCGCGGCTGTGCATGGCCAGCGCCGGCAGCGGCTACAAGCTGTCACTGGGCTCCGACGGCCCGCCGGGTTCGTATGACGACTTCGACCGTTCCAACCTGTTTTTCGTGATCGGCGCCAACATGGCCGACTGTCACCCGATCCTGTTCCTGCGCATGATGGACCGGGTCAAGGCCGGCGCGAAGCTGATCGTGGTCGACCCCCGACGCAGCGCCACGGCGGACAAGGCCGACCTGTTTCTGCCCATCAAGCCGGGCACCGACCTGGCCCTGCTCAACGGCCTGCTGCACCTGCTGGTCAAGAACGGCCACACCGACCCTGCCTTTATCGCCGCCTTCACCGAAGGCTGGGAGGCGATGCCGGGGTTTCTCGACGACTACCCGCCCCCTGTCGTGGCCGAACTGACCGGCTTGGCCGAAGCGGATATCCGCCAGGCCGCCACCTGGATCGGCGAGGCCGCCGAGTGGATGAGTTGCTGGACCATGGGTCTCAACCAGAGTACCCACGGCACCTGGAATACCAATGCCCTGTGCAACCTGCACTTGGCCACCGGCGCCATCTGCCGTCCGGGCAGCGGGCCGTTTTCCCTCACCGGGCAACCCAATGCCATGGGCGGTCGCGAAATGGGTTACATGGGCCCGGGCCTGCCGGGCCAGCGCTCGCTATTGGTCGAAGCCGACCGCGCCTTTGTCGAAGACCTGTGGCAGTTGCCCGCCGACAGCCTGTCGCGCTCCGCCGGCAGCGGCACCGTCGCGATGTTCGAGCAGATGGCCGCCGGACAGATCAAGGCTTGCTGGATCATCTGCACCAACCCGGTCGCCAGCGCGCCCAATCGCCGCAAAGTGATCGAGGGCTTGCAGGCCGCCGAGTTGGTCATCACCCAGGATGCCTTTCTCGACACCGAAACCAACCGTTACGCCGACATCCTGCTGCCCGGCGCCCTGTGGGCCGAGGCCGAAGGGGTGATGATCAACTCCGAGCGCAACCTGACGCTGATGCAAAAGGCCGTGGACGCCCCCGGCGACACCCTGCCGGACTGGCAGATCATCGCCCGGGTCGCCTGCGAGATGGGCTTTGCCGAGGCGTTTACCTACGCCAGCGCCGCCGAAGTGTTCGAGGAGATCAAGCGCGCCTGGAATCCCGCGACCGGCTACGACATTCGCGGCACCAGCCATGCACGCCTGCGCGAACGCCCCGTGCAATGGCCCTGCGCATCCAGTGATGCCGGCGACCGCAACCCGATCCGCTACAGGAACGGCAGCACGCTGCGCTTCGCCACTCCAGACGGCAAGGCGCACTTCCTGCCCCGCCCTCACCTGCCGCCGGCGGAAATGCCCGATGAGGGCTTTCCCTTCGTACTCAACACTGGCCGCGTGCAGCACCAGTGGCACACCCTGACCAAGACCGGCAAGGTCGCAACCCTGAACAAACTCAACCCCGGCCCCTTCGTCGAACTGCACCCCGAAGACGCCGCCAGCCTGGGCATCAAGGACAAAGACGCAGTGGAAGTGCGCTCCCGACGTGGCCGTGCGGTGTTGCCGGCGCGAGTCACCGACCGTGTGCGGCCCGGCAACTGTTTTGCGCCCTTCCACTGGAACGATGTGTTCGGCGAACACCTGGCGATCAACGCCGTCACCCACGATGCCGTCGACCCGATTTCGTTGCAGCCTGAATTCAAATTCTGCGCGGTGGCGCTGGCCCGGGTCGAGCTGATCGACCATCGGTTCCTCGACGGCCCGGCCGCCACCGATTCATCCCCTTCAGTAGAGGACCTCAGCATGTCGCGCCTCGACGCCTTCGCCGAAATCGCCGGCATCCGTAACGTCTCGCCGCCGCCACTCGGCGACCGCGAGCGCACCTACCTCGCCGGTTTCCTCAGCGGTTTGCAGTCGGGCGCCGGGGGCCAGGTCGCCGGTGTACCGACGCTGCCCTCCAGCGCGCCGCTGGCCGCAGACACCCGCCTGTGGCTGGACGGTGTACTCGCCGGGCTGTTCAGCCGTGCCGACAACACCGCCGTTGCGCTGCCCGCGCTGGAGTCGCCCGCCGTGACCTTGCTCTGGGCCTCGCAAACCGGCAATGCCGAAGCCCTGGCCGAGCGATTCGCCCTGCGTTTGCGTGACAGCGGCATCAACGTGCAACTGAGTGCCATGGCCGACTTTCCCGCCAGCAAACTGGCCAGCACCCACACCCTGGCGCTGATCAGCAGCACCTTTGGCGACGGCGATCCGCCGGACAATGGCCAGGCGTTCTGGCACAGCCTGAACAACGCCGAGACGCGTCTGGAATCGCTGCGCTTCGCAGTGCTGGCCCTGGGCGATCCGAATTACGATCAGTTCTGCCAGCACGGCAAACAACTTGACCAGCGCCTGCTGGAACTGGGTGCCACGCGCCTGCTGGAACGCGTCGACTGCGACACCGAATTCGAAGAGCACGCCGAGGCCTGGTTGCAGCGTTTGCAACACAGCCTCAACCCGGCCAAGGCCGCCGCGCCCGCCACCCACGCCGGCAAAACCAAGTTGCACGGCGCGCGGTTGTTGCTCAATCGGCACTTGAATCCACAGAGCCAACACAAGGAGACGCGCCAGTTCGCTCTTGACCTGGCCGGCTCCGGGTTGAGCTATGAAGCCGGTGATGCCCTGGGCGTGAAGCCGCGCAACTGTCCGGAGCTGGTTGACGAGCTGCTGGGCCTGACCCGTCTGGCTGCCACGACGCCAGTGAACATCGATACCTTTGGTGATCTGCCGCTGCAACAGGCACTCATCCAGCATTTCGAAATCGCCCGGCCCAGCAGCGACACCCTGGCGTTTATCGCTGAACGCAGCGCGAACTCGGGCCTCAAGCAGTTGCTCGAACCCGAACGCAAGGCTGCCCTCAAGGATTGGCTGTGGGGCCGGCAACTGGCGGATGTGCTGCATGAATACCCCATCGACTGCACGGCGGACGAACTGCTCGGCACCCTCAAGCGCCTGCAACCGCGCCTGTATTCCATCGCCTCCAGTGCCAAGGCCCACCCGCAGGAAGTGCACCTTACCGTGGCCGCCGTGCGCTATGGCAAACGCAAGGGGGTGTCGTCGACCTTCCTCGCCGACCGTGCCGGCGACGGCGACGTGCCGGTGTTCGTGCAACCGTCCAAACATTTCCGTACGCCCAGCGACGGCGACGTGCCGATGATCATGATCGGCCCGGGCACCGGCATCGCGCCGTTCCGCGGTTTTTTGCAGGAGCGCCGCGCCCAGGGCCACTCGGGACGCAACTGGCTGTTCTTTGGCGAACAGCATGCCGCGACGGACTTCTACTACCGCGAAGAGTTGCAGGGCATGCAGCACGACGGCCTGCTCACCCATCTGAGCCTGGCGTTTTCCCGCGACCAGCCGCAGAAGATCTACGTGCAAGACCGCATTCGCGAAAACGGCGCCGAACTGTGGCGCTGGTTGCAGGACGGCGCCCGGCTGTATATCTGCGGCGACGCCAGCCGCATGGCCAAGGACGTCGACCAGGCGCTGCGTGACATCGCGCAAACCCACGGCGGACTGGGCCTCGAGGGCGCCGGCGAGTACTGGCGCCAGTTGAGCGAACAGAAGCGTTACCTGCGTGATGTGTATTGATTGGATACAGAACAATCGCCTTTTGTATTGTGTACAAAAAACCCTAAAGCTTTATCCAAACAGCGCCGAAACATCAGTCATAGCAAATTGCCGCGTGCTTTTTGACACGCGGCGGTTTGGCCGCCCTCCCTGCTGATGGTCGTCTCGATGAAAATAAAAAATAAACTGGTACTGGCTTTTGTTTCTGTCGCATTTATCCCGGTCAGCCTGGTCGCCGTGATCTCGGTCATGAATACGCGGACCCAGGCGGTGGATCAGTTTATCGATGGCAGCACCCGGGAAATTCGCCAGATCGATGGCAATATCCGCCAGTTCTTCGATGGCACGCTGCAAAACGTCGATCAGCTGGCGACCGATTCTGTATACACGTCCGTCGACAGCCTCAAAGATTACCGCCCCGCCGATGCGGCCAACCAACCGATGCCGGCGGCGGCGCAGCAGGTGATCGACCGTTTTGCCCGCTATGGCGCCACACACCCAGCGGCGGCGATTCTGTCCATCGGCCTGGAAGACGGCACCTACGCCAAATGGCCCGACGACCCGAAACTGGCCCAGTACGATCCCCGCGCCCGCCCGTGGTACAAGGCCGCCATGGCCAGCCCCGGCAAAACCGTGCGAACCCCGGCTTACTACTACGACAAGGATGACGTGGCCCTGGTGGGCACCGCCCGCGCACTGCTGGACAACACCGGCAAGCCCAAGGGCGTGTTCGTGGTCAGCGTGTCACTCAAGAACCTCACCGAGCTGCTCAAGAGCATCAGGCTGGGAGAAAGCGGCTATGTGATGCTGATCGAAGACGGCGTGGTGCTGGTGGACCCGCGTGACGCCGCCCACAACTTCAAACCGCTCAAGGACCTTGGCGCGCCCTACGCGCACCTGGCCGAGACGCCCCAGGGCTCCACCGAAGTGGTCATCGATGGCGTGCGCTACATGGCCAACGTGTGGACTTCCCCGGGTCTGGGATGGCGGTATGTGGGGCTGATCGAACAGCGCGAAGTCATGGCCGAAGCCACCCGCATGACGTACCTCACGGCGGTCATCGTCGGCGTGCTGGTGCTGATTTTCGGGTTGATCGCAGCGGCGTTTTCCAAGGTTATCGTCAAGCCCATCGGCCAGGTCAGCACCGGCTTGCAGTCGATCGCCCAGGGCGAAGGCGACTTGCGCCATGAACTGCATGTGACGGGTAAAGACGAAACTGCCGAGCTGGCCGGCTGGTTCAACAAGTTTCTCGCGGCGATCCGCCAACTGATCCAGCACATTGGTGCGGCGTCGAGCAATTTGCACAACGCCTCGAAGGTCAACAGCGAGGTGGCGCACAACATGAACGAGGCCGCCGGCAGACAGCGCGAAGCAGTGGAACTGGTGTCGACGGCCTTCAATGAAATGGTGGCCACCGCCAACGAAGTGGCGCGCTCGTGCAGCGGCGCCGCCGAGTC
Organism: Pseudomonas sp. SDO524_S393; assembly: GCF_054071875.1. Taxonomy (NCBI): domain Bacteria; kingdom Pseudomonadati; phylum Pseudomonadota; class Gammaproteobacteria; order Pseudomonadales; family Pseudomonadaceae; genus Pseudomonas; species Pseudomonas sp. SDO524_S393. The sequence goes on along the minus strand of NZ_JBSVVZ010000001.1, from coordinate 2,675 downwards.
CGCCGAAAACGGCCATCGCCGCGTGGCCGAAGGCAAGCAACAGATCGAATTGACCACCGACAATGTCAACCGCCTGGGGCAGCGCCTGACCGAGTCGTCCCAGGCCATGGTCGAGCTGGAGGCCGGCAGCCGCAGCATCAACCAGATTCTCGGCACCATCCGCGCGATTGCCGAACAGACCAACCTGCTGGCCCTCAACGCCGCCATCGAAGCCGCCCGTGCCGGCGACCAGGGCCGCGGGTTCGCCGTGGTCGCGGACGAGGTGCGCGCCCTGGCCAAGCGCACGTCCGACTCCACCGGGGAGATCGAACAACTGCTCGGCACCCTGGGCAGCAAGACCCAGGAAGTCACGCAGAAAATGGGCAGTTGCCTGGACCTGTCCCGCGCCAGTGTGGCGTCCATCGAAAATGCGCGGGACAGCTTTGAAGGCATCCAGTTGTCGGTCAACGAGATCCGCGACCAGAACCTGCAAATCTCCGCCGCCGCCGAGGAACAGCACAGCGTGGCCGAAGAGATTAACCGGCACATCCAGCAGATCTATGACGAGGCGCGGTTGGTGGAACGCCTGGCCAACTCGGCGCAGGACGATTCGGGCCGGCTGTCGAACCTGTCGGATGAGTTGAATGGCCTGGTGGGACGGTTCAAGTCTTGATGAAGTCGCCGATCTGGCGCCACATCGCCACCGGGTTGGAATACATCGGGAAGTGCCCGCAGTCGGCAATCGGCGCCAGGCGCACGCCCCGGGCCTGAATGTGCGGCAGGTAGGACAGCGTGGCGTTCTGCTCGCCGTACATGAACAGGCGCGGGCACGGCAGGCCGAGGAACTTGCCCATCAGGTCGGCGTGGTCCGACAGGTGCACCATCGACTGGAAAATCCCGCGCACCGCGCCGGCCCTGACTTTGTGGCGCAGGCTTGCCGAGTACAACGCACTGGCGTACGCCGGGGCCTGGCGGGTGCGCTCGATAAAGGCGCTGAAAAACGCTTCGGGATCCTGCGCCGGGTAATCGACGATCTGGCGGCTGAGAAAGCAGTCTTCGGGGGCGATATTGCCTTCGATATCGACAAAGCTGAGCACGCGCCCAGGGAACCGGTCGGCGAGCATCAGTGCGGTCAAGCCGCCCATGGAGTGGCCCACCAGGTGGAAGCGCTCGATCTCGAAATGCGCCAGCACCTGCAACGCGGTGTCCAACAGGAAGGCAATGTTGATCTTCGACAGGTCGGCGCACTGGCTTTCGCCGCAACCCGGAGCGTCGTAGGCCACAAAGGGGTGCCCGTCGAAAGCCCGGTGCAGGACGATGTCGGCATAGTCTTCCTTGGTCGAGCCAAAGCCATGCAAAAACACGATGGGGGCACGCTCGCCGGGACGATGCAGGGCAGCGATGTTCAATGACACGCCGTCGACCGTCAGCGGCACAAGGGTATGGGCGAACGACATGGTGGAGGCTCCTTGATCAGACAGCCGTCAAATCTCGAGGGTTTTCAACCCTGTGTAAATGACGAATGACGGAACGCTTTCATACGCCAATCGTATGAGCCTGATACTGCGCGACCAGCTCCGTGACCAACGGGTTTGGGCGTTCGCTGTTCCAGGCCACGGCGGTGGTGACCACATGCAGCTTTTGGCTGAGCGCGCGCAGCACTACGTTGTCCGGCGCGAGTTTTTTCAGTGAAGCCGGCACCAGCGCGATGCCTTGGCCGCAGCTGACAAACGCGATCTGCGAGGCCACCGAACGCACTTCGTGCAGCACCCGTGGCGAGAAACCGCTGGCGCGGCAGGTGGCAATCAGGTTGTCGAAATACACCGGGCTGACCTTGCGCGAAAACATCACCAGCGGCTCGCTGGCCAAGCTCGACAGGCTGATGCGCGAGCGCGCGGCCAGCGGGTGATCGCTGGGCAGCGCCACCATCAGGCGGTCTTCGCGCAGTGGCAGCGAGTGGATGGCCGGGCCCAGGTCACCGTCCAGCCGGGCGAAGGCCAGGTCGATGTCTCCGGCCTCCAGCGCCGGTACCGCCTCCACGCTATCGATCTCGCGCACCGATACGGTGAGATGGGGGTATTGCTGCTTGAGCCGGTCGATCAGGCCGGGCAGCACATCGAACATCGCCGTGGAAATCGCCCCGATGGTGAGCATGCCCGACTGCCCCGCCACCGCCTCTTCCACCGCCAGCTCCAGGCGCTCCAGTTGCTCGGCGAACTTGCGCACCGCCGGCAAGATCGCCGCCCCCACGGGCGTCAACCGAGCCCCACGCCGCGAACGCTCGAACAATGTGACTTTGAGCGCCTGCTCCAACACCTGAATCTGCTCGCTCAGCGGCGGTTGCGACATACCTAGGCGCTTGGCGGCACGGCCGAAGTTCTGTTCTTCGGCGACGGCGAGAAACAGCCAGAGATGGCGGATGAGGCGAAAGTTGATCATGGGGCAATCCATAGGTTAGGCGTATGAATAGGTGAGTTTATTGCCAATAATCCTATAGCTTAACCTGATGTGTGGAGGGTGGTATCTGTATTAGCAGTGCCGACGCTTTCGCAGCGGTGCGGCGATCCGACAAGCCAGCTCCCACAGGGGATCTCTGTTGCTGGTAAAAAAGTGTTCGGCGCGATGGCCCTGCTGGCGGGTTTTTTTCAGCCACTGCAAGACCCCTGTGGGAGCTGTCGAGCCCCGGCGAGGCTGCG